>CADEEH010000040.1 GCA_902826305.1 uncultured Burkholderiales bacterium
CGTAGTACTCGGACAGGTGCGCCTTCCAGGTGGCGGTCAGCGGGAACCGGGTGTCGACCCAGTTCAGCGCGTGATCCAGCACGGAGGCATTGGCGGGAAGCTGCTTCTCTGAAGCCATGGATGGTTCTCTCTGCCTGGCGGCCCGTTCAGGCCTTCTTGTCTTCGCCGACGATCAGCCGGGTGTCCGACAGGTAGGTGTGCGGCGGCACGTCGAGATTGCGGCTGGCCGGCTTGTTCTTGAAGACCCGGCCGGCGATGTCGAAGGTCGACCCGTGGCACGGGCACAGGAACCCGCCCTGCCAGTCGTCCGGCAGCGAAGGCTGCGCGCCGGGCTGGAACTTGTCCGACGGCGAACAGCCCAGGTGTGAACAGATGCCGACGACGACCAGGTACTCGGGCTTGATCGAGCGCACCTGGTTCTTCGCGTACTCGGGTGTCTTCAGCTGGTAGTACTGCTCGGACTTGGGATCGACCACCTGCGGATCGGTCTTTTTCAGGCTTTCCAGCATCTCGGGCGTGCGCCGGACGATCCAGACCGGGTTGCCGCGCCATTCGACGCGCCGCATCTCACCGGCCCTGAGCCCGCCCAGGTCGACTTCGACCGGGGCGCCCGCCGCCTTGGCCCGTTCCGAAGGCTGGAAGGTGCTGACCAGGGGGATGGCGACCCCGAGGCCGGCCACGGCGCCGACGGCGCAGGTGGTGACCAGGGCGGTGCGGCGGGAGGGGTCTTCCGGCAGGAGGGGACTGCCACCGAGGGTGGTTAGGGAGTTGCTCATGGTGTCCTTGACCAGGATCGCGATTTCGACTTGGTGACTGCTCGGTATGGCCTGAACGGCCATGCGCGATCTGGGTAATCTGGCATTTTAGCGTATTGCATTGCGCAAAGAAAAACAGGCTGACACGGTGTTGCTAATCCGTTCGGGCGTGATATCCCGCATGGGATTGATGCTATTTTCCCGGCAACACATTCGCGCGGCGCGGCCGCGCGCCGATTTTTCGTTCGTTCAGGAGGAACTAGATGGGCATGATGCAGGAGTTCAAGGAGTTTGCGGTCAAGGGCAACGCGATCGATCTGGCGGTCGGCGTGATCATCGGTGGCGCATTCGGCAAGATCATCGATTCGATCGTCAACGACCTGGTGATGCCGATCGTCTCGTTCCTGTTCGGGGGCAAGTTCGACTTCACGAACCTGTTCGTCGTCCTCGGCAAGGCGCCGGAGAACATGCCGGCCACCTACGACGCGCTCAAGAAGGCCGGCGTGCCGATCTTCGCCTATGGCAGCTTCCTGACGATCCTGATCAACTTCGTGCTGATGGCGTTCGCGATCTTCATGCTGGTCAAGGCGCTGAACAAGTGGAAGGGCAAGCTGGATGCCCCGGCCCCGGCCCCGGCCGGCCCGCCCGCCGAGCAGGTCCTGCTCGGTGAGATCCGCGACCTGCTGAAACGTCGCCCCGCCTGATCCCGCCGCCGCGCCGGTCCGTTCGCGGACCGGTGGATGGCGGTGCCGGATCTCGGAAGGGCCGCCTTGGGGCGGCCCTTTTTTCATTCGCCGCCTGGGGCGGCCCTTTTTTCGTCCACCGCGCGGGCCGCCGGCCCGGTCAGACCGGGTTGTCGTCGTCGACGAACCGGTGCTCGATGCCGAAACGACGGGCGAGCGCCTCGCCCAGGGCCTGCACGCCGCCGCGTTCGGTCGCATGGTGGCCGGCCGCGAAATAGACGATGCCGGCCTCGCGCGCGAGGTGGGTGGTCCGTTCGGCGATCTCGCCGCTGACAAACGCGTCCGCCCCGGCGGCGATCGCGGCGTCGAGCATGTCCTGGGCCGCCCCGGTGCACCAGGCGATCCGGCGGATCGGCCGCTCGAGTGCACCGACCACCAGCGGGGCGCGACCGAGCCGCGCGGCCAGCAGGGCACCGATCCCGGGTGCGGTACGGGGCCGTGGCAGATCGGCGTGGCAGATCAGATCGGTCGGCCCGCTGCGGCCGGCGATCTTCCAGCCCATCAGCGCGCCCAGCCGCGCGTTGTTGCCCAGCGTCGGGTGCACGTCCAGCGGCAGGTGGTAGGCGATCAGGCTCAGATCGCCCCCGATCAGCCGCGCGAGCCGGTGGCGACGGATGCCGACGATCCTCGGATCCTCGCCGCGCCAGAAATAGCCGTGGTGCACCAGCAGCGCATCGGCTTCGGCGGCCAGTGCCTGATCGATCACCGCCACACTCGCGGTGACCGCGCTGACGAGCCGCCGCACGCGCGGCCTGCCTTCCACCTGCAGCCCGTTTGGGCAATAATCGCTGAAGCGCGGAACATCGAGCAGCGCATCGGCGTAGTTCGCCAGGTTCTGCAGCGACACCTCGCCACCGTTCCCCGACCGCCGCCGCGCAGCCTTCGTCCGACCCCGCGTTGTCCCGACCTTCCGATCCATCAGCACGCCTCCCGGCGATCCGGCATCCGCCATGCTCCACCGTCTCTGGATGACATTCGCCCAGGCGGTCACGATCGCCCTGGCGGTCGTGTTCGTCGTCGCCACGCTGAAGCCCGAGTGGCTGCCGTCGCGACTGTCGGGTGTCCCGCCCGAAGCACCACCCGCCGCCGCGGCCCCGCCGGCGATCACACCGCCCGCGGGCGCGCCGGCCGCGCCGTCGTCGAAGGACCCGTCGATTCTGTCATACAGCGAGGCGGCGCGACGGGCGACGCCCTCGGTGGTCAACATCTTCACCAGCAAGGAAGTGCGGTTGTCGCCGAACAACCCGATGCTCAACGATCCGCTGTTCCGCCGCTTCTTCGGTGATCAGTACCCGCAGCGCCAGCAGTCCTCGAGCCTGGGCTCGGGTGTGATCGTGTCGGCCGATGGCATGGTGCTGACCAACCATCACGTCGTCGAATCCGGCGGCGACATCGAAGTGCTGCTGTCGGACGGACGCAAGACGAGGGCGCGTGTCGTCGGCAGCGATCCGGAGACCGATCTCGCGTTGCTGCGCACCGAACTGAAGGACCTGCCGGCGATCACCTTCGGCGACCCGGACAACGCGCGCATCGGCGACGTGGTGCTGGCGATCGGCAATCCGTTCGGTGTCGGGCAGACGGTGACGATGGGCATCATCAGCGCGCTCGGGCGCAGCCAGCTCGGCATCAACACGTTCGAGAACTTCATCCAGACCGACGCGGCGATCAACCCGGGCAACTCCGGGGGTGCGCTGGTCGATGCCGAAGGCCAGCTGCTGGGCATCAACACCGCGATCTACTCGCGTTCGGGCGGATCGCTGGGCATCGGCTTCGCGATCCCGGCGTCGACCGCGAAGAACGTGATGCAGCAGATCGTCACCACCGGCAGCGTGATCCGCGGCTACATCGGCGTCGAGCCGCAGGACGTGACCCCGGAGATGGCCGATGCGTTCCGGCTGCCGCGTTCGGACGGTGCGATCATCGCCGGCGTGATGCGCGGCGGCCCGGCCGACAAGGCGGGGGTCAAGGTCGGCGACATCCTGATCAGCGTCGACGGCAAGGCGGTCCCCAACACCGCGACGATGCTCAACACGATCGCGCAGATCAAGCCCGGCTCCAGCGCCCAGTTCCGCTTCGTACGCGACCGGCGCGAGATGGAGCTGCCGATCGTCGTCGGCCGCCGGCCGAAGCCGACCGGCAAGCCGGAGTGAGCCGGCCCGGCCGGCGCGTCAGCTTGCCGCCGGCCGCAGGATCTTGCCCGGATTCATGATGTCGTCCGGATCGAGCGCGCGCTTGATCCGCCGCATCAGGTCGACCGCATCGTCGCCGGCTTCCTCGAGCAGGAAGTCCATCTTGTGCAGACCGATGCCGTGTTCACCGGTGCAGGTGCCGTCCATCGACAACGCGAGGCGGACGATGTCGGCGTTCAGCCGCTCACCCTCCTGCATCTCGGCTTCATCCTCGGGCTTGATCATCAGCACGGCGTGGAAATTGCCGTCGCCGACGTGGCCGAAGATCATCGACGGGAAGGACGCGGCGTCCAGGATCCGGCGTGCGCCCTCGATCGAATCGGCGAGCCGCGAGATCGGCACGCAGGTGTCGGTCGAGATCGCACGCGACCCGGGCCGGGCCTGCAGGCACGCGAAGTAGGCGTGATGGCGCGCGTTCCAGAGCCGGGTGCGGTCCTCGGGCCGGGTCGCCCATTCGAAGTCCTGCCCGCCGAGATCGCGGGTGATCGCCTGTACGGTCGCAGCCTGTTCCTGCACGCCGGATTCGGTGCCGTGGAACTCGAAGAACAGCGTCGGTGCCTCGCGCAGCGTCGTGTGGCTGTGGGCGTTGATCGCACGGATCGTCGCCGCATCCAGGAACTCGCTGCGCGCGATCGGCACGCCGAGCTGGATCGTCTGGATCACCGCGTCGACCGCCGCCTTCGCGGTCGGGAAGTTGACGACCGCCGCCGAGATCGCCTCGGGCTGCGGATACAGCCGGACGGTCACCTCGGTGATCACACCCAACGTGCCTTCGGAACCGACGAACAGCCGGGTCAGGTCGTAACCCGCCGATGACTTGCGCGCGCGACCCGCCGTACGCACCACCTTGCCGTCGGCCGTGACGACCGTCAGCGCGAGCACGTTCTCGCGCATCGTGCCGTAACGGACCGCGTTGGTGCCCGAGGCACGGGTCGCGGTCATGCCGCCGAGACTGGCGTCGGCGCCCGGGTCGATCGGAAAGAACAGGCCACTCGTGCGCAACTCGTCGTTCAGCTGCTTGCGGGTGACGCCGGCCTGCACCGTCGCGGTCAGGTCCTCGGCGTGCACCGCCAGCACCTTGTTCATCTGCGACAGATCCACCGAGATGCCGCCGCGCACGGCGAGCAGGTGGCCCTCGATCGACGAGCCGACCCCGTACGGGATCAGGGGGAAGTGATGCTCGCGGCAGGCGCCCACCACCGCCTGCACCTCCTCGGTCGTATGGGCGAACACGACCGCGTCGGGGGCGACCAGCGGAAACGGCGACTCGTCGCGACCGTGGTGATCACGCACCGCCTGTGCGGTCGAGAACCGGTCGCCGAAACGCTGACGCAACTGCTCGGCCAGTGAAGCCGGCAACGGACGCCCGAGGGCGTCCGGCGCGGGAAACGGATGGTTCATCGGTGTCTCCGGGCAAGCGGTCTGGTGGTCAAGGATAGTCGATCACCCTCGTTCACGGGTGATGCCGGCATCATCCCGTCGGCGACCGGGGTGGATTACGGTCCGGAGCCCGCCATCGGCGCTACGATACGCACCTATGGGACATCGACTGACACAAATCGCCACCCGCACCGGCGACGACGGCTCCACCGGACTGGGCGACGGGACCCGGACCCAGAAGGACAGCCTGCGCATCGCCGCACTCGGCGACGTGGATGAATTGAACTCGGTGATCGGGCTGCTGCTGACCGAACCGCTGCCGCCCGATGTCAGCGCGGCGCTGATCGACATCCAGCACGACCTCTTCGACCTGGGTGCCGAGCTGTGCATACCGGGCTACGAGAACGTGACCGAGGCACAGATCGCGCGACTCGACGAGCTGCTGAAGGCACACAACGACACGCTGCCGCGCCTGGCGGAATTCATCCTGCCCGGCGGCTCGCGCGCGGCGGCGCTGGCGCATCTGGCCCGCACCGTGTGCCGGCGCGCGGAACGGACCGTGGTCGCCCTGGCGCACCAGGAGCCGATGCGCGCGATCGGCCGTCAGTACCTGAACCGGCTCTCGGACCTGATGTTCGTGCTGGCGCGGGTGCTCAACCGTCACGCCGGCGGCACCGACGTGTTGTGGCAGCGCGGGGCGAAACGCGAGTAGGGCGCAGAACCTGTCGGAAAGCGTAGCGAGCAGGCCCGAGTTGCGCGCGAGAAGCGCAAGCGTACGGACAGTACGCTGAGCATCACAGCGCACAAATCGGGACGCGCAGCAGCTTTACGACAGGTTCTAGGATTCGCGGGATGCTTCGAGATACGACACCAGCTTCGCGCTGGTCTGGCGAAGCCGCTCGGACAGCAACTGCACCAGCTTGAGCAGGATCTTGTTGCCGAGCTTGGGCTCGTCCTGCAGCACAAGCATCAGCGCATCCCGCGTGAGTACCGCAATGCGCGAATACTCGAGCGTCACACACGATGCGAAACGGGGCTCGCCGTCGAACATCGACATCTCACCCAGCGCGTGGCCGGCGTGGGCGACGGCGATCCGCGACGGGTAGTTGTAGCGATTGCGGCGCAGGACATCGACCATGCCCTGCATCAGCAGCACCATGAAGTCGCCGGTCTCGCCTTCGTTGATCACGGTGACACCCGGGGGCGCCTCGTAGACATACATGAACGCGCCGAGCGTGCGGGTCTCGTCGATGTCCAGCCCCGAGAACAGCGGTGTCCGCGCCATCAGCGTGTGGATCTGGTCGGCGAACTCGCTCGCCCGACCGATCGGCTTGAGTCCGAGGGCGATCAGCCGCTCATGCGGCGTCGAACGGCTCGACCCTGCCTTGCCCGCCTCGACCGGCGGAGGCATCGTCTTGCCGGGCGCGTTGCCGGCGCCTGTGGATACCGTCTCCATCGCGGCCTCTCATGAATAGCGTCGGGAATTTATAGCACGGAATATCGACGCTTCCCGGAGAGCGGCATGGGGCCACGGGTGATGACCGACGAATGGCGGCCGCACGGCGACCGGCAGCCGGGTTCATGTCAATCCGGCTGCACCAACCGTCGCGCACGCGCCGCTTCCGCCAGCCGTTCCAGCACACCGATCGTCTGTTCCCAACCGAGGCAACCGTCGGTGATGCTCTGCCCGTAGATCAGTTCGCGACCCGGCACCAGGTCCTGACGGCCGGCGACCAGGTGACTCTCGACCATCATGCCGAAGATCCGCTGGTCACCCGCGCCGACCTGGGCGGCGACCGTGCCGACGACCGAGACCTGGTTCTCGGGCCGCTTCTGGCTGTTGCCATGGCTGGCATCGATCATCAGCCGGCAGGCGAGCGCCGCCGCGGCAGCCTCCTTGCAGGCGGCATCGACGCTGGCGGCGTCGAAGTTCGGCGCCTTGCCGCCGCGCAGGATCACGTGGCAGTCCTCGTTGCCCTGCGTGGAGACGATCGCCGAGTGCCCACCCTTGGTCACCGACAGGAAGTGGTGCGGCTGCGAGGCCGCCTTGATCGCGTCGAACGCGATCTTCAGGCTGCCGTCGGTGCCGTTCTTGAAGCCGACCGGGCACGACAGGCCCGAGGCGAGCTCGCGGTGGGTCTGCGACTCGGTGGTCCGCGCGCCGATCGCTCCCCAGGCGATCAGGTCGGCGACGTACTGCGGCGTGATCATGTCCAGGTACTCGCTGCCGGCCGGCAGGCCCATCTCGTTGATGTCGAGCAGCAGCTCGCGAGCCAGGCGCAGGCCCTTGTTGATGTCGAAGCTGTCGTCCAGATCCGGATCGTTGATCAGGCCCTTCCAGCCGACCGTGGTGCGCGGCTTCTCGAAGTAGACCCGCATCACGACTTCGAGATCGTCGGCGAAACGCTGGCGCTGCTCGGTGAGGCGCTGCGCGTATTCGCGGGCCGCCTTCACGTCGTGGATCGAACACGGACCGACCACCACCAGCAGCCGGTCGTCCATCCCGTTGAGGATCCGGTGGATCGCCTGCCGGGCGCCGGAGACGACCTTCTCCGCCTTGTCGCCGACCGGAAACTCGCGCACCAGGTGTGAAGGCGGGGCGAGTTCCTTGTAGGCGCGGATCCGGGTGTCGTCTGTCGTATTGGGCATGGCGGGCTGCACTTGAAACGTCGAAAGGGGGCCGAAAAAACAAAACCGCCGGGGGTTCAGGCCGGCGGTTGCATTCGGTTCGGGTTGCTCGCTGCTACGAACGCGCTCCCTTCACCCACCGCCGGCAGCAGGCAAAGTAGAAATGGAAGAACCAGAAGTCGCGGGTGCGAAGCATCCGGCAAGTCTAATGCGGCCCGTGCGCTGAACGCAACCCGGGGCGCGGCGGAGCCGCAACGCAGCCGGCTGCTGCCGGGTGCCGGCCCGGCTTATGCCCCCGTGCCGCCCACCGTCAGGCCCTCGATCCGCATCGTCGGCTGGCCAACCCCGACCGGCACGCTCTGGCCGTCCTTGCCGCAGGTGCCGACACCGGAATCGAGCCGCATGTCGTTGCCGATCATCGTGACCCGGGTCAGCGCGTCCGGGCCGTTGCCGATGATCGTCGCGCCCTTGACCGGATACTTGACCTGGCCCTTCTCGACCCAGTAGGCCTCCGAGGCCGAGAACACGAACTTGCCGTTGGTGATGTCGACCTGGCCACCGCCGAAGTTGACCGCGTACAGGCCGCGGTCGATCGAGGCGACGATCTCGCGCGGATCCTTGTCGCCGTTCAGCATGCAGGTGTTGGTCATCCGCGGCATCGGCAGGTGCGCGAACGACTCGCGGCGACCGTTGCCGGTGACCGGCACCTTCATCAGCCGCGCATTCAGCGTGTCCTGCAGGTAGCCGCGCAGCACACCGTCCTCGATCAGCACATTGCACTGGGACGGATTGCCCTCGTCGTCGATGTTCAGCGACCCGCGCCGATCGGTCATCGTCCCGTCGTCGACGACGGTGACGCCCTTGGCGGCGACCCGTTGCCCGACCCGGCCGGCGAACGCCGACGACCCCTTGCGGTTGAAGTCACCTTCGAGGCCGTGGCCGATCGCTTCGTGCAGCAGGATGCCCGGCCAGCCCGGGCCGAGCACGACGGTCATCGTGCCGGCCGGTGCCGGCCGCGATTCGAGATTGACCAGCGCGCCGTCGACCGCCTCGCGCACGTAGCGTTCGATCGTCGCCTCGTCGAACGTCTCCAGCGCGAAACGGCCGCCGCCGCCGCTGCTCCCCTGCTCGCGACGGCCGTCCTGCTCGGCGATCACCGTCACCGACAGACGCACCAGCGGGCGCACGTCGGCCGCCATCACACCGTCGGAGCGGGCCACCAGCACGACATCGTATTCGGCCGCCAGGCCGGCCATCACCTGGCGCACCCGCGGGTCCCTGGCACGCGCCAGTTTCTCGACGCGATTGAGCAGTGCCACCTTGCGTTCGGCCTCCAGGCCCAGGATCGGATCATCGGTGCCGTACAGCGCCCGACCGTGGGACGGCTTCATCGTGCCGGCGACCTTGACCCGCCCGGCACCGCGCGCGGCGATCGTCCGCGTGGCACGGGCCGCCGACAGCAGTGCATTGGCATTGATCTCGTCCGAATAGGCGAACGCGGTCTTGTCCCCGATCACCGAGCGCACACCGACGCCCTGGTCGATCGAGAAGCTGCCGGACTTGACGATGCCCTCCTCCAGGCTCCAGCCCTCGCTGCGGGTGAACTGGAAATACAGATCGGCATAGTCGACCTTGTGCTCGAACGCCTCGGCCAGCGCCCGCGTCAGGTCGCGTTCATCCAGGCCGAACGGTTCGAGCAGCACACCACGGGCGATCTGCAGGCGGTCGAAGGGGGCGGCGGACAAGTCCATCGTGGGGAGACTCCTGACTGGGCGGCGAAACGGTGGTGATACGACCTGGGGACGACCTGGAAACGGCCTAGAGCGCCCGGTGCATCAGGGCCGGCAGGCTCGCGCGCACCTCGGCGATCCGGGCGGCCTGGATCTCTCCGACCACTATACCCTCGCCTTCGGGCAGCACGGCCAAGACCTCGCCCCAGGGATCGACCAGCATCGAATGGCCGAAGGTCCGGCGGCCGTTCACATGCCGGCCGCCCTGCGCCGGGGCGAGCAGGTAACACTGGTTCTCGATCGCACGTGCCTTGAGCAGTGTCTCCCAGTGGGCGCTGCCGGTGGTGTGGGTGAACGCCGACGGGACGACGATCAGATCGACCGGCGACAGATTGCGATAAAGCTCGGGGAAGCGCAGGTCGTAGCAGATCGACAGCCCGACGCGCAGGCCGTGGCGGAAACCGGCCGCCGCGATCGCCGGCGCTTCCAGGTCGACCGCCACCGGGGTGCGGCCGGCCAGGATGGTCACCGACTCGTCGAACTTCTCGTCGCCCTTGCGCAGCCCGAACAGGTGGATCTTGTCGTAACGTGCGAGCCGGGTGCCGTCCGGGCCGTAGACCAGCGACGAGTTGTAGACCTTGTGCGGCACCGGGCAGGCGAGCGGAATCGTGCCGGCGAGCAGGAACACCCGATGATCGCGTGCGATCTGCGCGACCGCGCGCTGGATCGGCCCGTCGCCGTCGGCTTCGCGCCGATGGACCTTGTCGCTGTCCTGCCGGCCCATCAGGCAGAAGTACTCGGGCAACGCCACCACTGTCGCGCCCTGCGCGGCCGCCTCGGCGACCAGCCGGCCGGCGGTCGCCAGGTTCTCATCGACGTCCGGGGTCGATACGAACTGCGCGGCCGCCACCCGCAGTGGCGTCGGGGACGAAACAGGAGCTGCAGGATCGGTTGCCATCGGTTGCCGTGAGCGTTCGGAAGGTGACGTTCGGAAGGTGCGAGCGGGAATAACCGGGGGATGTGCGACAGGGGGATGTGGGACAGGGGGATGTGCGGTCAGTTCAGTGTGCGATCAGTTCAACACGCGGTTTTCTTCCTCGGTGACGATCTCGCGCTTCTTCTCGCTGACCTTCGGATCGGCCCACGAGCCGCTGACCTCGTAGTGATAGGTGAAGAAATCCTGCAGCGGCTGGCGCAGCACCATCTGCGCGATGAACGATCCCAGGCCCACGGCCGGATTGGCCACCGCCGCATAGGCCAGCGAGGCCAGCCCGGCGTTGAGTTCGGGGCGCACCTCGATCTGCAACGCCTGCGACTCCTTGGCGATGTCGGCCTGGCCGCGGATCTGCACCCGCGCCTGCACACCCCGCATCTGCATGTTGTCGGTGCGGGCGACCCCGCCGTCGATCGCGACGTCCGAGTGGATCGAGTCGAACGCGAACCCCTCGGCGAAGATGTCGCGGAAGTCCAGTGACAGCCGCCGGGGCAGCGACTGCAGATTGACGACACTGATCAGCTTGGCGATGCCCGGATCGGTCTTCAGGAACTGGCCGCCGCCCATGTCCAGCCGCAGCTTGCCGCCGAGTGATCCGTAGTCGAGCGTGATCGGCGATCCGTTCCAGGACACGCTGCCGCCGAGCTTGCCCTCGCCACCCTTCAACACGTCCTTCTGTCCGAACGCGGCCAGCAGCCCGCCGGCATCGCCCATCACCAGATCGAAATCGAGTGACGTCTGGCTGATGCCGTGGCGCTCGGCCCCGCTGCGACGCGTGGCCCACGAACCGGTCGCACGCAGCGTGCCGGCGGGATGCACGAGATGCAGCTCCTCGAGTTTCCAGATCGGCGCCTGCGCCTCGGCGCTGTTGGTCGCCTTCAGCGTCAGTGATCCCAGCCGATGATCGTTGAGGATGAACTCCTCGGCGGCGATGTCCAGGCCGGGCAGGCTCGCCGGCGAGGTGTCGAGCAATGTCTCGACCTCGGAGGCACGCGACTTCGGGATCTCGAGGCGGCCGAAGCGCGCGACCAGCGTGCCCGCCTTCTGCCCGATCGCCGCATCGCGCCAGTTGAAGAAGCCGTTGACCTCGCGCGACGCGATGTTCGCGCGCCAGAAGCCGCCGACACGCGAGGCGCCGAACACCACGTCGTGCAGTTCCTTGCTGGCGATGCGCACCTTCGCCGACAGCGCGGTCATCGAGGTCGGCAGCAGCGTGAAACCCGGCGCGAAGATGCCGTTGCCGCCGTTGCCCGCCCCGGGCACGGGATCCGCGGCAAGCACGGTCCGCCACGCATCGACGTCGAGCTCCGGCCGGTTGACGAACAGCGCAAATCCCGAGTCCTGCATCTGCGGCTCGCCGTTGATCGCGAACGCGCCGCGTGTCACCAGCATCCGCTGCGACTGCGGATCACGGCGGCGCTCGAACACCCCGCGCAGGTCGTCGCGCACCGAGATCCGGATATGGTCGACCGTGGCCCGCGCGTCACCGACCGTCGGCGCGCTGACCTCGATCCTGAGCGGCCAGTTCGCCTCGGCCGGCTTGGTGACCGGCGGCGGCAGTGCACTGGAGACACCGACGAGATCGCTGTCGATGACCAGCGTCGCACCGCGGCGGGTCGTCTCCAGCGTCGCGCGATACGCGGCGCTGCCGTCGACCTTCTGCATCACCGGATGTTCGATCATCTCGCGCAGGGCCTCGGCGGTCGCGGTGCCTTCGGCGCGCAGCTGGAAGCGCCCGGGCTCCGGTGTCTGCGCGTCGGCCTTGATCGGACCGCCGAGGAACTGGGCCTGCACCCCACGCAACTCGATGCCGCGCTCGGAGAAGTCGAGCCGTCCGCTGACCTTGTCGAACGGCGGCAAGCCCGGCTGCAACTGCAGGTCGTTGCCCGCGAGCTGGACCGTGCCCGCGATCCGCATCTGGTCCTTCTGCTTGAGCGGCAGGTCCAGCCGGAGCTGGAGCCTGGCCGGCCCCTGCACCCGGGTATCCGCGGTGAAGTCATCGATCCGCTCGTGGATCGGACTCTGGTTCACGTAACGGATCATGTCCTGGGCCGGCCCGACGCCCTCGCCGTCGATGCGCAACTGCGCCTGTTCGAAGTCCGCGATCTTCGCGCTCACCGCGCTCAGCGCGACGCCGTAGACCTGCGCCGACTTGATCGCCATGTCCATGCCGATCCGTTCGATCACCACATCGCCGTTGATCGCCTGGATCGGCGGCCAGTCCGGCACGTAGGCCAGGCCACCGTCGCGCACCTTGGCGACGACCTTGAACTGACCCCGCGCGGGATCGACGAACGGGTAGTCGAACAGGTCACCCTTGACGACGAACTGCACGTCGTCGGAGCGGCCGGCGGTGATCGCACGCCCTACCCACTCGCGCACGTCCTGCGCGAGCCGGATCGGCAGGTATCGCGCGACCTTGGTCGCGTCGGCGCGGGTGAGCCGACCCTGCAGGTCGAGCACGCCGGGCCCGCGCTGCGCATTGCGCCAGGTCCCCCGGGCGCTGCCCGCCGCATCGGCATTGGCGAATTTCAGCTCCTCCAGGGTCACCGCCACCTGGGGCGCGCGGCCCTCGGCCGCCGGCGGATCGACCTTCCAGCGTGCCCGCGCGGCAAGCTGATCGAACGGCACCCGCGCTTCGGCGAACACGCCGGGGAACGTCAGCGCGGACCCGTCACCGCGCACCTCGAGTGATCCACCCTCCTGGTCGAGCCGCACCGTGCCGCCGAGGTTCGCGAACGACGGCATCCGGGGCCGGCGCGACTGGGGCGTCTGCCGCTCGATCTCCGCCGGGTCGAGGTCGTCGGCGACCTGCACGCCGAGTCCGCTGAACTGCGCCTCGCCGTTGTAGCGCCACGGCGAGTCCGCGTCGACCCGTTGCCACTGCGCGCTGACCGCCCCGATGCGTCCGGACGCGGTCAGGCGCTCGAGGATCGGCGGCGGCGACTGCGGCCAGCGGATGCGCCGCAGCGCGTCGAGCACCGCGGCCGCATCGACCGTCTGCCACTGCATGCGGCCCGACAACATCCGGCCCTGCGCATCGAGGCCGACTTCCTGCGGGCCCTGCGCGGTCAACGCGAATCCACGGCCGTCGTCGAACGTCAGTGCCGGCACCGTCACCTGGATCGCCCCGTCGCGCTGGCGGACCATCTGCGCGGTGCCCGTCGCCTGCGCGAACGACGGCAACGCGGTGCGTGCGTTCCAGTCCACGTCGCGCAGCGCGAAGCGCACCTGCGCATCGTCGATCCGCCCGGCGCCGAAGGTGACCCACGACATCAGGTCGCCGCTGGCGCGCTCCAGCGGCAGATCCTCGAGTTGCAGCAGCCGGGCGATCGGCCGCCAGGCCGCGCCGGCGGTCTCCGCGTAGGCCTCGCCCCGCCAGCGCGTGATGTCGGACGCCCGCGCGCCCGCGTCCAGGTAGGCATCGGCCGACAGCCGCAGGCCCGCGGCCAGCGAGGGCACTTCACCGATCCGAAGCGACAGCGTGTGGCGGTCGCCGTACCCGTCCAGGTCCAGGTCGACGCGTTCGAATTCGGCCTCGAGTCCGCGGGTGCGATCCAGGAAGCGGACCCGGGCGCGGTCGATCCGGATCGCACGCTGCGCGAGCAGCAGATCGAGCCCGCCGCCTTCACCCGGCGCATCCAGGTCGATCGGCAGGCCACCGACACGAAGCTGGCGCACACCGGTGCGTTCGACGATCAGCTGCGGTCCGGTCATCAGCAACGAGGCCAGGCGCAACTCGCGCATCGCGAAGCTGCGCAGCGACAGCACCGCGGTCGCCTCGTCGACCCGGAACTCGGGTGCCGTCTCGTCGGCGCCCACCGACAGGTCGTGGAGCGTCAACCGGGGCCGCAACCCGTCGAAGCCGGTTTCGATCCGGCCCAGCCGTACCGGCTGGCCACTCAGTTGCGACAACTCGCGTTCGATGCGCGGCCGCCAGTCGTCGAGGTTCGGCCAGACGTAATAACGGAAACCCAGATACCCCAGGCCGAGCGCGAAATATCCCGCGAGCAGCAGCCACAAGACCATCCGAACCAGCACACGCAGCCAGCCGGTCGATGCGATCGGGGTGGTGCCGGCGGCGGGGGATGGCGAGGGAATCTTGAACATCGTCTCGTGGATTTCCGGCCTGTTGCCGAGCCACCGACCGGTGTGCCGGCCGGTGGGATCGCGGCAGGCGGCCCGGTTAGACTTGTGAGGCGGTGCAACCGCCGCGAAGCCCTGTCTCTAGGATACCGCTTTCGCCGTGACCACTTCGTTCCGAGCCGAGCAACACTCCGGCTACTTCCGGCGCACGTTGCACGCGATGGGGCAGATCACCATGCCGGGGCTGGTGCTGACCGACCGCCTGCGCGCACTGGTGGCCGCGCCGGTGGATGCCGGCGCGATCGCCGCGCTGCTGACCGAGCTGGACCGGGTCGTCGCCCCGCCGGCCACGACACTGACGCGGGATGCGGCCCTCGCACGCACGTTGCGGCTGGCGCGGCAGCTGACGCTGATGGCGCTGATGGAACGCGACCTGACCGGCGTCGCCCCGCTGGCCGAGGTCACCGGCGCGATGACGGCGCTGGCCGAACAGACCACCGGGCTCGCGCTGCGCTGCGCGGCGATCGAGCTGGTGCACGACTTCGGCATGCCCTGCGATCGCGACGGCCTGCCGCAGGACCTGCTGGTGGTCGGCATGGGCAAGGCCGGGGGCGGCGAACTGAACGTGTCCTCCGACCTGGACCTGGTCTTCATCTATCGCGACGAAGGTCAGACCGGCTCCGGTCGGATCGCGGCCAGCGAGTTCATGCACCGGCTCGCGCGACGCACGATCGCACTGCTCGCCGAGACCACCGCCGACGGCTTCGTGTTCCGGATCGATACCCGGCTGCGTCCGAACGGCGACGCCGGGCCGCTGGTGTGTTCGATGCCAATGCTGGAGGACTACTTCGTCGTCCAGGGGCGCGAGTGGGAACGGCTCGCCTGGCTGAAGGCCCGGGTGATCGCCGACTCGGGCCTGGCCGGTGGTGTGCACCGTGCCGACGACGAGGCCGGCCTGCTGTCGGTGGTCAATCCGTTCGTGTTCCGGCGCTACCTCGACTACCGTTCGTTCGCGGCGCTGCGCGACCTGCACGCACGCATCCGCGGCGAGGTGATCAAGCGCGACCTGCGCCACGAGGGCAGCATCGACGTCAAGCTCGGCCGCGGCGGCATCCGCGAGATCGAATTCATCGCGCAGCTGTTCCAGGTCGTGCGCGGCGGGCGCGATCCGGGGCTGCGCGACAAGCGCACGTTGACGACCCTGACCGCGCTGGCCACCCGCAACCTGATCCCGCCGGCGGAGATCGCGCAGCTCACCGATGCCTACCTGCTGCTGCGACGGGTCGAACACATGCTGCAATACCAGGAGGACCAGCAGACCCACCGGCTGGACGCCGATCCGGCGCAGCACGCCCGCATCGCCGCGATGCTGGGCCTGGCGGCCGCCGATTTCGACATCCACCTCGAACAGGCCCGGATCGCGGTCTGGCGGGTCTTCGATTCGCTGCTGGCCGAAAGTGAACCCGCCACCGGCGGCACACCCGATGCACCCGTCGGCTTCTCGGAGGCGGTCGCCCCGCGCGTGACCGCGCTGCGCGAGGGGCCGCGGTATCGCGCCGCACGCGAGGACACGCGCGCGACCATCGATCGGCTGCTCGCGGCGGCGATCGAGCAGCGGGCCGACGACGAGGCGATGAAACGTTTCATCGACCTGCTCGAGACGATCTGCGGCCGGTCCGGCTACCTGATGCTGCTCAAGGAGTACCCGGCCGCGCTGGAGCGGGTGCTGCTGATGCTGGGCAAGGCGCGCTGGGCGGCCGAGTACCTGACCCGCCACCCGATCGTGCTCGACGAACTGCTCGACGGCCAGCTGCTGGAACCGACCGACCTGCGACGCTGGGCTGACGGGGTGCGCGAGGCGGTCGCGCAGGCGGTGCACAACGACACCCCCGACGTCGAACGGCAGATGGACATCGTCCGCGAGGCGCACCACGCCCAGGTGTTCCGCGTGCTGACGCAGGACCTGGAGGGTCGCCTCACCGTCGAGCGGGTGGCCGACCTGCTGAGTGAACTCGCCGACCGGGTGCTCGACATCGCGCTGGACGTGGTCTGGTCGCAGCTGCGCCAGCGCCACCGCGATCGGCCGCGGTTCGCGATCATCGGCTACGGCAAACTCGGCGGCAAGGAGCTGGGCTACGCCTCGGACCTCGACCTGGTGTTCGTGCACGAGGACAACGACGAACAGGCGCAGCCGGCCTACTCGCTGCTCGCGCAGCGGCTCGCCGGCTGGCTGTCGACCCGGACCGCGGCCGGCCTGCTGTTCGAGATCGACCTGCGGCTGCGGCCCAACGGCAACGCGGGACTGCTGGTGACGAGCCTGAAATCGTTCATCGACTACCAGCGCGAGTCGGCCTGGGTCTGGGAACACCAGGCGTTGTCGCGGGCGCGGTTCTGCGCCGGTGATCCCGACATCGGCGCACGTTTCGAGCAGACGCGGCGCGAACTGCTCGCGCAACCGCGCGATCCGGCGAAGCTGCGTGTCGAGGTGCTCGCGATGCGCCAGAAGATGCACGACGGTCATCCGAACAAGACCGACCGCTTCGACCTGAAACACGATCGCGGCGGCATGGTCGACATCGAGTTCGTGGTCCAGTACCTCGTGCTCGCCCATTCGCATCGATACGCCGACCTGCTCGACAACGTCGGCAACATCGCGCTGCTGCGGCGGGCGGGTGCCCACGGCCTGATCGACCGCAACCTGGCCGCCCGGTGCGCCGACGCCTACCGGCGTTATCGCCAGCTCCAGCACGAGAAGCGGTTGAACGAGATCGAATACGCCCGGGTCGACCCGCAGGTGGTCGCCGGCGAGCGCGATTCGGTGCGGGCGTTGTGGGACGCGGTGCTGCGGCCTGAGGCGGCCCGCCCCTGAGATTCAGGCCGGCGCCGTCCTGCCCGGTTGCGCCGCGGGCTGCGCACCGATCATCGCCTCCGGGCGCACCCAGCGATCGAAATCCTCCGCACGCACCAGCCCGCTGGCGAGCGCGGCCTCGCGCAGCGTGATGCCCTCGCGATGCGCCCGCTTGGCGATCGCCGCCGCGTTGTCGTAGCCGATGTGCGGATTGAGCGCCGTCACCAGCATCAGCGAGCGCTCGACCAGCTCGGCGATCCGCACCCGATCGGCCTCGATGCCGCGGGCGCAGTGCCGATCGAAGCTCGCGGCCGCGTCGGCGAGCAGCCGCACCGACTGCAGGAACGCGTGGATGATCATCGGCCTGAACACGTTCAGCTCGAAGTGCCCCGACGCCCCGCCCAGGTTGATCGCGACGTCGTTGCCGAACACCTGGCAGCAGGCCATCGTCAGCGCCTCGGCCTGTGTCGGGTTGACCTTGCCCGGCATGATGGAGCTGCCGGGTTCGTTCTCGGGGATCGTCAGTTCGCCCAGCCCGCAGCGCGGGCCGCTCGCCAGCCAGCGGACGTCGTTGGCGATCTTGGTCAGCGCCGCCGCGGTCGTCTTCAGGGCACCGTGGGCAAACACCAGCGCATCGGCGGCGGCCATCGCCTCGAACTTGTTCGGCGCGGCGGTGAACGGCAGCCCGGTCGCGGCCGCGAGCCGCTCGGCCATCAGCCGGTCGAAAGAGACCGGTGCGTTGAGCCCGGTGCCCACCGCGGTGCCGCCGATCGCCAGCTCACACAGGTGCGGCAGCGCGGCCTCGAGGTGACGCCGGCACTGCGCGAGTTGTGCGGCCCAGCCCGAAATCTCCTGCCCGAGCGTGAGCGGCGTGGCGTCCTGGAGGTGTGTGCGGCCGATCTTGACCACGTCGGCGAACCCGCGCGCCTTGTGATCCAGCGTCTGTTCGAGCGTGGCCAGCGCCGGCTGCAACCGGTCGGTGAGTGCGCCGACGGCGGCGACATGCATCGCGGTCGGGAACACGTCGTTGGACGACTGGCTCCGGTTGACGTCGTCGTTCGGATGCACGTGCCGTCCTTCGCCGATCACGCCGCCGAGCAGTTCACTGGCCCGATTGGCGATCACCTCGTTGACGTTCATGTGGGTCTGCGTGCCCGAGCCGGTCTGCCAGACCGCGAGCGGGAACTCCCCGGCGTGGCCACCGGCGATGATCTCGTCGGCCGCGGCGATGATCGCTCCGGCCGTCGGCGCCGGCAGCGCGCCGAGCTCGCGGTTGACCTCCGCGGCGGCCCGCTTGACCCGAGCCAGCGCGACGATCAGTTCGCGTGGCATCGTCTCGGTCGAGATCCGGAAGTGCTCCAGCGAGCGCTGCGTCTGTGCACCCCAGTACCTGCGCGCGGGCACCGCGATCGTGCCGAACGCATCGCGTTCGAGCCGGGTGTCGCCCGGTGCGTCGCCCGGTGCGTCGCTCGGTGCGTCGCTCGGTGCGCCGGTCGTGTGATCGTTCATCGTGTCGGTCCATCGGGTGCCCGGACGATGAACCGCGGAAGGATCGATCCGTCCGGTCACCCTCGCGAGGCGGTCGACACAGTCTCGCGCCAACCGCGGGGATCGACGCTCATGTCCCGGCCGGCGCCGGGGCCGGGATCAAGCCGACCAGCACACTCGTGCGATCAGGGCCACGCCGGCGGCGGCGTGCGCGACACCAGCTCCGCGTCCAGCGTCCCCGTGCCTTGCGGATGCGATGCCACGCGTTCGACGTGCCGCTTGACCGTCGGAATCTGCGCACCCGGACTCACCCAGCGCGTCTCGACCTCGCCCAGGCTGCTCGTCGAGACGACCCGGTAGGCCTCGAAGCGGCCCGCCGGCACGGTCACCGGCTCCCAGGCTTCGACGTTCCACTGGATCGTCATCGGCACCTGCCGCCCGCTCGGCAGCATCGTCACCTGGTATTTCATCGTCCAGGTGTCTCCCACCTTCATCGGCCAGCGCGGACCCAGCGGCGGATCGAACGACATCGTCGGTTGCGCCGAGGCATCGACCATGGCAACGATCGCGAGGCTCGCAGGGTCGTGCAGGGAACCGCCGACGACGGGGCTGACGAACGAGACCATTTCCGAACTGCCCATCGGGTAACGGCCGAAGGTCCAGGCGACTTTGCCGTCGAACTCGCCCAGGCTGCCGTGGCTGACCCGGTGATAGGTCAGCAGCGTGCCGGCCGCGGGGGCGGGCATCACATCGGCAACCGGTGCGGGTGCGGGCGATACGATCGTCGCCGGCGCGGTGCAGGCCGAGGCAACGATGGCGAAGGCGGCGGCCGCCGCGAACTGAAGCGTGCGGATGTCCATCCGGATCTCTCCCTTGCGGTCCCACTGGGACCACTGCCAGCGTAGGACCGGCGCGCCGGCGACGAATTGATCCGCGTCAATCGCCGCGGCGAATCCGCGAGGATCTTCGGCGCCGCGTCTCGCCGGCGCAACTGTCCGCTGCCGGCGGCCTGGCGTCGACGCCAGGCAGTCCACGCCGGCCGCAAGATCGGCGCGCGGCCTGCGCCCTCGTGCACCGGCGGACTGTCGCCCGCGCCCCCTCGTCCGTCAGCGGACCGTCGCCTGTGGGGACACCAGCCGGCCGACGCCCCACCCTTCGCGGCCCGCAAGCCAGATCGTCGCCACCAGCACGATCGCCACGAACGGCACCGACAGCAGGTTCAGCAGCGCCCAGCCGTTGCTGAACAGCAGCGCGGCCGACGACGCGGAGGTCACGATCATCGTCGCGAACGTGCAGGCATCGGCGAAACCCTGCACCCGATTCTTCTCGGCGGGACCGCAGGTGCGCGTCAACAGCGTCGTGCCGCCGGTGTACATGAAGTTCCATCCCACCCCAAGCAGGAACAGCGAGGCCAGGAACTGCATCAGGTCCACGCCGCTGAGTGCGACCGCGACGCAGCCGAACATCAGCACACAACCGAGTGCAATCACCGGCAGCACACCGATGCGCCCGATCAGCGAGCCGGTGACAAATCCCGGCGCGTACATGCCGATCACGTGCCACTCCAGCACCAGCGCCGCCGATTCGAACGGATGCCGGCACGCCTCCATCGCCAGCGGCGTCACCACCATCAGCAGGTTCATCACGCCGTAGGACAACGCATTGGCGACGATCGCCACCCAGCAGGCCGGCTGCGCGAGGATCGTCGACAGCGGCCGCGCCGGCCCGTCACTCGCCGATACGGGCCGGTTCGGCAGCCGGATCAGCTGGGCGAGCAGGAACGAAAGGATCGCGAAGCCGATCAGCGTCAGGTAGGTGCCGGCGAAGGCAACCGGCATCACGCCGCGCGACCACTTGGCCAGCTCCGGGCCGACGACCCCGCCGATCACACCACCGGCCAGCACCAGCGAGATCGCCCGCGCGCGGAACGTCGGGCGGTAGTGATCGGCCGCATCGGCCGCGGCGAACCGGTAGCTGACCCCGAACGCGTTGTACAGCCCGCCGATGAAGGTGGCGGTGCACAGCAGCGGCAGGCTCGCCGCCTGCATCGCGGCCCAGCCGAGTGCACTGGCCAGCACCGCGACCAGCGATCCGATGCCGTAGCCGACACGCCGTCCGTGACGGCGCATGATGCGCGCGGCCGGCATCGCCCAGACCGCGCCGCCGAGGATGTAGCCGGTGACCGGCAGCGTGGCCCAGGTCTTGTCCTCGGCGAGCTGGAAACCGGCCAGGCCGTTGATCGCGATCAGCGTGACGTTGTTGGTCAGCAGCAGCGCCTGCAACACGGCGAACAGGCCGATCTGGAAACGAAGGGATGCGATCACGCGGTCAGTGTAGTGCCTCGGTAGGGTGCCGCGGCGGCGACCGCGGGCGTGCCGGCGGCACCGCCGGTACAGTGCCGCCACCGACCGGGGTCGCTGTCCGCGGGCGTGGCCGCGGGACGGAACGAGGGACCCGGCCGGCTGCGCCGATTCGCTAGAATGGCCTCCGGCGGCCGTGATCTCCGCGGCCGACCTCAATTGCGGGAGCAAACCATGTCGATGGCCGACCGTGACGGTCAGATCTGGCTCGACGGCAAGCTGGTGCCGTGGCGCGACGCCAAGTTGCACGTGCTCACCCACTCGCTGCACTACGGCATGGCCGTCTTCGAGGGTGTCCGCGCGTACAAGACCGCCAGCGGTCCGGCGATCTTCCGGCTCGCCGAACACACACGACGGCTGTTCAATTCCGCGAAGATCTTCCAGATGACGATCCCGTTCACGCCCGAGGCGCTGATGCAGGCGCAGAAGGAGTGTGTGCGGGTCAACGGGCTGGACTCCTGCTACATCCGGCCGATCGTCTGGATCGGCTCGGAGAAGATGGGTGTGTCGGCCAAGGGCAACACGATCCACACCTCGATCGCCGTCTGGCCCTGGGGTGCGTACCTGGGCGAGGACGGGCTGAACAAGGGCATCCGCGTCAAGACCTCGTCGTTCACCCGGCACCACGTCAACGTGTCGCTGGTGCGTGCGAAGGCCTCCGGCTACTACATCAACTCGATCCTGGCCAACCAGGAGGTCACGGTCCACGGCTACGACGAGGCCCTGCTGCTGGACACCGAAGGCTACGTGTCCGAAGGCTCCGGCGAAAACGTCTTCATCGTCCGCGACGGCAAGTTGTACACGCCGGACCTCGCGTCCTGCCTGGACGGCATCACCCGCGACGCGGTGCTCACGATGGCGCGCGACATGGGGCTGCCGGTGATCGAGAAGCGGATCACCCGCGACGAGATGTACTGCGCCGACGAAGCCTTCTTCACCGGCACCGCCGCCGAGATCACGCCGATCCGTGAACTGGACGATCGCACGATCGGTGACGGCAAACGCGGACCGATCACCGGCAAGCTGCAGTCGCTGTTCTTCGACGTGGTCGGCGGCAAGTCCGAGAAATACCGTCACTGGCTCGCGCCGGTCTGATCCGGCCGAAATGATCCAGCCGAGATGAGCCGACCCGAGTGAGCCGACCCGAGATGAGCCGACCCGACGTGAGCACCACCACCTCCGCGAACGAGGCCGTCGAACTCGACGGCCACGAGCTGCCCGCCTTCTGCCCGAATCCGAAGATGCCGATCTGGAGTTCCCACCCTCGCGTGTTCCTCGAGGTGGCGACAACCGGCGAAGCCAAATGCCCGTACTGCGGCACCGCCTACCGCCTGAAGCCCGGCGCGGTGGTCAAGGGCCACTGAACGCCTGCGCCCGCGTGTTGCGGGCATCCGGCTGGGCCGGACTGCTGGCCCTGGCGGCCTGTGCGACGCGACCGGTCGTCGGGCCGGTCGACCTGTCGCCGCCGCAGCGCTGGCAGGCCGCGCTGCCACACGGCGGCGATCCGGCACGACTCGCCGACTGGTGGCGGCGGCTCGACGATCCGCTGCTGGTCGGCCTGATCGACGAGGCGCAGCTCACCAGTCCCGGCCTGCAGGCGGCGCTCGCGCGCATCGACCAGTCGCGTGCGCTGGCGCGGGCCGCCGGCGCCGCGTTGTCACCCACCGCCAACCTGAACTCCAGCGTGGTCCGCACCGCGGCCGGTGTGCCGCCGATCGCCGCCGCACTGACCAGTGCGAAGGCCGCTGTCGATGCCGCCTGGGAGATCGACCTGTTCGGCAAACGACGCGCCGAACGTTCGGCCGCCGTCGAACGGGTCGGTGCCCGGGAAGCCGAGTGGCACGAGGCCCGCGTCAGCCTGGCCGCCGAGGTCGCCTCGACCTACGTCGCGTTGCGCACCTGCGAGGCGCTGGTCGCGCTGCAGGCGGCCGACGAACAGTCGCTGCGCCAGACGGTGTCGCTGACCCAGCGCAAGGTCGATGCCGGCCTGGCGGCGCCCGCCGATGCGGCGCTGCTGCGGGCGAGCCTGGCCAACAGCGCCAGCCTGCTGACCGGGCAACGCGGCGAATGTGACGTGCTGGTGAAATCGCTGGTCGCCCTGTCGGGCAGTGACGAGGCCGCGCTGCGCGAGCGGCTGCGACCCGGCACCGGCCGGCTGCCGCCGAGTGCGCCGCTGGCGATCGACGTGCTGCCGGCGAAGACACTGGCGCAGCGCCCCGACCTGGCCGCACTCGAACGGGAACTCGCGGCCACCGCCGCCGAGGTCGACGCCGCCCATGCGGACCGGTATCCGCAGTTGACACTCACCGGTTCGATCGGCCTGGCCGCGCTGCGTTTCGGCGGCAACACGTTCGATGGGACGAGCTGGTCGTTCGGTCCGGCGCTGTCGCTGCCGCTGTTCGACGCGGGCCGGCGCGATGCGCGCGTCGACGCAACCGTCGCCCGGTTCGACGAACTCGCCGCGCAGTACCGGCAACGCGCGCGCGGCGCGGTGCGCGAGGTCGAGGAAGCGCTGGTGCGGGCCAATGCCTCACGCCAGCGGCAGGGTGACGCACAGGCCGCGGTGGTCGACTTCGAGGCTTTCCTCGCCGCCGCGCAGAGCCGCTGGCAGGTCGGCGCCGGCAACCTGATCGAGCTGGAGGAAGCCCGGCGCCAGGCGCTCAATGCGAACGCGGCGCTGGTGCAACTGCAGCGCGACAGCCTCGCGCAGTCGATCCAGCTCTACAAGGCCGCGGGCGGCGGCTGGTCGGCGGATGCAACGGCGCCGGCCGCCCCGGCTTCGAAACGATGATTGCGTTGAGGATCCCGTTGACCGATCGAACCGTCCGGCCATCGACCCGTGTGATCGACACCGGCGCCGCACTGGCGCTTGTCCTGCTGCTCGCCGCGTGCACGCCGCAGTCGTCACCGACCGCGCCGGCGACAACCGCGGGCACCCCCGCGGCCGCGGGAAACCCGAACGGCCCGGCGTCCGGCAGCACGTCCGGCAGCACAACGGCCACGGCAACCCCGTCCGGCTCATCGACGACACGTCCGGCGCTGACCGTCACCGTCTCGACCGTCCGGCGCGAATCCTGGCCGCGCAAGCTCGATGCCAACGGCAGTGTCGCCGCCTGGCAGGAGGCGAGTGTCGGGGCCGAGGTCGGCGGGCTGCGCCTGACCGACGTGCTGGTCAACGTCGGTGACCGGGTCCGCCGCGGCCAGCCGCTCGCCCGGCTCGCCCAGGCGACGGTCGAGGCGGAGGTCGCGCAGCAGCGCGCGGCACTCGCCGAGGCCGAGGCTGCGTTCGCCGAGGCCAAGGCCAACGCCGCCCGCGCCCGGCAGCTCGAACGCACCGGCGCGATCAGCACGCAGCAGATCGCGCAGGCGGTCACTGCCGAGCAGACCGCGCGCGCCCGCGTGGACGCGTCGCGGGCGCGGATGCGCGCGGAACAGGTGCGGCTGTCGCAGACCCGCGTGCTCGCCCCCGACGACGGCGTGATCTCGCAGCGGACCGCAACCGTCGGTGCGGTCACGCAGCCGGGGCAGGAACTGTTCCGCCTGATCCGCCAGGGCCGGCTCGAGTGGCGCGCCGAAGTCACCGCCGATGAACTCGCGACGATCCGGGCCGGGCAGCCGGTGACGGTGCTCGCTGCCGGCGGCACGACGGTCGAAGGCAAGGTGCGGATGATCGCACCCACCGTCGATGCGGCCACGCGCCAGGCACTGGTCTACGTCGACCTCGCCGCCGCCGACGGCCTACGCGCGGGCATGTTCGCCCGTGGCGAATTCACGCTCGGCAGCGCCGATGCCACCACCGTGCCGGCCGCCGCGGTGATGCGGCGCGAGGGGTTCGACATCGTCTACCTGCTCGACGGTGACCGGGCACGAGCGGTCAAGGTCGAGACCGGCCGGCGCCACGAGGACCGGGTCGAGATCGTCCGCGGACTCGAGGCGGACGCCAAGGTGATCGACAGCGGCGTGCCGTTCCTCGCCGACGGCGACCGTGTCCGCGTCGGCACACCGACCGAAGCGGCGGCGACGCGATGAACACCGCACCCCAGGGTGTGCCGCCGGGTGCGCCGATGAACCTGTCGACCTGGTCGATCCGCAATCCGATCCCGACGCTGCTGCTGTTCCTGATGCTGACCGGCCTGGGCCTGATGTCGTTCCGGGCGATGAAGATCCAGAACTTCCCGGACATCGAACTGCCGACGATCTCGGTCACCGCACAACTGCCGGGCGCCGCGCCGGCGCAGCTCGAGAGCGACGTCGCCCGCAAGATCGAGAACTCGGTGGCGACGCTGACCGGCGTCAAGCACATCTACACCCGGATCCAGGACGGTGTCGTCAACGTCAACATCGAGTTCCGCCTGGAGAAGGGCCTGCAGGAGGCCGCCGACGACGTGCGCGACGCGGTCGCGCGGGTGCGCTCGGACCTGCCGAACGACCTGCGCGACCCGGTCGTCACCAAGTTCGATCTCTCGGGCATGCCGATCCTGACCTATGCAATCGCCTCGAGCCGGCTCGACGAGGAGGCCCTGTCCTGGTTCGTCGACAACGAGGTCGCGCGCGCGATGCTCGCGGTGCCCGGCGTCGGTCGTGTCGCCCGCGTCGGCGGGGTCACGCGCGAGATCCGCGTCGAGATCGATCCGGCGCGACTGGCCGCGCTGAACGCGACGGTCAGCGAGATCTCGCGCCAGGTGCGCCGGGTGCAGCAGGACGCCTCGGGCGGACGCGCCGATGTCGGCGGACAGGAACAGTCGGTGCGCACGATCGGCACGGTCGCCGGTGCGCCGGAACTCGCGCGCATGCAGATCACACTGGCCGACGGCCGCCGCATCCGGCTCGACCAGGTGGCCAGGGTCGAGGACACGTTCGCCGAGCGGCGCGCGGCCGCGCTGCTCGACGGCCAGCCGGTGGTCGGCTTCGAGATCACGCGCAGCAAGGGCGCCGGTGAACTCGACGTCGCCGCGGGGGTGCGCGCGAAGCTCGAGCAGTTGAAGGCCACCCACCCCGGGCTGCAGATCACCGAGTCGTTCAACTTCGTCGACGAGGTGCACGAAGGTTACGTCGGTTCGATGGCGTTGCTGCTCGAGGGTGCGGTACTGGCGGTGATCGTTGTCATGCTGTTCCTGCGCGACTGGCGGGCGACCGTGGTGTCGGCGGCCGCGTTGCCGCTGTCGGTGATCCCGACCTTCGTCGGCATGCACTACCTCGGCTTCTCGATCAACGTGGTCACGCTGCTGTCGCTGGCGCTGGTCGTGGGGGTGCTGGTTGACGACGCGATCGTCGAGATCGAGAACATCGACCGCCACCTCGGCATGGGCAAGACACCGGTCGAGGCGGCGATGGAGGCGGTCGAGGAGATCGGCCTCGCGGTGGTCGCCACCACGTTCACGCTGGTGGCGGTGTTCCTGCCGACCGCGTTCATGGCCGGCGTGCCGGGCAAGTTCTTCAAGCAGTTCGGCTGGACCGCGGCGCTGGCGGTGCTGGCCTCGCTGGTGGTGGCGCGCCTGCTCACGCCGATGATGGCCGCCTACATGCTGCGGCCACGCCGGCAGGCGCGGGTCGACGGCCGCCTGATGCGTGCCTACCTGCGGCTGGCCGGCTGGTGCATCCGCCATCGCTTCGTGACCGCGCTGCTGGCGATCGCGTTTTTTGTCGGTTCGCTGATGCTGGTGCCGCTGCTGCCCACCGGCTTCATCCCACCCGACGACCTCGCCAAGACACAGGCGTCGATCGAACTGGCGCCGGGATCGACGTTCGCGCAGACCCGCGCGAGTGCCGAACGTGCGCGGGCCCTGGTCTCGAAGATCGCCGACGTGCGCCGGGTCTACGTCGCGATCGGCGGTGGCTCGACCGGCGGCGATCCGTTCGCGGTCGGTGGTGCGCCGGAGGCCCGCAAGGCGACGCTGCTGGTCAACCTGTCGCCGCGCGGCGAGCGCTCGCGCAGCAAACAGGCGATCGAGAGCGAGATCCGAACGACGCTGGCGGAGCTGCCGGGCGCACGCGTCACGGTCGGCTTCGGCGGCGCCGGCGAGAAGCTGATGCTCGCCCTGACCAGCGACGACGGCCCGCTGCTGCTGAAGACCGCGCGCGAGGTCGAACGCGAGCTGCGCACGCTGCCCGGCATCGGCAACGTCACCTCGAGCGCCAGCCTGTCCCGCCCGGAGATCGTCGTGCGGCCCGACAGCGCACGTGCGGCCGATCTCGGCGTCACCGCGGCGGCGATCGCCGAGACGCTGCGCATCGCCACCGCCGGCGACTTCGACCAGGAACTGGCCAAGCTGAACCTGGCGCAGCGACAGGTGCCGATCGTCGCCCGCCTGCCGGCGGCCGCGCGCCAGGACCTGTCGCTGATCGAACGGCTCGCGGTGCCCGGCAAGGCCGGCAACGTGATGCTCGGTTCGGTCGCCTCGCTGACGCTGGACAGCGGGCCGGCGTTGATCGACCGCTACGACCGCAGCCGCAACGTGCTGATCGAGATCGAGCTGAACGGCCGCGAGCTCGGCGAGGTGCTGGCCAAGGCCGATGCGCTCCCGCTGCTGAACAACCTGCCACCGGGCGTGCGGCGCGTGGAGATGGGTGATGTCGAAGGGATGCGCGATCTGTTCGACAGTTTCGGGCTGGCGATGCTGATCGGCATCTCGTGCATCTACGCGGTACTGGTGCTGCTGTTCCACGACTTCCTGCAGCCGGTGACGATCCTGGCCGCGCTGCCGTTGTCGCTCGGCGGCGCGTTCGGCGCGCTGCTGGTGGCGAACAAGGCGTTGTCGATGCCGTCGCTGATCGGGCTGATCATGCTGATGGGCATCGCCACCAAGAACTCGATCCTGCTCGTCGAATACGCGATCGTTGCCCGCCGCGACCTCGGCATGAACCGCGCCGATGCGCTGCTCGACGCCTGTCACAAACGCGCGCGGCCGATCGTGATGACAACACTGGCGATGGGCGCCGGCATGGTGCCGATCGCGCTCGGGCTCGGCGTGGACCCCAGCTTCCGTTCGCCGATGGCGGTGTCGGTGATCGGCGGGCTGGTCACTTCGACATTGCTGTCGCTGCTGGTGATCCCGGTCGTGTTCACCTACGTCGACGACATCCAGGGTTTCTTCCGGCGCCTGCTGCGCCGGCCGGCCGCGACGACCGGCGCTACCACCGGCGCCGGCGCGACACCGCTGGCGCCGTCGCGGCCCGAATGAGCCGACCACCGACGACGTCGAATCGAGACGAAGGCAGACACCGATGACCGACAATCCTTCGATGCGGGCCGCGTTCCTCACCGGCCACGGCGGCAACGACGTGGTCGGCATCGGGTCGCGGCCCAGGCCGCGACGCGGACCCGGCGAGGTGCTGGTGCGAATGTCCGCCGCCACGTTGAACCGGGTCGACCTGTACATGCGCGACAGCGGCGAAGGCATCACCCACACGCTGCCGCAGATCATCGGGGTCGACGGGGCCGGTGTCATCGAGGAAGTCGGCGACGACGAGACGCTGCTGGCTCCCGGCCAGCGGGTCACCCTGTATCCGGGCATCACCTGCGGGCGCTGCGAGTTCTGCCGGCGCGGCGACGCGGTGCTGTGCACCTCGTACCGGATCCTCGGGGAACACCGCGACGGCACGTTCGCCGAGTGGGTCTCGGTGCCGGCCGCCAATGTGTTCCCGATCCCCGATTCGCTCGACTTCGCCGAGGCCGCCGCACTGGGCGTCAACCACCTGACCGCATGGCGGATGGTGTTCACGAAGGCGCGGCTCAGGCCCTGGGAGACGGTGCTGATCTTCGGCATCGGCAGCGGCGTGTCGCTGGCCGCGCTGCAGATCGCCCGGCTCGTCGGTGCGACGACGATCGTCACCTCGCGGGATCCGGACAAACTCGAGCGGGCGCGTGCACTCGGCGCCGACTACGTGATCGCCGAGCCGCCGCGTGTGATCGCCAAACGGGTGCAGGCGATCACCGGCGGACGTGGGGTCGACGTCGTGATCGACAACGTCGGCGCCGCCGTCTGGGATGCCGCGATGCGTTCGCTGGTCCGCGGCGGCCGGCTGGTCACCTGCGGGGCAACCAGTGGCGACCAGCCGGGCGCCGACCTGCGTCGGCTGTTCATTCGGCAGCTGCAGGTGATCGGCTCGACGCTGGGAGACCCGGACGAGTTCCGTGCACTGCTCGCGGTGGCCGCCGGCGGCCGCATCCGGCCGGTCATCGACTCGCGTTATCCGCTCGCCGACGTGCACGCGGCATTCGACCGGCTCGAGTCCGGCCACCAGTTCGGCAAGGTCGTCGTGGAGATCTGACGTGGACGAACACACCCGAGGGGCCGCGCCGGTCATCGATGACGAACTCGATCTGCTCGCCGGCCTCGTGCCGCTCGCGGGCCGCGAGATCGTCGAAATCGGCTGTGGCGCCGCGGCGATCGCACGTGAACTGCTGAGGCGACATCCGGACAGCCGCCTCACCGGGCTGGAGGTCGACCGCCGGCAACACGCGAAGAACCTCGCCGCCCCGCAGGACCGGCTGACCTTCGTCGAAGCCGGCGCGCAATCGATCCCATTTTCTGACCGCTCGTTCGACCTGGCGATGATGCTCAAGTCGCTGCATCACGTGCCCGTCGCCCTGATGGACCAGGCACTGGACGAGACCGCACGGGTGCTGCGACCGGGCGGGCACCTGTATGTGTCCGAACCGGTGTACGCCGGCCCGTTCAACGACGTGATCCGGCTGTTCAACGACGAAGGTGTCGTCCGTGCGGCCGCGCAGGCCGCACTCGACCGCGCTCTGACGGGGCCGGTGTGGGAGCAGGTCGCCGACCATCGCTTCGAGACGACGGTGACATTCGCGGATTTCGACGACTTCGAACGCCGGATGATGCGCCCGACGTTCGCCGACCACCGGATCGACGAGGCCCGGCTGGCCGAGGTCCGTCGCGCGCTGGCGCCGCACCTCGGTCCCGACGGGGCTCGTTTCACGCGCCCGATGCATGTCCGGCTGCTGCGACGACGTTGACGCGGCGCGGTCGACAGGCCGCCGCGGCACCATCGAAAACCGACCGGCCAGGCGTGTTTCCCGACCTGCATCGCGCTCACCCGTCCTCTAGAGACAAGCGCGAGAACCCGAGCGTAGTATCGCTCGCGTCATCAAGCTCTCGTGTGCTGATGCTCCTCCCGAGGTGGGGCCCGCGCGAAGGTCGCCGGGCCTCGCCGAGCTCATGTGATGCCGGAAGCATGTCGAATTCGAAGCCAAGGTCGATGACCCGGAAAGGGCAGACCACCGCCGCCACCGCACCTCGCGCCCGACGTGCCGCGGCGACGTCACCGCCGTCTCCTCCTTCCGCTTCGCGCAGGCCGCGCCGCTCTCCCGCGCTGACACCTGCCCTCGCCGACCAGGCCCGGTCGCGGCTCGAGGAGATGATCGTCAAGCTCGAGCTGCCGCCCGGCAGCGTCTGGTCCGAACAGCAACTGAGCGAGATGATCGGCATCGGCCGCACGCCGGTGCGCGAGGCACTGCAACGGCTGCAGGCGCAGTTCCTGGTCAAGGTGCTGCCCCGGCTCGGCGCGCAGATCACCGAGATCAATGTCAGCGAGCAGATGCTGCTGCTCGAGGTTCGCCGCGTGCTCGAGCGGCTGATCGCCGAGAACGCCGCGCGCCGGGCCACGCGCGAGGAAAAGGATCATCTGCTGAAGATGGCCGACAAGCTGGAAGCGATGGCGCAGGGTGGGGATGCACTGCCGGTGCTGCGCTACGACGCCGAGGTCAAGCGTCACGTCGCCGCTTGTGCACGCAACGCCTACGCGTCACGCGCGATCGAGGCCGCCCATGCGATATCGCGGCGCTTCTATTTCCTGCATCATCGCGAGCGGCAGGACCTGCCGCTGGCGACCCGGCTGCATACCGACGTGATCCGTGCGATCGCGCGCGGGCAGCCGGCCGAGGCCGCCGCCAGCGCCGACCGGCTGATGGACTACGTCGAGGAAATGACGCGGGCGACCATCGGCCACCGCGGCTGAAACGTTCACGGGCGGCCCCGGGCGATGTAGTATGTCATCGCCATATCACATGCATCGCCGACGATCCCGCCGGCGACATTCTGAATCCGGTCGATGCCCGAACTCCGCGGCAGCCCCCTGCGTGCTGCCTTTTCGCCCCGCGCGGGCCGACGCACAGGACAGGCGCCTTGCTCCTGCCATGAAAATGGTAGCGCCCGCGCGACGAATTGGGGTATGCCCGTTCGCGCTGGCCGAGTTGGCCCGCCCGTCGCGTGGTGCGATCGATCGTGATCTCCCGGATCGGCTGAGATGGCCGGGGTCCTGCGCAGCGTCGACGCGGTGCTCGACGTGGTCCGCGTGCCGGTCGACGCCGATCCGGCGGACGCGGTCAAGCCGCTGCCCGATGTCAAGGACGCACGCGACGAATCCTGCGAGATCCTGATCGCCGGCGGCGGAATCGGTGGCGTCGCCGCGGCGCTTGCCGCCGCCCGCTGCGGGCGCCGCGTGGTCCTGCTCGAGGAGACCCATTGGCTCGGCGGCCAGATGACCTCGCAGGGCGTGAGCGCGCTGGACGAACACGAACTGATCGAGACGTTCGGCGGCACCGCGAGCTACTACCGGCTGCGCGACACGCTGCGTGATCACTACCGTGAACGCGCCGGTGAACAGGGACAACACATCGACTTCAATCCGGGCGCGTGCTGGGCATCGCGACTGGCGTTCGAACCGCGGGCCGGCGTTGCGGCGATCGAGCGGCTGCTCGAACCGTACCTCGCCTCCGGCTGCCTGGTCGTGCACCGGCGCACGAAGGTGATCGCCGCGACCACCCACGGCGACTACATCGGTTCGCTGGTCGCGATCGGCCTCGACGACAACCGCCTGACGCGGTTCCATCCGGAACTGGTGATCGACGCGACCGAACTCGGCGACCTGCTGCCGCTGACCGGTGCCGAACACGTGATCGGCGCGGAGACGATTGCCGAGACCGGTGAGTCGCTGGCCGAACCGGAAGGCAGCACGACGGCGCGGGCGGTGCAGAGTTTCACCTACACCTTCGCCTGTGAACGGCGCGCGGACAACGAGGATCACACGATCCCGGCACCCGCCGACTACGGGGTCAACCGGGTGGCGCAGCCGTACGGGCTACGCGCGCCGGCCCGGACCGCCGACATCGACATCGATGCGCCGGCGCCCGTCGAGTACGCGCTGTTCGAACGGATGCCCGGCACACCCGGCGGCTTGTGGACCGCGCGCCGGCTGCTCGCACGGGATCTGTTCGAACACGGTGTCGCCTACGACGTGGCGTTGTTCAACGGACCCGGCAATCACTACCGCGGCCGAAGCCTGCTCGATGCCTCCGCGCTCGAGGCCGCACACGCGCTGCGCGACGCCAAGCGGCTGAGCCTGGGCTTCGTGCACTGGCTGCAGACCGAGGCACAGGCCACCGCCACACGCGCCGGAGCCCGCGAGCTGCGACTGCATCGTGAACTGATGGGCAGCCGCGACGGCCTGAGCCAGCATCCGTACATCCGCGAGTCGCGACGCCTGCGGGCGGTCAGGACGATCGTCGAGCAGGACGTCTCGGCACGTCACCAGCCCGGGCCCCGTGCGGCCGCCTTCGCCGATTCGGTCGGTGTCGGCTGGCATCCGATCGAGCTCCAGCGCGGTGCACACGGCAAAGACGGCGGTCGCACGCGCCCGTTCCAGATTCCGCTCGGTGCACTGCTGCCCCGGCGCATCGCCAACCTGATCGCCGGTGGCAAGAACATCGGTACCACCCACGTCACCAACGGCTGCTACCGGATGCACTCGGTCGAGTGGAACGTCGGCGAGGCGGCCGGCTCGCTGGCGGCCTTCGCCCTCGAGGAACACGTGTCGCCGCGCGCGGTACGCGAACGTGGTGACCTGCTGGCGCGATTCCAGCGGCTGCTGATCGCCGAAGGTGTGCCATTGGCCTGGGGCATTGACGTCTCGATCGGCAATCCGGCCTTCGCCGGCAGCCAGTGGATGCTGCTTTCCCAGGCGCTCGGCCCGCTGCCGGACCTGCGCTTCGAGCCGCAGCGGCCGATGACCGCGCAGGACTGGCAACGCGCCGGTGGCACCGGACCGGTGCCTGCGACCCGCGCCGCGGCCGCGATTGCCCTGGCCACGCCGTTCGTCGCCTGAAAAACGCCGTTCGTAGGCCCCGTTCGGCGGCTGGCTGTTGCGCATACCGCAGTGCAGCATGCGGTCATATAATGGCTGTATCCGATGTCGCCTAGACTGGGCGTAACCTCCCGACGAGGCAGCGAGGTCTGGCGACTCGCTGCCGCCCATGGACACCCGCCCGATCAATTTCCGTACGCTGGACCTGAACCTGCTGAAGGTGTTCGACGTCGTCATGGTCGAACGCAACGTCACCCGTGCCGCCGAGCGGCTCGCGATGACCCAGCCGGCGGTCAGCAACGCGCTGCGGCGCCTGCGGGAAGCCACGCGGGAAGAACTCTTCATCCCGACATCGACCGGCGTCGTGCCGACCGCCCACGCCCAGTCGTTGTGGCCGATCGTGCGCGAATCGCTGCAGAGCCTGCAACACGCACTCGCCCCGCAGGCGTTCGATCCGCGCGGCGGCGAACATCCGTTCACGCTCGCGATGGCCGACGCGACCGCGGCCGTCTTCGCGCCCGGGCTCGCGGCCGAACTCGAGCGCCAGCAGGCGAAGGTCGACCTGCGCGTGGTCGGTCTGTATACCCGTGACCCGCGGCTGATGATCGAGCAGGGCGACACCGACGTGGCGATCGGGTTCTTTCCCGATGTGCATGCCGCGCTCGACGCCGACGGCGACGAGGCGCTGATGCGGCTCGACCCGCTGTACGGCTGCGAGTATCGCTGCGTGATGCGAAAGGACCACCCGCTGTCCGAGCCCGGAGCGCTGACGCTGGATGCGTACTGCGCGGCCCGGCACGTGCGGGTCAGCTTCGCCGGCCGGCAGCGCGGATTCGTCGACCGGGCATTGGCCGACCTGGGTCGCGATCGGCAGGTGACGATGACGGTCACCCATTTCTTCACCGCCACCGCGGTCGTGCGCCAGTCCGACCTGCTGACCGTGTTGCCCGAGAACTTCGTGCGTGCGAGCGGCTTCCTGCCCGACCTGGCCGTGTGTGACCTGCCGTTCGAACTGCCGCGGATCGATGTCGGCCTGCTCTGGCATCGCCGCCACGAGAACGACAGCGCGCAGCGGTGGCTGCGCGAGACGATCGCGGTCGCGGCGCGGGCGGTCAACATCAGGGCCTGACGTACCGAGGCCTGCCCAGGAGGTCACAGCGTTGCTTCGCGGTAGCTGCCTGTGCCAAGGTGTGGCCTTCGAGATCGACGGCAGCGTCATCGATCTCCTCTACTGCCATTGCTCGATGTGCCGCAAGGCCCATGGCTCGGCCTTCCGGGCGCGCGGCAAGGTCAGGACATCGGAGTTCCGCTGGGTCCGTGGTGAAGCGCTCGTCCGCTACTACGATTCGTCGCCCGGCCAGCACCGCAGCTTCTGCGCCGTCTGCGGCTCGAACCTCGTCACCCGCTTCGACGACAACCCGCGTGTCCTCGGCCTGGCGCTTGGTGTGCTCGACGACGATCCGGTGAATCGCCCGATCTGCCACGTCCACGTGGGCTCGAAGGCGCCGTGGCACGAGATCACGGACACGTTGCCTCGATTCCAGGATGCACCCACCCGGCCGGTCGCGCCGGCGCCGCATGACGCCGATGGCCGCGACGGGTCGGACCCGGCAACGCCCGGGCCGGCGCTCTTCCGCCGTGCGCTTCGGGACGACGTCGCGACGATCGTGCGCCTGCTCGCGGACGACACGCTGGGGTCGCAGCGCGAGTCGCTGGCCGATCCGTTGCCCCGTGCCTACCTGGACGCCTTCGAGGCGATCGATCGCGATCCGAACAACGAACTGATCGTCATGCAACACGAGGGCGAGATCATCGGCGTGCTGCAGATGACGTATATCCCGTACCTGACGCACCAGGGGAGCTGGCGCGCACTGGTCGAAGGGGTCCGCATCGATCAGCGCTTCCGCGGCGCCGGCCACGGCAGGCGGCTGTTCGAGTGGGTCATCCGGCGCGCCGAGCAACGCGGCTGCACGCTGCTGCAGCTCACGTCGGACAAGCGACGGACCGACGCGATCCGGTTCTACGAGTCGCTGGGATTCGTCGCCTCCCACGAAGGCTTCAAGCTCAAGCTGCCCCGCGCATGCTGAACGTCCGGGCCTGTGACGTCCCGCAGGCATCGCTGCTGCGTGCCTACAAGGACGGACCGGGGTTCGCCGACTGCTACGTCGTCGAGGTCGCGGGTGATGTCTCCGCCGAAACATTCATCGAGGCGTTCTACACATCGCCGCTGTTCAAGGTCGAACGCGCCCTGCTCCGATACCTGGCCTCGCGACCGGCGACCGACGAGGACGCGAGGCGACTGGCCACAGACGAGACCGACGGCTTCTCGGCCTGGCGGGTCGAGGGACGCTCGCCTTCCGAGATCCTGCTGGCGGACATCACCGGTCGCACCCGATCGTGGCTCGGCGTGTCGCCGCTCGACTCGGGCGGCCGTGCCGCGGGCACGGCGTTGTACTTCGGATCGGCCGTGATCCCCCGGCGGCGCAAAGGCACGACGCAGACCGACATGGGCTGGGTCTTCCATGCCCTGTCGGGATTCCATCGCCTGTACTCCCGCCTGCTGCTGCGATCGGCATGTGGCAACATCGCCAGACCGTGACCCCGTCGACCGATGACATTCGAATCCCACGAGGCCTACTTCGACAGCGTCAGCGCCGAGGCCCGGCCTCGGCTGGTATCGATCCAGGCCAAGGTCGAGTCCCTGTTGCCCGACGCGTCGCGCTGCATCATCTACAGGATGCCCGCCTTCCGTGACGGGCGTGTCTTCTTCTATTTCGCGGCATTCAAGAAACACGTCGGCATCTATCCGCCGGTCACGCGCGACGTCGCCCTGATCACGGAACTGGCGCCGTATCGCGGGCCGAAGGGCAACCTGTCGTTCCCGCTCGATCAGCCGTTGCCGATCGACCTGATCGGTCGCGTGGCGGTCGCGCTGCACGACGAGTACACGCGACGATAACGGCATTCGGCCTCAGGCCCGATCGACCCGGCACTGGAAGCAGTTGAACTTCGAGCGGATGTGCACGTAGGCGATCCCGGGGTCGGCCAGGATCTTCTCGCACTGCGCCGCCAGGCCGCTCCCCGGCACCACGTCGCCGGTTTCATAACGGATCCAGTCGTCCTCTCCATAGCCCCTGACGAGCGCCGGCTGCAGGTAGGCGAACCACGCGGGCAGCCGCTCGCTGTCATAGCGCTCGCATTGGCGCTGGTGAAGAAAGATCGGGCCGACTTCGGCATAGGGCTGCGGGCCGGTGAACGGTCGGTACGCCAGCACCAGCTTGTCCTCGCCCTCTTCGATCAGTTGCAGGCAGTGCCGGCACGGATTGGCCGGGCCGATCGCCTTCCTGCTCAACGCGGGTTGCCCGTTGGCATCCGATCCGCCCTGCCGCACGCCTTCCACGAATCCCGTTTCGATTCCGCGAACCGCCAGTTTCATCACTTCGCTCCAAGGTTCGACGAGCCCTCCTCGCCACCGGCGCCATTGGAACATCGGTCGAACCTGCAGGCTGGCCGATTCCGGACCTGTGATCGTCGGTTCGTCCTCGGGGTTCGTGTTCGGTCCGCGCCGGTTCACCTGCTGCCGGCGAAGCTACGGTGCCCGCCGCGGCTCGCAGGGCGTAGGCTTCGCGCGATCGCGGACAGATGCTGGGATCGCGGACAAACACCTGATCACCACAGAGGCAGCGTACCGATGATCGCGACCACCGGATCCTGGACCAGGCTGCTGGCGGGCCTGGTCGCCGTCTTCGGCCTGTTCCACTGCATCGCGAGCGGGCTGGGCAGCGAA
>CADEEH010000041.1 GCA_902826305.1 uncultured Burkholderiales bacterium
GTCTGCAGGTACGGGATCCGGTTGGCGCTGGTGACCGGCACCAGCTCGAGCTTGACCCCCAGCTTGTCGGCGATCAGCGCGGCCATGTCGACATCGAGGCCCTGCGGCTTGAGGTCCGTGCCGACGAAGCCGTAGGGCGGGAAGTCGGTGGGCACCGCGATCTTGATCGTCTGGGCCTTCTTGATCTCATCGAAGGCCTGCTGGGCGAAGACCGGGAGGGCGGTCAGTGCCAGGGCGGCCATCGAGGCCAGCAGAGTGGAGCGACGTGTCACAGGAGAAATCTCCGCGGAGCGAGGGTTGAGGAGGGTCACCGCAAGGTTCGTGCCGACGAGGTCGGCCATTGGGGTATGCGCAGAGTACCCGAACCGACCGGGGATAACATCGGCAGTTCGTGTGATGGCTGCAACCCGCGTTTCCTTCGTTTCGTTCCTGAAGACACTCGTGCTCGGACTGGCGGGGGCAGCGCTTTTCGTCTGGCTCGGCACCCCGTTGCCGTGGCTGCTCGGCCCGCTGTTCCTGTGCGCGGGGCTGTCGATGGCCGGTGGCAAGGTCCATTGCCCCGCGGTGGCGCGCGATGCCGGCCAGTGGGTCATCGGCACCGCGCTGGGGCTGTACTTCACGCCGGACGCGGTGGCCCGGCTCGCGACCCACGGCTGGTCGATCCTGCTCGGCATCGGCTGGGCCTACGCGATCGGGTTCTCGATGAGCTGGGCGCTGATGCGCTGGGCGCGGGTCGATCCGCCGACCGCGTTCTTTGCCGGCGCGGTCGGTGGCGCCTCGGACATGGCGGTCAACGCCGAGCACCACCGCGGCGACGTCGCCTCGGTCGCGGCCGCCCACAGCCTGCGCGTGATCCTGGTCGTGACCGTGATCCCGTTCACCTACCAGTGGCTCGATCTGCACGGCCGCGACCTGTCCGTGCAGGCGGCCGCATCGGTGCACTACCCGGGCCTGCTGTGGTTCTCGGCGGTGACCTTCGCCGGCGCGTGGCTGATGCGCCGCTGGGGCGCGGCCAACGGCTGGGTGATCGGTCCGCTGCTGGTCGCGGCCGCGCTGACCGCGACCGGCCACGCGCCGAGCCAGCTGCCGGGGTGGCTGATCGCCATCGGGCAGATGCTGATCGGGTTGTCGCTGGGCATCCGGTTCACGCCCGCGTTTTTCCAGCGTGCGCCGCGGCTGCTCGCGGTGATGGGGATCGGCACCGTGATCGCGATGGTGCTGTCGGCCGGCTTCGGTCTGCTGCTGGCCCGGATCACCGGCTTCGCGCCGGAGACGATGGTGCTGGCGACATCACCGGGTGGCATCGCGGAGATGGCGCTGACCGCGAAGCTGCTGCAGCTCGGGGTGCCGGTGGTCACCGTGTTCCAGGTCACGCGGATGGTGACGATGGTGCTGACCGTGGGGGTGATCTATCGGTGGCTGGCGCGCAGGAACGGGTGGCAGGCGGCGGATTCATCGGCGCCGCATCGGCTGGTCGGGACCCGGTCCGAGTGACGCGGCCTGAAAGTGACGCAGCTCGAGTGACGCGGCCTTGAGTGAGCCGGCCGCTTCGGCCGCGCCTAGATCGCCTCGAACCGGCCCGCCTCGCGGTTCTTGCGCACCTGGTCCCAGGGGAACACCGCGCCTTGCATCGCGATCCAGATGCCGGGGTCGAGCAGCCGGCACACGCCGATCGCGAAGCCGAGGTTGAACAGCGCATCCGAACCGCGCACGTCGTAAGGCACCATCGCGCCGGTCAGCACCACCGTCTTGCCGAGTGCCGCGGCGGCGATCACCGAAGCGGTCTCGACCATCGTGTCGGTGCCGTGCACGATCACGATCCGCGCTTCCGGCGCGGCGCGGCAGGCCTCGGTGACCCGCTGGCGGTGGCTGTCGGTCATGTCGAGGCTGTCGATCTGCATCAGCGGCTGGATGCTGACCGGTCCGGCCATCCGGACCCGGGCGACGATCTCGGCCAGGTGGGTGCGATCGAAGTCGAGGTTGCCGGCGATTGCGTCGTAACGTTTGTCGAAGGTGCCGCCGGTGGCGATCAGTCGAAGCGTCATGCGAGTCTTCCCCGACGGGACGTCCCGATACAATCCGGCACGTCGGCCGAAGGCGCCTCGACCTCGGGGCGCATGCGGTACGAATCCCGTGGTCTGAAGTATCGCCGAATTGTGTTCGAACAGGTCGTATTCGCCGGGGGCGGCCACCGGTGCTGGTGGCAGGCGGGCTTCTGGGAGGTGGTCCGGCCGGCGCTCGACCTGAAACCGCGAGTGATCGCCGCGGTGTCGGCCGGTGCGGCCACCGCGTGCCTGCTGTACGCGAACGATTCGCGCACCGCGCTTGCCTACTATCGCGACCGGCTCGCCGGCAAGCCACGCAACCTGTATCCGGGCAACCTGTGGCGACGTGGCGCGCCGGTGTTCCCGCACCATGGCATCTATCGTGCGGCGCTGCGCGAGCTGATCGGTGGGGCCCGCTTCCGGCGGCTGATCGACGAGGCGCCCGAGATCCGGGTCGCGTTCGCACGGGTGCCGGGCTGGCTCGGGCCGCGCAGCGCGGTCGGGGTCGGCCTGCTGGCGTACAACCTGGAGAAGTACTGGCGCCGGCCTCTGCATCCGACCTACGGCCGACGGCTCGGATTCAAGCGCGACGTCGCACGGGTGCAGGACTGCGCGACCGACGATGACCTGATCTCGCTGATCATCGCCTCGAGCTGCACACCGCCATTCACGCCGATCGAATATCGCGACGGCCGCGCGACGATGGACGGGGGCATGGTCGACAACGTGCCGGTCGACGTGGTCGATGCCGGCGGCGGCCCGACGCTGGTGCTGGTCACGCGACGTTATCCGGCGCATGCGCCGATGTTCGTGGTCGGCGGACGGGTCTACGTGCAGCCCTCGCGCAAGGTGCCGGTGGCCAACTGGGACTACACCGCGCCGGACAAATACGAACAGACCTTCGACCTCGGCCGCAGCGACGGCGAGGCCTTTCTGCACACGTTCGCGACGCGACCGGAGTTCCGGGGCGCGGCGCAGGCAACGGGGGATACTTCGCAATCCGCATGAGCGGCAAACGATCCACGAGAGAGGACGGAGACATGGCGAGCAGCACGAAGACAACGAAGGCGGGCGCGAAGGACCTCACCCAGGCCGCGACCAGAACCGCCACCAAGGCCGCGACCAAGGCCGACACCACCAAGGCCGACACCAAGGCCGACAGGAAAGGCTCGACGAAGGCGGCCGCGAAGGGTGCAGCGAAGCCCCGGACCGCGGCTCGCGGTACGCCGGTCGCGTGGATCACCGGCGGGGCGACCGGCATCGGCCTGGAGACCGCGCGCCAGCTCGGCCGTAGCGGTCACCGGGTCGTGATCTCCGGCCGGCGCGAGGCGGAACTGGCGAACGCGGTCAAGTCGCTCGTCGCCGATGGCATCGCCGCACGCGCCGTGCGCTGCGACGTGTCGGATGCGAAGGCGGTGGCGTCCGTCGTCGCCGGCATCCTGGAGCAGGAAGGCCGCCTCGACGCGCTGGTCTGCTCGGCCGGCACGAACCTGCCGAACCGCTGGTGGTCGAACCTGGACGCCGAAGGCTTCACCCGCGTGGTCGCGATCAACCTGAACGGGGTGGCCTATTGTGTCAGTGCCTGCCTGCCGGCGATGCGTGCGGCGGGCGGCGGCGCGATCGCGGTCGTGTCGTCGTGGGCCGGCTGGCGTTTCCTGCCCTTCACCGGCGCCGCGTACGGGTCGACCAAGATGGGACTGGCACCGCTCGTCGAGAGCATCAACGACCAGGAAGGACGGCACGGGATTCGTGCGACGCTGGTCTGCCCGGGTGAGGTGGCCACGCCGATCCTGCGCTCGCGGCCGGTGCCGCCACCGGAGGCGGACATGGCACGAATGCTCAAGCCCGAGGATGTCGCCGGAGCGATCGCCTATGCGGTGCAGGCACCCGCCCATGTCTGCCTGAACGAGATCGTGATCAGCCCGACATGGAACCGGATCTACATCGGCGCCGACGATCTGCAGCGGCGGCATTGAGGGGCGGCGCGGGGCCCGGTGCCTCGCCTATCGATCGGTGAGGGCCAGCCGGGCCCCGAGCAGCGCGAAGGTCGCGGCGAAGCCGCGGCGAAGGTTCGCCTGGACCGCCGGCGAGTCGATGACCCGGCGCCGGAACATGTGGGCGGCCAGGCCGTAGGCGACGAACACAACAAACGTCATCGCCATGAAGACCGCGCTCAGGACCAGCATCCCAGACAACACGTCGCCGGCGCCCGGATCGACGAACTGGGGCAGGAACGCGAGGAAGAAGATCGTCAGCTTCGGATTGAGGATGTTGAGCAGGAATCCCCGGCCGGCGACCTTCCACGCCGACAGCCGCGCCATCTCGGCCGTGACCGCGAACGCGGATCGGTCGCGCCAGGTCGCGACGGCGAGGTAGAGCAGGTACGACGCGCCGCCGAACTTCAGCAGCTGGAACGCGAGCGCGCTGGTGTGCATCACCGCGGCCAGGCCGACCAGCGTGGCGGCCAGGTGCGGCACGATGCCCGCGGTGCAGCCGAGACTCGCGAACAGGCTCGCCCGACGACCCCGGGCCAGTCCGGTGGAGACGGTGTAGATGACGCCGGTGCCAGGGATCAGCACGACGATGAGCGAGGTCAGGAGGAATTCGGGACTGATCATGCGCGGGCTCCGGCGCCGGGGCGTGGTCCGCAGTGTGCCGCGCGCGAGCCGGCCTGTCGCCGCAGAGGCTCGGTGCAACGGCATTCAAGACGCGCGGCCACCGGACGTGATCCACTGATGTCCCGAAGGCGGGTCGCCGCGGTCACGAACGGGTCGATCGCCGCTGGTCGATGGCCCCGGGTCCCGCAGCACCGGTCATCCTTTCCCGAGTGAGGCATCGATGAGTTTCTGGCACGACCCGGGCATCTGGCAGCGATTTCCGACCCTGGCCGCGGTGGCGGCCGACGTGGCCGACGTGGATCGGATGGGCGCGGTGTGTGAACCCGTGGCGAGGCATCTGCAGGTGGCCTCGGATCGCCTGGCCCTCGCGGACGGTGATGACGGCGCCGAGGGAAGATGGCCGGAGATCCAGGCCTGGCGCCGGGTGTTCTCGCAGCTCGGCCTGAAACCCACCCAGGTGCGATGTGCGGCCGAGGCGCTGCTGCGCCGACTGCGCAAGGAGGGCTCCCTGCCGACGCTTCATCCGCTGATCGACCTGTGCAACGCGCTGTCGGTCCGGTTCGCGGTGCCGGTGGCGGTGTTCGATGCCGACCGGGTCGCCTGGCCGCTGGTCGTCCGCGAGGCGGACGGCAGCGAACATCACGAGAGTTTCAGCGGCGCGTCCGAATCGCCGGAGCGCGGCGAGATCATCTTCGCCGATGCACAAGGCCACGCCCATGCGCGGCGCTGGGCCCACCGGCAGAGCCGCAAGTCCGGCGTGACCGCGGCCACGCGGCGTGTGCTGGTCGTGGCCGAGGCGCACCATGCCGGTGGAGCGGACGGCATCGATGCGCTGCAGGCACTGCTCGCCGAAGATCTGGTGTCCACTGGCGCACGCGTGCTCGCCGCGCGTCGCCTGACGAGTCAGTCGCCGCGGTTCGATCTGCAGCGGACTTCGTCAGGCGCCGTGTGACGCGCGCTGCCAGGCGCCCGGCGTGAAGCCGAGCCGGCTGACGAAGGCGCGTGTCATGTGTGCCTGGTCGGCGAACCCGCTCCAGGCGGCGACGGCCACCAGCGGGTCGCCGCGCAGGATCAGCGCGCGTGCGTGTTCGACGCGGCGTTGCATCAGCCAGGTGTAGGGCGGCAGGCCGAACGTGCGTGCGAAGCGGCGGACGAGCTGGTAACGGCTCGTGCCGACCAGCCGCGCCAGCTCATCGAGCGACGGGGGCTCGACGATCCGGTCGGCCAGGCATTCCATCGCGCGCCGCACGTCGATCGACGGGGTGCTGTCGATCGGCGCACGGGCGTGGCGGCTCGCGAGCAATCCGCAGGTGAATGCCAGTGCCTCGTCCCAGGCGAGATCGTCCTCGTCCTTGTCCCCGGCCGGGGGCGAGGCCCGGCCCAGGCGCACGAACAGCCTGTCGACCGCGTGCCGAAGCGCTTCGTCCTCGATCACCGGACGGGTGATCTCGACTTGAGCCGAGTGGTCGTCCGGCGCCGCGATCGCTGCATGCAGCACCGCGGGCTCGATGTGGACCATCCGCCAGCGACGCGGCAGGCCCGCCAGCGGAGAGCCGTCGTGCACCTCGCCGGGATTGGTGGTGATCAGCTGCCCGGCACGTGATTCGACCGTGCCGCGCCCGCTGGCCGAGACCTGTCCGCCGCGATCCATCACGCCGAAGCCGAACGTGGCGTGGGCGTGTCGCGGGAAGCTGCGTGAACTGTCGATCAGCGTCAGGTAGACGCCAGGGACCGGCGCGGCGCGAACCCAGCTCGTGTGGGTGTCGGTCAGCGGACCATCTCCGGCACGCTGCGTTCGATCAGCGTGCGCCAGGCGAGGTCGTTGGCGGGCCAGTCGCGTTCACTCTGGTCGGCGAGCTGCCGCAGGATCTGCGCCAGGTGCCAGGTGGGCGGCCGGCCGAAGGCGGCCGGGGCTTCGCGCCACAGCCGCCGGATCACGTTGTCGCCGACCGCGAAGCGCTGGGCGAGGGCCTCGATCACCGCGCGGTCCTGCCCGGCGTCGATCGCGCGCCGGAGCACGCCGTTCCAGTGCAGGTGGTGGATGCTGTCCGGGCGCGCGGCGACCACACGCAGGTCGAACAGCGGCGCATCGGGACGGAACACACTCGGTTCACGTGCCTCGAGGTCGTCCTCGTCGTCCTCGGTGGTCAGCGGAAGGAATGCCGCCTCCAGCGGTACCAGCGCCTCGGCGAAGTAACTGGCGAAACCCGGCAGCCGGCCCAGCACGTGGGCCCGGGTCGCGGCGTGCCGGCGGTCGAGCTGCAGCCAGTTGTAGCAGCCGAGATGCCGGCCGATGCCGGCGCGTTCGAGCTTGGCCAGCGTCGTCGGCTCCAGGCAGGCCTCGATCATGCCGGCGACCCGCGTGTCGACCGCATCCTCGCGCAGGTCGACCGAGCGCAGCGCGCGGCCGTAGAAGTTGACGTCGATGATCTCGTCGCGCAACGCCTGGCGCAACGAGGCCAGGAAGTCGGGGTAACGGCTGGCGCGGTCGAACAGGCTGGTGCCGACCGCGGGCTCCAGGCAGTGCTCGATGTCCAGGTGTTTGTTCCAGTCCGCGCGGCGCCGGTCGAGCACCGTCAGCATGTCCTCGGCCAGCGCGGCGAACAACACGTCGAGTGCCCGGTCGTGGACCGCTTCGTCGCGCGGCGCCGGGGTCTCGAGGGTGTTGCCCAGCACGTCGAGCAGCAGCTTCAGCGTCCGGTCGGCCAGCAGCGCACGGAAGTCGTAGACATGCCGGGACGCGTCCACGCCGATGAAGCGCACGTTCAGGCCCCAGGCACGGACCAGCTGCGCGAAGATCGGATTGGCCATCAGGCTGAGCCGCGACGCGAGCGGCAGCAGCACGACGAACAGCTTCCACTCCGAGGACGGATTGCGCCAGATCAGCGCGCGCGGGCTGTCGATGTAGCGGCCGGCGAGATGGGCGAGTTCGGGGCCGACCACCCCGGCGTCACGCAACTCGGCATCGACCGGATAGCCGTCGACGCGAAGCGCGTGGAAATCCAAGGGGGTGCGGCCGCGGGTGCGGCTCAGTGCGGGCGCTTGGCGTGGGCCAGGAGCAGCCCGCCGCTGGCCAGCAGTGCGATCGCGAAGAAGACACGGGCGATCGAACCCTGCCAGACCGCCTCGCCAGCGAACAATGCGCCGGCGGTCAGCAGGATCTTGGCGGTGACGGCCGTTCTTTCGGCAGGCGTGGGCCCGTTCATGAGTTCAACTCTACTCTAGAAAAGTCCAGGTTGGGATGCCTTCGACTTCAGTCGATGGACCTCCTGGATACTAACGACGCGGTCGCCGCGGCGAACATGGATCGACGCTCCGGCGGCCAGTTTTCCCGGACGGATGACGGTGCAGTACCAGCCGCTGAAACCACTCTGCTCCATCATCTTGGCGGCGGCGGAAAAGCCCATCCGGATGTTGAACTTGTAGCAGGGCCGGCGCGGCCGGGTGACGAGCAGTTCGACCCCGGGGCCACCGTCGGGTGCGGTGAACATCATCCGGTCGCCGACCCACAGGTCGGGTTCCAGCAATCCGGTCACGGTCAGGTTTTCCCCCATCGCCCCCGCATCGGCAAGGTCGTGTGTCACCTTCGCCTGCATCCGCACGGTGCGCCAGAACGCATAGTGTTCGGCCGGATAGACGTAGACCGCCTGGTCGAGGCCGCCGTGCACCGACAGATCGACCTGTTCGTCGCCGTCGATGCCACGTACGGTCAGATCGATCGGCGCCGGATCGCGCAGCGTGCTCACCGGCGTCTTCACGAAACCGCTGATGATCGGGCTGCCGCCGGCGGCAGCCGGCTCGCCGGAGGGGCCGGCCAGCGGCGCGGCAAGGCCCGCGCTGATCGCGAGCAGCCGGCCGTCGGGGGGCTTGGCGCCGGGGTCAGCCATCGGCGCGCACCGGTCGAGACAGTGTCGCCAGAGCCTGCTCGACCAGCCCGACCCCGTGGCGGGCGGTCTGCTGGCGCCAGTCGGGACTGGCCGGGCAGAACGCCTCGATCATCTCGGCGTCGATCTCGCGACCGACCGGGTCGTTGCGATCGCCATGGTGATGGAGCCAGTTGTCGGCGCGCAGCGCGCGGGTCACCCGATCCAGCGGATGGGTGCCGTACTCGGCGAACGCCATCCCGAAGCGACAGCCTGCCGGCAGCGCCCCCGCGATACCGCGGTCGAGCAGGCCGTGAAGCGGCGTCGACAGCGACTCGCCGCCCGCGGCCGAGCGGACCGGGTCGGACCAGATCGACTGGGCGTAGTGCAGACCGGGGTCGGTCGGCACCGCGCCGGAGATCAGCTCACACGCGCCGGATTCGCCCAGGCCGGTGTGGAAGTCGAGCCATGACAATGATTTCGCCGACACGAAGTACTCACTTACAAGTGACAGCAGGTGCCGGGTCGATCGGGCCTGTGCCTGGCCACCGAACTGCAGGCCGGCCGGAAACCGGTACTGCCCCTCCGAGAACACCTGCTGGAAGTGTCGCATCCCGTGCCGCGTGATGAACTCATCCAGACGCGCCCAGCGGGACTTCTCGCGCTCCGGATCGAGGTCGGTCGGGTTCATCACGTCGTACAACTCGACATAGTCGGGATGACACGCCGTCGGGTCGAAGTCCTGCCGGAAGTTCCGGTTCAGGTCGATGTTGTCCTCGTTGACGCGGCGGTGCCACGCATACCCGTACGGATTGATCGCATGCAGCAGGATCACCGCCTGGTCCGGCGCCAGCACCAGCGAGGGCAGCAGCCGCTGCGCGACCAGCAGCTGGACCGCGCTGCCCAGGTAGCCTTCGCCGCCATGGGTGCCGCTGGAGACGACCAGCGCTCGGGTCGGCTGGCGCGCGCCGAGCACGATGAAGTCCAGCGCCAAGGTCTCGCCGTCCGGTCCCCGGGTCATCAGCGACCGGGAGTCGACCAGCACCGGCAGCCGTGTGGACACCCGCGAGACGGCCTCGAGCAGGCGCTCGCGAGCGACCCGATACGAGGATGGAAAGGCTTCGATCTCGGTCACGGCTGACCCCTTCGAAACAGGTCGGTGATGATCACGGGTGGGGCCAAGGACACGGGTCCGGATCGAACCACAGGTCCATGATCAGCGAGGTTTCAGGACAGTGAGCGCCTGCTTACACGACATGCCGGTGACTGCTGGGGTGTCATCAGACCGTGTCCAGCGACAGGCCGTCGAGCCCGATGCCGTCGAAACGGGTCGACCAGTGCTGACCGGGAACCAGCGGCATCGCGTCGGTCAGCGTGCCGGTGGTGACGATCGCCGGGGCGTCGAGCCGGCGACCGCGGCGGGCCAGTTGGGCGACCAGGTGGCCGAGCGCGGCGAGCGGGCTGCCGAGCACGTCGGCGCCGCGTCCCGTGACCGGCGCCTGGTGTCCGGACTCGAGCCGGATCGACATCGACGCCAGCGCCGTCCGTGGGTCGCTGATCGTGGCCAGCCGATGGCGCGGTCCGACCAGCAGCGCGGCGTGCAGACCGAAGGCGGCCACGGCTTCGGCGGCGCTGAACTTCCAGTCGACGAACGCGGACTGGACGATCTCGACACCGTGGGCGACCCAGTCGATCGCTTCGAGCAGTTGCGCCGGATCCGGTCCGGCCGGTGATCGCCCCAGCCCGAACACGATCTCCGGCTCCAGCCGCGGCTGCATCCAGTGGCCGAGTTCGATCCGCGCCGAGGGTGTGTCGAGCAGGCGGACCGTCGAATCGAACACCGGCGCCCAGATCGGCGCGTGGACGTCGTAGATCGGCCAGATCGTGTGGTTGGTGAAGCCGATCTTGAAGCCGATCGGCCGTTCGCCGCGATCGATCCGCAGCGCGACCGCCTCGTCCTGCAGCGCCTCGCCGCGGACGAGGTCCGCGAGCGGTGCGATGGTGGCGCGGTCGATCGGGCGGCCGTTGTCGTGTGCGGCCAGCAGCGCCCTCGCGTCCAGAGGCCGGAGCATGCCCGACAGGCTCCCCCTAGACGGATCCCTCGGCGATCGAGGTCAGGCCGGAGGACTGGACCTGGAAGTGCCGGCCCTGGCGATCCAGGTTGCGCAGCAGGCCTTCGCGCCGGAACGAGGCGACGGTGCGGCTGGCGGTCTCGGTGGTGATGCCGAGCATCGCACCGACGTCCTCACGCGAGGGCAACGAGACGACGTCGCGGCCTTCCGGTGCCAGCATCAGCAGCAGCCGCGCCAGGCGCTGCCGAGCGGTGCCCGAGCCGAGCTCGGAGACGAAATCCTCGGCCTGCTTGAGCGCGGACTGCCACTTCAGCATCAGCTGGCCGTGCAGGCGCGGGGAATCCTTCTCGAGCTGGTCGACGACCACCTTCGGGATCCGGCAGGCGGTGACTTCGGTCAACGTGATCGCGGTCGACGCGTACGCCGAGCCGGCGGTGACCTCGATGCCGGCGACATCACCGGTGCGCAGCAGGCGGACGATGCGCTGGCTGCCGTCGGCATGGAAACGCACCAGCTTCACCAGCCCGCTGCGGACGGTGTACAGGTGGGTGCCCGCCTCGCCTTCACCGAAGATCTCGACATGCGACTCGAGCGCCAGGTCGTGGATCGGATGGTGGATGCTGCGCAGGTCTTCGGAACTCAGATCCGCGAAAAGTGATGCGGAACGCATTCCGCAGTTCTCGCAGTCCGGTACACCCTTGCCGCTGATCTTGATCTGCATGTCCTGCTCTGCATGACAATAGTCATGGCCCCGCTATTCCCGATTATGGCTTATTCCGCCGCCGGACGCACTCGCGCGTTGGCGCCGGCGTCCGGGACGGGTTTCAGGCGGGTTTGTCGACCTCGAGCCCCGGGTCGTCGGCGGCCGCCTGCTCGCTTTGCAGCAGCGCACGCAGGTCACGTCGTCCCTGCGCCGCGATCGCGATCAGCTTGTTGCGGTCCCCGCCGGCTTCGAGCTGCCGCGCGAACAGGCTGCGGTCGTGTTCCTGGAAACGCAGGCTCGCCCGCCGCGCCGCCGGCGCGCTGATGCCGTTGGCGCGCAGTGCCAGTTCGGCCGCGGCGAGCGCCGAACCGAAGGTCTCGCGAATCGAGGACGCGCCCAGCCGTTCGAGCTCGAGGGCATCGGTCCTGCCACGCGCCCGGGCGATGATCGCGAGGTTCGGGTACTGCGTGCGCAACTCGCGGGTGATCGCCAGCGTGCCTTCGGTGTCGTCGATGGCGAGGATACACAGCGACGCCTCGGCGATGCCGGCCGATTCGAGCACGTCGGGCCGCCGGACGTCGCCGTAGTAGGTCCGCCATCCGAACTGGCGCGCCAGTTCGACCTGGTCCGGATCGTGATCGATCACGGTGAGCGCGATGTTCTTGGCCGTCAGCATCCGCACGACCACCTGGCCGAAGCGACCCATGCCGGCGACGATCACGCGGTTGTGTTCGTCGATCGTGTCGGCGGTGCGCGGCGCGAGGGCGGTCGTGTGCCGCGCGCGGAACCGATCGAGCAGTGTGAACAGCACCGGCGTGGTCAGCATCGAGGCGGCGACCACCGCGTTGGCCAGCCCGGCCTGGGTGCCGTCGATCAGCCTCGACGCCGCGGCGACACCGAGCAGCACGAACGCGAACTCGCCGATCGCCGACAACGACAGCGAGAACGTCAGTGAATCGCCACGATCGAGCCGGAACAGTCGACCCAGCAGGTACATCACCAGCAGCTTGGCGATCACCGCGGCGCCCGCCAGTCCGAGGACCTGCAGCGGCATCTGCCGCACCAGCGCGAGGTCCAGCGACATGCCGACCGACATGAAGAACAGGCCGAGCAGCAGCCCCTTGAACGGCTCGATGTCGACGACCAGTTCCATCCGGTACTCGGAATCGGCCAGCAGCACACCGGCGATGAACGCTCCCATCGCCATCGACAGCCCGACCGCCTGCGTGAGCCAGGCGCTGCCGACGACCAGCAGCAGCGCGAACGCGATGAACACCTCGCGCATCCGGGTCGATGCGATCCAGCGCAGCACCGGCCTGAGCACCAGGCGGCCGGCGGCGATCATCACCGCCAGCAGGCCGACCGCGGTCGCCACCGCCGTCATCGAGAAACCCGGGGCATGGGTCTGGCCGGCCGTGGTCTCGCCGGGCGCCGCGAGCACCGACAGCAGCAGCAGCAGCGGCACCACCGAGATGTCCTGGAACAACGACACCGCGAACGCACTCTGCCCGGCGGCCGACGGCATCAGCTTGCGTTCCTCGAGGATCTGCAGCGCGATCGCCGTCGACGACATCGCCGCGGCCATGCCGAGCGCCAGCGCGGCCTGCCAGCCGAGTCCGAGCAGGTGCAGCGCGGCCGCGAACAGCGCAATCGTCAGCGTCATCTGCAGCAGGCCGAGCCCGAAGATCGAACGGCGCATCGACCACAGCCGTGCCGGACTCAGGTCCAGGCCGACCAGGAACAGCAGCAGCACGACGCCGAGCTCGGAGACGCCGGCGACCGACGACGGATCACCGATCAGCGCGGCGACACCCGGGCCGATGACGATCCCGGCCATCAGGTAGCCGAGCACCGATCCGAGTCCGATCCGATGGAACAGCGGCACGAACAGCGCGGCCGCACCGAGGTAGACCATGGCCTGCAGCAGGAACGGCGGCGGGTGCATTGTTCAATCGCCGATCGGGTGGCGGGCAGTCGGTGGCGGGTGCATCGTCAGTCCGAGGTCGAGTGAGTGAAGTCCGAGGTCGAGTCAGGGCAGCAGTGAGGACAGCAGTAAGGGCAGCAGTAGGGGCAGCACGCCCGCGCGAGCACGCGACGTGACTTCCGTCGCTGACTGGAACGCGGATTGCATGCGAGCCTACCGCACGATGGTTGTTGACCTGCCGGCAAGGGTTTTCCCCGGTTGCAACCGTGTAAAATTGCCGGTTACCCGGCGCGACAAGCGCCCCGCGGCAGGAGGCCGATCGAACGACCCGACATGTCGCTCATTGTCATCTTTTCCGACATCGCCACCTGACGACGCCGACAACGAGCCCCATGCCAGACCGCGTGCTGCACCGCCCCGAACCGGTTGCCCCGTCGCGCGGATGAACGAATCCGAACAGAATCCCAATCGATCCTAGGAGAACCTGGATGAACCATCCGTACGCAGCCGGAGCGCTTGCCCGTACGTCCGCCGCAACCGACGTGTCGGCGCCGGCCTATGTGAAGCACGCCCGCCTGAAGGAATGGGTCGGCAGCATCGCCGCGCTGACGAAGCCCGACCGCATCGTCTGGGCCGACGGCTCGCAGGAAGAATACGACCGGCTGTGCGCGGAGCTGGTGGCCGCGGGCACGCTGCGAAAGCTCAATCCGGCCAAGCGGCCGAACTCCTACCTCGCGTTGTCCGATCCGGGTGATGTCGCCCGCGTCGAGGACCGGACGTACATCTGCTCGGCACGGCGCGAGGATGCGGGCCCGACCAACAACTGGACCGCGCCGGCGGAGATGCGCGGCACGTTGAACGGCCTGTTCGACGGCTGCATGCGCGGCCGCACGATGTACGTGATCCCGTTCTCGATGGGTCCGCTGGGCAGCGACATCGCGCACATCGGCGTGGAGATCTCCGACAGCGCGTACGTGGTCGCCAACATGCGGATCATGACGCGGATGGGCAAGGCCGTGTTCGACGTGCTCGGCGAGGACGGCGCGTTCGTGCCGTGTGTGCATTCGGTGGGCAAGCCGCTGGCCGCCGGCGAGAAGGACGTCGCCTGGCCGTGCAACCCGACCAAGTACATCGTGCACTTTCCGGAGACGCAGGAGATCTGGTCGTACGGATCGGGCTACGGCGGCAACGCGCTGCTGGGCAAGAAGTGTTTCGCGCTGCGCATCGCGTCGAACATGGGCCGCGACGAGGCCAAGAGCGGCGGCACCGGCTGGCTCGCCGAACACATGCTGATCCTCGGCGTGACCTCGCCGCAGGGGCACAAGTACCACGTCGCCGCGGCGTTCCCGTCGGCGTGTGGCAAGACCAACTTCGCGATGCTGATCCCGCCGGCCGGCTTCGACGGCTGGAAGGTCGAGACGATCGGCGACGACATCGCCTGGATCAAGCCGAAGGACGGCAAGCTCTATGCGATCAACCCGGAGGCCGGCTTCTTCGGTGTCGCGCCGGGCACCGGTCGCAAGACCAACCCGAACGCGATCGACACCCTGAACGCCAACGTGCTGTTCACCAACGTCGCGCTGACCGATGACGGCGATGTCTGGTGGGAAGGCCTGGGCGAGCCGCCGGCGCACCTGATCGACTGGCAGGGCAAGGACTGGACACCGGCCGACGGCAAGGCCGGTCGCAAGGCCGCGCATCCGAACTCGCGGTTCACCGCGCCGGCCGCGCAGTGCCCGTCGATCGACCCGGGCTGGAACGACGTCAAGGGTGTTGCGATCGACGCGTTCATCTTCGGTGGCCGTCGGTCGACGACCGTGCCGCTGGTGACCGAGGCGCGCTCGTGGCAGGAGGGGGTGTACATGGCGGCGACGATGGGTTCGGAGACGACCGCCGCGCAGGCGGGCGCCACCGGCATCGTGCGTCGCGATCCGTTCGCGATGCTGCCGTTCTGCGGTTATCACATGGCCGACTACTTCAAGCACTGGCTCGACCTGGGCGCGAAGATGCAGGCCAGTGGTGCGACCCTGCCGAAGATCTACTGCGTGAACTGGTTCCGCACCGATGACCAGGGCAAGTTCGTCTGGCCCGGCTACGGCGAGAACATGCGGGTGCTGGCCTGGATCATCGAGCGCATCGACGGCCAGGGTCGCGGCCAGGAGAACGTGTTCGGCATCACGCCGCGCTACGAGGACCTGCACTGGAAAGGCATCGACTTCGGTCGCGCCGACTACGAGCGGATCACCTCGATCGACAAGTCGGCGTGGCGCCAGGAGCTGAAGCTGCACGACGAGCTGTTCGACAAACTCGCCGAGCGGCTGCCCTCGTCGCTGCTGGAGGTGCGTCGCAAGCTGGAGAAGAGCCTCGAAGGCTGAGGCGCCGCGGACGATCCGGGCGAGTCGTTCGCCCGGTCATCGACGCGGGTGGCCGGCGCCGCGGGTGATCCTCACCGGCGGCGTGGGCCGTCAGCGCCGCGCCGCCGGCGCGCGCAGATAGAAGTTCTCGTCGAACAGCCGCACGCTGCCCGGCAGGTAGACCACCAGCAGCGTGATCAGGCCGCCCTCGAGCCAGGCCTCGCCCCAGGCGAGCAGCAGCTGATACGGCAGGTATTCGGACCAGAACGTCGGCACGATCGCCGGCGCGGTGGTCGCGTGCAGCAGCGCCGAGACGCCGACCGTGAGCGCGTAGGCACCGAACACGCCGAAGAACGCGCAGCCGATGAAGAACACGAACGGATTGCGCGGCAGCCAGCGCTTGCTGGCGGTCACCGCGAGCCAGGCGGCCCAGATCGGCAACACGCCGCCGACCAGCAGGTCGAGTCCCCAGCCGGCGAGGCTGGCCTGGTGCCAGATCGAATCGGCGGCGATCACGAGCGCCATCGACACCACCGCGCGCGGGTAGCCGACGATCAGCGCGAGTGCGGCCGCGCCGAGAAAATGGACGGCCAGCCCCTGCACCGGCACGAAACTCATCTGGTAGCCGAGGAACACGACGGCGGTGGCGCCCGCCCACACCAGGTGCTCGTGCATCGGGGCGCGCCACCGCGTGCGCCGCGCCGACTCGACGACGAAGGCGAGCGCGAGCGGCCACGACACGAAACTCAGGAACATCTCGGCTGAAGACACGGCGGCTGCTGGTTCAGGGTGGCTGCGGGTGCCGAGTGCGCGAGGATCGCGCGCACATCCGGCGCGCGGATCGGCAGCGCGGATCGGCGTTTCACGTCGATGGTGATCCGGATCGCGTCGCAACGGCGTGATGCCCGACCCCGGTTCGAGGTTTCGATCGTCTCACGCCGCCTGCGTCAGTGTCAGTCCCCCGAGTCGGTGACTGATCGCGTCGGCCAGGCCACGGATGCCGGCGACGATCTCGATCTTGCGCGCCGCGCTGGTGCCGGCCTTGATCAGGCTGACCGCGACCGCGGCGACCGCCTCGTCGTGGCCGGCCGCGAACACCGGGGCGCCGACACAATGCATGCCTTCGGCGGTTTCCTCGTCGTCAATGGCATAACCCGCGGCGCGGAAACGCGTCAGCTGTGACGCGAGCATCGTCAGCGAACCGACCGAATGCCGCGTCATCCGCTGCAGGCCGTCGGTGCCGCCGAGCCGCTCGCGCACCTGCGCGAACGGCATCGTCGCCAGCATGGCCTTGCCGCTGGCGGTGCACGATGCGGGAAAACGTCCGCCGACACGGAAGGTCACCGCGAGCGGCTTGGTGCCCGGCCGGCAGCCGAGGTAGGTGACGTCGCGGCCATCGAGCACCGCCATCATCACCGTCTCCTGCGCCAGCGGCTCCCAGCTCGCGGCCAGCTCGTTGAACGCGGACACGACGTCGGATTGCGCCTGGAACGCACTCGACCACTGCAGCGACTTGGCGCCGAGGCTGAAGCCACCATTGTCGCCGCGCCGGACCAGGCCCAGGGTCTCGAGCGTCTGCAGCAATCCGTGCAGGCTGCTCTTCGGGATCTTCAGCGAACGGACCAGGTCACCGAGTGTCTGCGGCTGCCGCGACGCAGCGAGCCGGTCGAGCAGGCGCACGGTGCGTGCAACCGCGGGCACCAGTCCGGCATCGGGGTCGCGTGTTGACTTTCCGGAGGCGCGGATTACCATCGAGGGGATTTCCTGAACGATTGTTCAACAGGCTGAACGGTGTCGTGGCGACTGTACTCCGTCGCCACGGACCGCGCAAGCGAGCGCGTCGATGGATCGCGGCGAAATGCCGCGATCACAAGCCGGCGCCATGAGGAGACGACGAGATGGGCAACCTGGAAACATCGCTGGCCGTGATCGGCCACTGGATCGGTGGTGGCGAGCGCTTCGATGCGCAAGGCCGATTCGCGCCGGTCTACAACCCGGCCACCGGCGAGGTCGCGCGGCGGGTGCCGCTGGCATCACGTGACGACGTCGATGCGGCGGTCTCGGCTGCGGCCGCGGCGTTTCCGGCCTGGGCCGCGACACCGCCGCTGCGGCGCGCGCGGGTGATGTTCAAGTTCAAGGAACTGCTCGAGGCACGTGCGGGGGATCTCGCGCGGGTGATCACCACCGAACACGGCAAGGTGTTCAGCGATGCACTCGGCGAGGTGCAGCGCGGGCTCGAGGTCGTCGAGTTCGCCTGCGGCATCCCGCAGCTGCTGAAGGGCGAGTTCACCGAACAGGTCGGCACCGGCATCGACGCGTATTCGACGCGCCAGCCGCTGGGGGTGTGTGTCGGCATCACGCCGTTCAACTTCCCGGCGATGGTGCCGATGTGGATGTTCCCGGTCGCCCTGGCCTGCGGCAACACGTTCGTGCTCAAACCGTCCGAACGCGATCCGTCGGCGGCGACGATGATCGCGCGCATGCTGCTCGAGGCCGGCCTGCCCGAGGGTGCGTTCAACGTCGTGCACGGCGACAAGGAAGCGGTCGACGCGTTGCTCGCGCATCCGAAGGTCGCCGCGATCAGTTTCGTCGGCTCGACACCGATCGCGCGTTACATCCACGAGGTCGGCACGTTGCACGGCAAGCGGGTGCAGGCGCTCGGCGGCGCGAAGAACCACATGGTGGTGATGCCGGATGCAGATCTCGACCAGGTGGTCGATGCACTGATCGGCGCGGCCTACGGGTCGGCCGGCGAGCGCTGCATGGCGATCTCGGTCGCGGTCGCGGTCGGTGCGATCGCCGAGCCGCTGATCGAACGGCTGGCCGAGCGGGTGCCGAAGATCCGGATGGCCGACGGCCTGGACGACGGCGCCGAGATGGGCCCGCTGGTCACACGCGCCCACATGGACAAGGTGCGCGGTTATGTCGCGGCCGGTGTCACCGAGGGTGCGAAGCTGGTGGTCGACGGGCGCGAGTCGCGCGTGGCCGGCCGCGAGAACGGATTTTTCCTCGGCGGCTGCCTGTTCGACGGCGTGCGACCCGAGATGTCGATCTATCGCGAGGAGATCTTCGGGCCGGTGCTGTCGGTGGTGCGCGAGGCCGACTTCGAAGGGGCACTCGCGCTGGTCAACGGCCATGCGTTCGCCAATGGGTGCGCGCTGTTCACCCGTGACGGCGACTGTGCACGCGAGTTCGCGCAGCGGGTGCAGGTCGGCATGGTCGGCATCAACGTGCCGATCCCGGTGCCGCTGGCATTCCACTCGTTCGGCGGCTGGAAGTCGTCGCTGTTCGGTGATCACCACATGCACGGCCCGGAGGGTGTGCGCTTCTACACGCGCTACAAGGCGGTGACCGCGCGCTGGCCGACCGGCATCCGTGCCGGCGCCGAGTTCGTGATGCCGACGATGAAATGAGCGCCGATCCGAAGGGCAGGGGCACGCTGGTCGTCACCGGTGCGGCACGCGGCATCGGCGCGGCGGTGGCACGGCTGGCCGCGGCGCAGGGCTGGGCGGTGGCGGTCAACTACTCACATGACGAGGCCGGCGCCGCGGCGGTGGCCGAATCGATCACGCGTGCCGGCGGTCGTGCACAGGTGATCCGCGCCGATGTCGCCGACGAGGCGCAGGTGGTCAGGTTGTTCGAGACCGCCGAGCGTGCACTCGGTCCGATCGGCGCGCTGGTCAACAACGCCGGCATCATCGGCGGGCAGTGCCGTGTCGATGCGATCGACGCGAAGCGACTGCAGGAAGTGTTCGCGATCAACGTCACCGGTGCGTTCCTGTGTGCCCGCGAGGCGGTGCGCCGGCTGTCGACGCGGCATGGCGGGGCGGGCGGCGCGATCGTCAACATCTCGTCGCGGGCGGCCGAGATCGGCGGCGCGAACGAATGGGTGCACTACGCCGCGAGCAAGGGCGCGATCGACTCGATGACGGTCGGTCTCGCCCGCGAGGTCGGCGCCGAGGGCGTGCGTGTCAACGCGGTGTCGCCGGGGCTGATCGACACCGAGATCCACGCCCGCAACGGCATGCCGGATCGCCTGCAGCGGATGGGTGCCGGGGTGCCGATCGGCCGGGCCGGCACCGCCGACGAGGTGGCCGAGGTGGTCGTGTTCCTGCTCGGCGCCGCGTCGTCGTACATGAACGGCGCGATCGTGCCGGTCGGTGGCGGGCGCTGAAATTAAGTCGAAGGAGGTCGCATCGTGACGCTGCAACTGAAGGACATGTCGCTGCTGAAGAACCAGGGCTACATCGATGGCCGCTGGGTCGCCGCGGATTCGGGCAGGCGCTTCCGCGTCGACGATCCGGCCACCGGCGCGACACTGGTCGAGGTGGCGGCGATGGGAGCGGCCGAGACGAAACGTGCGATCGATGCGGCCGCGCGGGCGCTGCCGGCGTGGCGCGCGAAGACCGCGAAGGAACGTGCCGGCATCCTGCGCCGCTGGTTCGACCTGGTGATCGCCCACACCGAGGACCTGGCGCTGCTGATGACCCGCGAGCAGGGCAAGCCGCTGGCCGAGTCGCGTGGCGAGGTCGCCTACGGGGCGTCGTTCATCGAGTGGTTCGCCGAGGAAGGCAAGCGGGCATACGGCGACGTGATCCCGACCACCGCGGCCGATCGGCGGCTGTTCACGATCCGGCAGGGCATCGGGGTGTGTGCGGCGATCACGCCGTGGAATTTTCCGATCGCGATGATCACGCGCAAGCTCGCGCCGGCATTCGCCGCCGGCTGCACCGCGGTGTGCAAACCGGCCGAGGCGACACCGCTGTCGGCGCTGGCGCTGGCCGAATTGGCCGAACGCGCAGGCATGCCGGCGGGTGTGTTCAACGTGATCACCGGTGACGGCGCGGCGGCCCCGGAGATCGGGCTGGAGATGTGCACGAACCCGGTGGTGCGCAAGGTGTCGTTCACCGGCTCCACCGAGGTGGGGCGGATCCTGCTCAGGCAGTCGGCCGACACGATCAAGAAGCTGTCGCTCGAACTCGGCGGCAACGCGCCCTTCATCGTGTTCGACGATGCCGACCTGGACGCGGCGGTCGACGGGGCGATCGCCTCCAAGTATCGCAATGCCGGGCAGACCTGTGTCTGCGCGAACCGGATCTACGTGCAGTCATCGGTCTACGACACGTTCGCCGAGAAACTCGCCGTCAAGGTCGCGCAGCTCAAGGTCGGCCCGGGCACCGAAAGCGGCGTGACGATCGGGCCGTTGATCGATCCGGCGGCGATCGCGAAGGTCGAGCAGCACATCGCCGATGCGGTTGGTGCCGGCGCGAAGGTGACACTCGGCGGCAACCGGCACCCGCTCGGCGGGCTGTTCTTCGAGCCGACGGTGCTCACCGGCGTGACGCCGGCGATGCGGGTGGCGCGCGAGGAGACCTTCGGACCGGTGGCGCCGTTGTTCCGTTTCGACACCGAGCAGGACGCGATCGCGATGGCCAACGACACCGAGTTCGGTCTGGCGGCATACTTCTACTCGCGCGACATCGGACGGGTGTTCCGGGTCGCCGAGGCGATCGAGGCCGGCATGGTCTGTGTCAACAGCGGCATCCTGTCCAACGAGGTGTCGCCGTTCGGCGGGGTCAAGCAGTCCGGGCTGGGTCGCGAAGGATCGAAGTACGGCATCGAGGAGTACCTCGAGATCAAGTACCTCTGCCTGGCCGGCATCTGAGCGGTTTGGTAGTCTTCGGGGCCGCCGGAGGCCGGCGGGCAAACGACGGAGCGCCCCATGACCGAAACCCGCCTGCTGCGCCGTGTTGTCGCGGTGCTTGCCATTGCCACCGCCTCGTTCCTCGGCGCCTGTGCCGCGCCGCAGCCGCCGGCGCCACCGATGTTGGCCCGCGAGGCCGCGCCGCAGTCGATCCTGTGGATCGGCAACAGCTTCTTCTATTTCAACGACAGCCTGCACAGTCACTTCGGTGCACTGGTGGCTTCGGGCGGCGACGGTACCCGGGTGCGCAGCACCTCGTCGACGATCAGTGGTGCCGGCCTCGACTGGCACGACATCGATTCGCTGCTGCGTGCCGACGGGCTCGGGCGTTATTCGTTCGTCGGCGACAACGAGATCCGCTTCAATCCGCCCGGGCGCCAGTACGACACCGCGATCCTGATGGACTGCAGCCAGTGCCCGGTCCATCCGCAGCTCCAGGCCAACTTCCATGCGACGGTCAAGCGGTTCGCCGACACGTTGAAGAAGGCGGGCATCCGACCGGCGCTGTTCATGTCGTGGGCGTACAAGGACAAGCCGGAGATGACGGCGGCACTCGCCGAGCAGTACACGAAGGCGGGTCGCGACAACGACGCGATCGTCATCCCGGTCGGCCTGGCGTTCGCCCGTGCGATTGCACTCAAGCCCTCGATCGAGCTGTACAACCGCGACAAGCGCCACCCGAGCCTGGCCGGCAGCTACCTGTCGGCGGCCACGACCTATGCGACGCTGTTCCGCAAGTCACCGGTGGGACTCAAGTACACCGCGGGGCTGGACGCGGAGACCGTGCAGGTGCTGCAGACGGCGGCCTGGGAGGCGGTCGGCAGCTACGCGCGCTGATCGGGCACACACGCGGCGTGGACTCGCGGCATACTTCGATTGTCGCGACATCGAGTCCGTGTTGCGGGTCGCGGAGCTGTCACGAAGAGGCGGTCACCATGCTGCAGTTCAATGAAGCGGACTTGCGAGCGAACATCTGAGCAGATGACCTGAGGGCGGTCGGCGACCGCCAGACCTGGGCGACGAAAAATCCGGTGAGGGCGTGATGAAAGTTCGAGCGGCGGTACTGCGCGAAATGGGGCTGCCTGCGCCCTACGAGGAAAGCCGGCCGTTGACGATCGAGGAAGTCGAACTCGATCCGCCGCAGCACGGCGAGGTGCTGGTCAAGATCCACGCAGCCGGGTTGTGCCACTCGGACCTGTCGGCGATCAACGGCGATCGGCCGTGGCCGATGCCGATCGTGGTCGGCCACGAGGCGGCGGCCGAAGTCGTCGAACTCGGTGCCGGGGTCAAGGACCTGGCGGTCGGGGATCACGTGGTGCTGATCTTCCGCCCGAGCTGCGGCGCGTGCACCAGTTGTTCGGTCGGTCGGCCGGCGCTGTGCCTGCCGGGCGGCGAGGCCAACGCGAGCGGCTCGCTGCTCGGTGGCTATCGACGACTCAAGGCGATCGGCGAACGCACCGGCATCGGCGGCGAGGCCGGCGGGCCGCTCTACCACCACCTGGGTTGCGCGGCCTTCGCCGAATACGCGACCGTGTCGCGACGCTCGATCGTCAAGGTCGATCCGGAACTGCCGTGGGAACAGGCGGCGCTGTTCGGTTGTGCGGTGCTGACCGGCGCGGGCGCGGTGTTCAACACGGCGCGGATCGAGCCCGGCTCGAAGGTCGCCGTGGTCGGCCTGGGCGGCGTCGGCTTCTCGTCGCTGCTGGCGGCGATCGCGGCCGGCGCACACGAGGTGGTCGCGGTCGACCTGCTCGACAGCAAGCTCGAACAGGCGCAGGCGCTGGGCGCCACCCGCTGCTACAACGCCGGTGACCCGGACGTGATCGACCGGATCAAGGACCGGACACGCGGTGGTGTCGACTACGCGTTCGAGATGGCGGGCAGTGTCCGTGCCCTCGAACTCGCGTACCGGATCACCGCCCGCGGCGGCACCACCGTCAGCGCCGGCCTGCCGAACCCGGGGCACAAGTGGGAGCTGCAGGCGGTCAGCCTGATCGCCGAGGAACGCACGATCAAGGGCAGCTACATCGGGTCGTGTGTGCCGTCGCGCGACGTTCCGCGATTCGTGTCGATGTTCAAGGCCGGCCGGCTGCCGGTCGACAAGCTGCTGTCCGAGCGGATCCGGCTCGACGAGATCAACGGCGCACTCGATCGCCTGGCGCGCGGCGAGACCATCCGGCAGGTGATCCGGATGGACGGCTGATCGCGACGACGATCGTCCCTCTCTCTTTTTCTTTCCGAGCGGCCGCGGCCGGATCTGATGAGCGGTGAACGCTACGACTACGTGATCGTCGGCGCGGGGACGGCCGGTTGCCTGCTCGCCAATCGGCTCACCGCCGATCCGTCGATCCGGGTGCTGCTGCTCGAGGCCGGTCAGCCCGATGACTGGATCTGGGTCCGCATCCCGGTCGGCTACCTGTACTGCATCGGCAACCCGCGGATCGACTGGATGTTCGAGACCGGGGCGGAAGCCGGCCTCAATGGTCGATCACTGCGATACCCGCGCGGCAAAGTGCTCGGCGGCTGCTCGTCGATCAACGGCATGATCTACATGCGGGGCCAGCAGGAGGACTACGACGGATGGGCGGCCCAGGGAAATAGCGGCTGGACGTGGGAGGAAGTACTTCCTTACTTTCTGAAGCACGAGGACCACCACGGTCGCGACGGGGGCGCCGCCGATCCGTACCACGGTCGCGGCGGCGAGTGGCGGGTCGAGAAGATGCGGGTGTCGTGGCCGGTGCTGGACACGTTCCGCGAGGCGGCGTTCGAGACCGGGATCCCGCCCGTGGTCGACTTCAATCGCGGCGACAACTTCGGCTGCGGTTACTTCGAAGTGAACCAGCGGCGGGGCGTGCGCTGGAACACCGCCCGGGCTTTCCTGCGGCCGGTCGAACGACGGATGAACCTGCGTGTGATCACCGGCGCCCAGGTCACGCGCCTGCGGCTCCATCCGGATTCGATGACAGTCGAAGGTGTCGAATTCAAGCGGGACAACGGTTCGGCCGACAGTGAGTATGCACTTGCGTCAGCCGAAGTGGTGCTGACGGCAGGCGCAATCGGCACCCCGCACCTGATGCAGTTGTCGGGGATCGGGCCCCACGCGGTGCTGGCCGACGCCGGCATCGTGCAGCGACTCGACGAGCCCGGCGTCGGCGGCAACCTGCAGGACCACCTGCAGCTGCGGCTGACCTTCCGCGTCGCCAACACTAGAACCTTGAACGAGCGCGCGAACCGCTGGTGGGGCAAGGCGATGATGGCCGGCGAGTACCTGGCCCGGCGAAGCGGGCCGATGGCCATGGCGCCGAGCCAGCTCGGCGCGTTCGCGCGTTCGAGTGACGACCTCGACAGGCCGGACCTCGAGTACCACGTGCAGCCGCTGTCGCTGGACAAGTTCGGCGAGCCGCTTCACGACTACCCGGCAATCACCGCGTCGGTGTGCCACCTGCGCCCGGAGTCGAGAGGCTCGATCCGAGCGCGGTCACCGGACCCGTCGGCCGCGCCGGAGATCCGCCCGAATTACCTGTCGACCGAGGCCGACCGACAGGTTGCGGTCGCGGCCATCCGCCTGACCCGCCGCATCATGGCGGCACCGGCGTTCCAGCCATTCTCACCGACCGAAGTTCGGCCGGGCCCGGCGCTGGTCGACGACGAGGCACTGGCTAAGGCGGCTGGCGACATCGGGACCACGATCTTCCATCCGGTCGGCACCTGCAAGATGGGACCGGTCACCGATCCGACCGCGGTCGTCGACCATCGCCTGCGCGCCCATCGGATCGCGGGCCTGCGCATCGCCGACGCCTCGGTGATGCCAACGATCACCTCGGGCAACACGAACGCGCCGACGCTGATGATTGCGGAACGTGCGGCGGAGATGATCCTCGCGGATCGCCAGCGGGGCTGAGTCGAGCGGGCGTTGGCCCGACGATGAGGTCGGCAGGCGGCCAGCGCAGGACATCAGCGCAGGACATCAGCGCAGGGGGCTAGCTTCGTCGGGCCATGTGGTCGGCCCCCAATGGGCACGACGGGAGCATGTGCTCCCGTCGGCGAAAGATCCAAACCGTGAACTGTCAGCTCGCGGACTTCATCGGGCAGGTATTCATGCCCAGGATCGAGTACAACGGGCAGTTGCCGATCAGGCCGGTGGCGAGCGGCACCACGCCGATCCAACCCCAGGCGCCGATCACTCCGGACAGTGTCAGGCCCAGCAGCACGAGGCCGGCGACGATCCGAAGGACTTTGTCGATTCCACCCACATTCGTTTTCATGACGCTTGCTCCCTGTTTGTTTGCGTGTGAGGTGATGATCGGCGATCCGGTCGATCCTCGTCTGTGACTGCGGTTACGAGCGCACATGAGGGTGTTGCGAAGCGGATGGATACGTCGGCTGTTGTTCCACGTGGAACAGCGCGGCACTGGTCAGGGTTAACTTGAACTGCGGGCGCCGGCATGGGGATGTTCATGCAGGGGTTCGCCGCAGCGCTCGTGGCATTTGGCCTTTGGCACATGTTCGCGTTCTGCGTTCGCACAGGTCACGGCGGGGTTCGCAGCGGGTCGCATAGGCCAAGAGCCAGCCCGTTTCCAATCGGTGTCTACGTAGATCGGCGTGCGGACGCGGTGCGCCCGCGTAGATTCGCCGTTGGGGGAGCAGCTCCGACACTCATGGGGCGCTCACTGGGTCCGGCGTCGCTACTGGACGCAGTTGGGTACGGTGGCGCAGGCGATCTCTTCGGCGAGTCGTATCTCAGCTCACCGTTTGAAGATCCTCCAGTCGAAAGACTGTCAGTCGAGTCACCCCGGACAAAGCCTCTGGCAGGCGCCGTTGAAACTGGCGAGCTTCTGAGCGCCAAGTCCCCGAGCTACGAACAGAGCTCCCGCAACGCCCTCGGATCTCGAATCTCGAGCTGCTCCCGATGCAGTTCGACGATGCCTTGCTGCTCGAATCGCTTCAGCAGCCGCGACACCATCTCGCGCGCAGTGCCCAGTTCATCGGCCAGCTCCTGATGTGTCGCGCGAATCGAGCTGCCGTGCCCCAGCAATGTCCGCGCGAGCCGCTGATCCAGACGCTGGAAAGCAACCGCCTCGACCAGTTCCATCAGTTCCGCCATCCGGTCGGCGAGTGTGCCGAACACGAACATGCGCACATCCGGCGAATCGGTCCATCGCAGCAGCGTATCGCGGTCGACCATACACAGGCGCGTCGGTTCGGTCGACACACCGTGGGCCGTCATGCTGACCGAACCAAACAGACATCCCGCCGACACCACGCAGATGTCCCCTGCCGTGACCCGATACAGCTCGAGCTCCTTGCCGGTCGATGATCCCCGTGCAACGCGAACCTGCCCATGCAAGACGAACGGAAAACCCTGGCAGGCCTGGTCCTCGCGAAACAGCACCGTTCGCGCAGGGACGTCGATCGATGGCAGCTGGGCCAGATCCGCCTGCAACTGCGGCGGAGGCAACGTGTTCAGTACCGGGTACATCGCGATCAGATCGTCGATCCGTGCTTGTTCCACGTGAAACAGTCTCCCCAACAGACAGTTCTGCGAAAAACCAGTTCCGATTGTTTGAAAGTAAGCTCATACTCTCGGCCAATCGTGATTTTCGTATTATCTCCATTTAATCCGGCCGGGTGAGGACTTCGGTGTCGATGGATTTCCCGGATCAGTTCGATGTCATCGTGGTGGGAGGCGGTCACGCCGGCACCGAGGCGGCACTCGCGTCCGCGCGGGGTGGCGCGAAGACCCTACTGCTGACTCACAACATCGAAACGCTGGGCCAGATGTCGTGCAACCCGTCGATCGGGGGCATCGGCAAGGGCCACCTAGTCAAGGAAGTCGACGCACTCGGCGGGGCGATGGCCGCGGCCACCGACGAGGCGGGCATCCAGTTCAGGATCCTCAACTCGAGCAAGGGCCCGGCCGTGCGTGCCACCCGGGCGCAGGCCGATCGGGTGCTGTATCGGCAGGCGATTCGATCCCGACTCGAGCGCCAACCCAGGCTGTGGCTGTTCCAGCAGGCGGTCGAGGACCTGATCCTCGAGGGCGATCGTGTCGTCGGCGCGGTCACACAGATCGGTCTCCGCTTCCGGGCCCGATCCGTCGTGCTGACCGCAGGCACCTTCCTGAACGGCCTAGTCCACGTCGGGCTCGAGCGGTATTCGGCCGGGCGTGCCGGGGATCCCCCGGCGATCTCGCTGGCGGCGCGACTGCGCGAGATGAATCTGCCGCAAGGTCGGCTGAAGACCGGCACCCCGCCGCGGCTCGATGGGCGGACGATCGACTTCTCCCGCTGCACGATCCAGGCCGGTGACTCGGACCCGATCCCGGTGTTCTCGTTCCTCGGTCGGCCCGAGCAGCATCCGACGCAGTTGCCGTGCTGGGTGACCCACACGACACCGCGTACACACGATGCGATCCGGCGCGGCCTCGATCGCAGCCCGATGTTTTCCGGGGTGATCCAGGGCGTCGGGCCCCGATACTGCCCGTCGATCGAGGACAAGATCCATCGTTTCGCGGACAAGGAATCGCACCAGATCTTCCTCGAACCCGAGGGCCTGGCCACCCACGAGGTCTATCCGAACGGGATCTCGACCAGCCTGCCGTTCGACGTGCAACTGGCCGTTGTCCAGTCGATCCCTGGGTTAGAGAGTGCTCACATACTGCGTCCGGGTTATGCGATCGAGTACGACTACTACGATCCGCGGATGCTGCAGGCGTCGCTGGAGTCGAAGGTGGTCGGCGGGTTGTTCCTCGCCGGCCAGATCAACGGCACGACCGGCTACGAAGAGGCCGCGGCGCAGGGCCTGCTTGCCGGCCTCAACGCTGCGCGGCAGGCGCTCGGGCGTTCCGCGTGGACCCCGCGCCGTGACCAGGCGTACCTCGGGGTGCTGGTCGACGACCTGATCACGCGCGGCGTCTCGGAGCCGTATCGGATGTTCACCAGCCGGGCCGAGTACCGGCTGAGCCTGCGCGAAGACAACGCGGACCTGCGACTGACCGAGACCGGCCGCGAACTCGGCCTGATCGACGACACCCGCTGGGCCGCGTACTGCCGCAAACGGGATGCGATCGAAGCGGAGATGGGCCGGCTGCGGTCGACCATGCTCAATCCGAAACGTGTCGACGCCGACGCGGTGACCCGGGTGCTTGGTCAGCCTATTGAACGAGAGTACAGCCTGTCGGACCTACTGCGACGGCCCGACGTCACCTATCCCGCGCTGATGGCGATCGGCGGGCCGGGCGCGACCGACCCCCGGGTTGCCGAGCAGGTCGAGATCCAGACCAAATACGAGGGCTACATCGCCCGCCAGCAGGTCGAGGTCCGTCGCCACGAGCACAACGAGACCCTGGCGCTTCCGGTCGATCTCGACTACGCGTCGGTTCGCGGCCTGTCGTTCGAGGTCCGGCAGAAGCTGGTCCAGCACCGCCCGGAAACGATCGGCCAGGCCGCGAGGATCTCGGGTGTGACACCGGCGGCGATCTCGCTGCTGCTCGTGCATCTGAAGAAGCGCCGGGCCGGTACCCGGCACGTGGCGTGAACGGCGCCGTCTCGTCACCCATGTCGGCGACAGGAAAACGCGCGCCTCGATCCAGCCCGCGTGCCTCGAGGCGGCCGATCGTGCCTCGCGCCGTCGCACCGACTCACGCAGCCGCCACGACACGTGCGGCGACGGCGATCGATACCGCCGCGTTGACGGCGACACTGATCGAAGGCGCCGAACGACTCGGCCGTGCGCTGAGTGCTGCCGAGGCGACCCGACTGATCGACTATCTGCACCTGCTCGAGCGCTGGAACTCGGTCTACAACCTGACCGCGATCCGTGACCCGCGGCAGATGCTGACCCATCATCTGCTCGACTGCATCGCAATCGTCGCGCCACTCGAACAACAGGCTCCCCACCTGCCCACCGGTGTCGTCGTCGACGTCGGCAGCGGCGCCGGCCTGCCTGGCCTGGTGCTCGCCGCGTTGTGGTCGGCCGCCCGTGTGCACCTGATCGAACGGACCGAGAAGAAAGCGGCCTTCCAGCGCCAGGCCGCCAGTGCACTCGGCATGCCGAACGTCACCGTGCACCAGCTGCGCATCGAGGACTGGCAGCCGGCACATCCGCCGGACCTGATCGTGTGTCGTGCGTTCGCGAGCCTCGACGACTTCGCGCACGCGATCGATGCGATCACCGGCCCGTGCACCGTGGTCGCCGCGATGAAGGGTGTCCTCACCGACGACGAACGCGGCGCATTGTCTGAACCGTGGCGGGTCACCGACGTGATGCCACTCGACGTGCCGGGGCTCGACGCCCGGCGCCACCTGGTCTGGATCGGTCGCGGCGACGCGGCCCCCTGAGACGAACCCACCCCATCAACCTCACAGCGAAAGGATCGAGCATGGCGAAGATCTTCGTGATCGCGAACCAGAAGGGCGGCGTCGGCAAGACGACGACCACGGTCAATCTCGCGGCCTCGCTGCACAAACACGGCCAGCGCACACTGCTGGTCGACCTCGACCCCCAGGGCAATGCCACGATGGGCAGCGGCGTCGACAAGCGTTCGCTGCCGCGCTCGGTGTACCAGGTGATGCTGGGCATGTCCTCGGTGGCCGAATCGACCCATGTCTCGCCCAGCGGCGGCTACTCGGTGCTCGGCGCGAATCGCGAACTGGCCGGTGCCGAGGTCGAACTGGTCGACGTCGAGCGCCGCGAGGAGCGGCTGAAGAACGCGCTGGCCGCGGTCGACGACCTGTACGACTTCGTGCTGATCGACTGCCCGCCGTCGCTGTCGCTGCTGACCTTGAACGGTTTCTGCGCGGCCCACGGCGTGATCATCCCGATGCAGTGTGAATACTTCGCGCTCGAAGGCCTGTCCGACCTGGTCAACACGATCAAGAAGGTCCACGCGAACTTCAACACCAACCTGCGCGTGATCGGCCTGCTGCGCGTGATGTTCGATCCGCGGATGACCCTCGGCCAGCAGGTCTCGCGCCAGCTCGAGCAGCACTTCGGCGACAAGGTGTTCAAGGCCGTGATACCGCGCAACGTGCGCCTGGCCGAGGCGCCGAGTTACGGCATGCCCGGCGTCATCTACGATCCGCAATCGAAGGGCGCGAAGGCGTACCTGGAGTTCGGCGCCGAGATGGTCAGCCGGCTCCAGTTGCTCGACGCCGCCGCGGCGCGCGCGGCCACGCAGTCGGCGCGGCCGGCAGCGGCCACGAACGCAGCGGCCACGAACGCAGCGGCCACGAATGCATCGGCCACGAATGCATCGGCCACGAATGCATCGGCCACGAACGCAGCGGCGCAATCGACGCCGCCACAAAACGCGGCGCAACCCGTGACGGCCCAGCCGACAGCGGATCACGCGACGACTCAGGCGACGGTGCAACCCGCGACGACTCAGCCGACGGCACAACCGACCGCACAACCGACGAACCAACCGACACCGTCGACCTCGTCCGAACCCGGCCCGACGGCAACACAATCGCAACCGACACCTCCACACCCGTCGCAGCCCGACGGACTCCAACCGCAGGCAACAACGCCGTCGATCGCGCAACTTCCGTCAACACCACCGAACTTGAACTCGTGGCAACCCTCCGCGAGTCGGCCCGAAGCGCCCTGGGTCGCGCCATCGTCACAACCCGTGGCCCACCCGACGGTGCCGGCCGTGACGAGCGCATGGGCCGGCTACGCCACGCCGAAGTCGACAACCCAGCCCACAACGACCCAACCCGCGACGACCCAACCCGCGACGAAGGTCTCCTCGTCGACGGTCTCGTTCGCGGCGCTGGCCACCACCGGCGCCCACGGCCCGCCGGGCAACGACTCGCCGCCGGCGAACCCGGAACCGAAGAACGAAGCCACACCTGCCGACGCCGATCCGTGGCGTTCGGCCGGTACCGATCGTCCGGCCGCGGAACCGTCCTATCCGATTACCCCCGACCGGCCCGCCGTGGATCCGGTCGCCGACGCCCTGTCCTCGTCCGCCGACACGGACGGTGATGCCCTCCCCGTGCAAGAAACCACTGCGAGTGCCACATGACTGCCGCGATGAAGAACCGCCCGAAGGGCCTGGGTCGGGGCCTGGAAGCCCTGCTCGGCCGCAGCGAACCCGAACCCGCCCCGCTGGTCGAGCCGCGCCCTGGTGATGGCAACACACTGGCGCTGTCGCGCCTGCGCGCGGGCCGTTACCAGCCGCGCACGCGGATGGATGAGTCGGCGCTCGAGGAGCTGGCCGCGTCGCTGCGCCAGCACGGGATGATGCAGCCGATCGTGGTCCGCCCGCTCGGCGGGACGGTCGCCGCGCGTGATCCGCTGGAGTTCGGCCCGAGTGAACCGGACTACGAGATCGTCGCCGGCGAACGCCGCTTCCGTGCCGCCAAGCTCGCCGGCATGACCGAGGTGCCGGTGATCGTGCGCAACGTGCCGGACGAACAGGCCCTCGCCCTCGCGCTGATCGAGAACATCCAGCGCGAGGACCTGAACCCGCTCGAGGAAGCGCAGGCGATCAAGCGGCTGATCGACGAGTTCGGCTACTCACACGAGAAGGCCGCCGAATCGATCGGCCGTTCACGCAGCACGACCACGAACCTGCTGCGGCTGCTGAACCTCGCCGCGCCGGTGCAGACGATGCTGCTCGCCGGCGACATCGACATGGGTCACGCCCGCGCGTTGCTGACCCTGGATCGCGCGATGCAGATCCTGATCGCCAACCAGGTCGCCGAGAAACGGCTGTCGGTGCGCGACACCGAGGCGCTGGTCAACCGCGCCGCAACCACCGCCCCGACGCCCGATGCGTCAGCCAACGGCGCCGCCCCCGCCGCGACGGTCACCAAGCCCCCGATCGATCGCGACCTCGCACGACTGATCGACCGCCTCGCCGACACCCTCGGCACCACCGTCGACATCCGAACCAACGCCCGCGGCGGCGGCAAACTCGTGATCCGCTTCACCTCCGCCGACCAGTTCGACGGCCTGCTCGACCGCCTAGGCCTTGCCGGCGCCGAACACTGAAATCCACACCGAAGTCCAGAAGGCCGGAAAAGGTCCGGGAGCGAAGCGACCCGGACCCCCACCCCCTCATGAGTCCAGCAGCGAAGCGCCCTGGACCCTCTCAAAAAGGACAAGGTCGAATCCGTTCAGGAGCGTAGCGAGCAGCCCCGAGTTGCGCGCGAGAAGCGCAGACGTACGAGCAGTACGTCGAGCATCACAGCGCGCAAATCGGGGCGCGCAGTAGCTCCTGGACGGTTTCGACTAGATGCCGGTTGGGCGGCGCATGGATTCCGCCCGGTCGATCGACTTCACCGGCACATCCTTCACATCACCCCCGTGCAGCACGCGCAGGCTCACCGTCGTGCCTGCCGGACCCTGGCGCCAGACCCGCTTGTAGAACTCGGCCTGGTCCGTGAACTTTTCTCCGCTGACGCCGACGATGATGTCGCCGACCTCGATGCCGGCGCTCTCGGCCGGTCCCTGCTTGGAGAGCTTGGTCACCATCAGGTTGCCGCGCACCACCTCGGTGGTCATGCCGAGCCACGGCTGCACCGGTCCGCTGCGCCGGCCGGTGGCCAGCAGGTCTTTCAGGATCGGACGCACCAGGTTGGTCGGCACGTACATGTTGCCCGGCACGCCGCGCTGGCCGTTGGCCGCGTCGTTGACGATCAGCGAGCCGAGTCCGATCAGCTTGCCGCTCGAGGTGATCAGTGCCGCGCCCGACCAGTTGTTGACCGGCGGGAAGGTGAAGATCGCGTTGTCGAGCATGTACTCCCAGCTGCCGGTGAACGGCTTGCGGGCGAGCACGAAGATCTCGGTGGCCTCGGGTTCACCCTGGCCGATCGTCAGCACCTTCTCCTTTTCGGAGACCGCGTCCGAGTCGCCGAACTCCAGCGGCTTGCCGTCCAGCGGCACAAGCGTACGGATCACGCCGAATCCCGACGCGTGGTCGTAGGCCGCGACGGTGCCGGGCGCCTTCTTGCCGGAGGTGCTGACCACGTCGACCTGTTCGGCCTCGAGCAGCAGGTAGCCGATCGTCAGCACCGTGCGTTCGTCCAGGATCACGCCGGTGCCGGCGCGCTCCCGTCCCAACGTCTCGGTCGACTGGGCGTCGTTGACCGCCTGCGCCTCGACGCGGACGATGTTCTGCGCGTAGCTGGACAGGTCCTTCGCGGCGCTGGTCTGGGCGCCGGCGCTGAACGAGGCCAAGGCGCCCAGGAGGGCGACGCCGGGGATTATCGTGCCGATGAGACGCATGCGGATCTCCCTCGAAGGTCTGACGATTGTGCCGAACTGCGGCGAGTGCATGCAAGAAACGTACGCGCCGCAGGACCATCCGCCGTCCTCCACTCGGAGGATGCCACGCTGACGCCCGCCTTACGGCGCCTCCGCGGCGCAACAGTCGCGACACTCTTATATAAGAGTCAGGTTGACCCGTTAGGTGGTAACCCTTAGAATCCGAAGCCTTTGCCCGCTGCGATCCGGTTGGCTGAACACCAGGCAGGGAGTGGAACAGTGTTCACCGCGATTGGGTTGCAGATCGTTGCTGTCGTCGGCTTGGCGGGTTGCGCCTGGCTCGCCGTCGATGGCACGAGCGCGACGTCGGTTCTCCTCGGCGGCGCGGCGGCGGTGATTCCGAACGGGTTGTTCGCCCTGCGCTTGGCGGCACACCGGAACAGATCGCCGGAGTCCTATCCGGTCGTCTTCTTCCTGGGTGAATTCGCCAAGATCGGGCTGACGATCGCGCTGCTGGCGGCGGTCGTCCGCTGGCACCCGGAGGTGCGCCCGCTGGCGCTGCTCCTCGGATTGATCGCTGCGCTCAAGGCGCCGTTGTTCGTGCCGCTCGTCTGGCGCGACCGCGACGCCCCGGCAGATGAGGGGTTCTCGCAAGTTGCGCCCGACGCCGGCGCAGATCGTCCGATCCGGGATGGTCGAACCGGGGTCCGTGTCAGTCCGCAAGAGATGAATTGATCATGGCCGCAGAAGCTCACGCACCGACCCCCTCCGAATACATCGTCCATCACCTCACGCACCTCAATTCGTCTTTCCATCCGCAGACGAAGATCATCGATTTCTCGCTGATCAACCTCGACACCGTCTTCTACTCGGTGCTGATGGCGCTGATCACCGCCTTCCTGATGCGCCGCGCGGCCACCGCCGTCAGCGCCGGTGTGCCCAGCCGCTTCGTCGGTGCGATCGAATCGCTGGTCGAGTTCGTCCACGAGCAGGCGCGTTCGATCGTCAAGGGTGATCTCAGCTACATCGCGCCGCTGGCGCTGACCGTGTTCGTCTGGGTGTTCCTCATGAACGCGATGGACCTGCTGCCGCTGGACCTGCTGCCGCGCGCGTGGGAACTGATCTTCGGCGCGGCCGGCGGTGATCCGCACCACGCCTACCTGCGCGTCGTGCCCACCGCGGACCTGAACGCGACGATGGCGATGTCGCTGGTGGTGCTGGTCTCGACGATCTACTACGGCATCAAGATCAAGGGCGGCGGCGGCTTCGTGCACGAGCTGTTCTCCGCGCCGTTCGGCAACAAGATCTGGCTGGCGCCCTTCAACTTCGCGCTGCAGCTGATCGAATACGCGGCCAAGACCGTCTCGCTCGGCATGCGGTTGTTCGGCAACATGTTCGCCGGCGAGCTCGTGTTCATGCTGATCGCGCTGCTCGGCGCCACCGCCACCTGGTGGGGCTTCGGCCTGCACTTCCTCACCGGCCTGGGCTGGGCGATCTTCCACATCCTGATCATCACGCTCCAGGCGTTCATCTTCATGATGCTGACCCTGGTCTATCTCGGCCAGGCCCACGAGCATCACTGAGCGCCCACGATCCGACGTGCCGGCCGTACAAGCACGCGCGCAAGACATCTCTGACATTTGAACAATCAACGGACCAACCCACTAGGAGTCTTCTCATCATGACCAACGTTGCACTCGTTGCCATCGCTTGCGGTTTGATCATCGGACTGGGTGCCCTCGGCGCCTGCGTCGGTATCGGGATGATGGGCGGCAAGTACATCGAAGGCGCCGCCCGCCAGCCCGAGCTGATGGACAAGCTGCAGACCAAGATGTTCCTGCTCGCCGGCCTGATCGACGCCGCGTTCCTGATCGGCGTCGGTATCGCGATGATGTTCGCGTTCGCCAACCCGTTCCAGGGCTGATCCCCCCGCGACCGGAACCGTCCCGAGGCACCACGGGATTCCGCAGCATCGCGACGCGGCCTTCGGGCGGCGGGTGACGCAGGCGGGGCTCGACGGACGGAAACAGGTCGCACCGGAGCACAGCCAGTGATCGTGTCTATCGAGGGGAGTGGGTCGTGAACATCAACGCGACGCTGATCGTCCAGATCATCGTTTTCCTTGCGCTGTGGTGGTTCACAGCCAAGTTCGTCTGGCCGCCGATCACCAAGGCGCTCGACGAACGCGCCAAGCGCATCGCCGACGGCCTGGCCGCCGCCGACAAGGCCAAGGCCGACCTGGTCGCCGCCGAGCGCCGTGTCGCCGACGAACTGAAGAAGGCCCGCGAAAGCGCCGGTGAGGTCCGCACCGGGGCCGAGAAGCAGGCCGCCGCGATCGTCGACGAGGCCCGTGCCGAGGCGGCCCGCATCATCTCGGCGGCGCAGAAGTCGGCCGAGGAAGAAGCGGCCCTCGCCGCGCAGCGGGTCAAGGACCAGCTGCGCGACCAGGTCGCGCGGCTGTCGGTCGTCGGCGCCGAGCGCATCCTGCGCCGCGAGGTCGATGCCCAGCGCCACGCGGACATGCTCGCCAACCTGCGCAGCGAACTGCGCTGAACGCGGGCGGCGGACAACACCCATGGCCGAAGCACTGACCATCGCCCGCCCGTACGCCGAGGCGGCTTTCAAGATCGCCCGCGACGAAGGCTCGTTCGTCGCCTGGTCCGGCGCGCTGCAGCGACTCGCGGCGATCGCCGCCAGTCCGGTGGCACGCGACCTGTTCGGCAACCCGCGGGCCACCAGCCGGCAGATCGCCACCGTCATCGGTGATGCGGCCGGCGAGCTGGGCGCCCAGCAGGCCAACTTCGTGCAGGTGCTCGCCGACAACGAACGGCTCGCGGTGCTGCCGGAGATCGCCCGGCAGTTCGAGATGCTGCGCAACCAGCACGAAGGTGTGCTCGACGCCCGGATCACGTCCGCGTTCCCGATGACTGACGAGCAGCGCGCCGACATCGTGCGCACCCTCGAGGAGAAGACCGGGCGCAAGGTGAAGGCCTCGGTCGAGGTCGACCCGGAGCTGATCGGCGGCGTGTCGATCCGCATCGGCGACGAGGTGATCGACTCGTCGGTGCGCGGCAAGCTGGCGCAACTGGCCGATGCGTTGAAGGTCTGAGCGGCGTTTCGAATCGTTTCAGCGCGGCGAACCATCGACGCGCAGGCAAGAACACAGGAGAAGTCTCATGCAACTGAATCCGGCGGAAATCAGCGAACT
>CADEEH010000042.1 GCA_902826305.1 uncultured Burkholderiales bacterium
GGAAACCGATCACCTGCGGCACCGCCTTGGCCCGGGTGATCATCATCAGGAACGAGAGCAGCACACAGGCGAGCGCGATGCCCAGCGTGCCGCGTGCGATCGACGCCGAGAATCCGGAGATCGGCAGCGCCAGGTTGAACGCGAAGATCACCAGTGCGATGCCGATCAGCATCGTCATCGGGATGTTGATCAGGGTCTCGGTATCCCACTTGATCTCGAGCCGGTTGATCAGCCGGTGCAGCAGCAGCGGGATCAGCACCACCTTGAGCGCGAATGTCAGCGCCGCCGAGAAATACAGGTGCGGCTGGCCGGTCACGTAGCCGACCACCGCGGTCGCGGCGACCAGCGTGATCCCCTGCAGCGTGAACAGGTGGATCAGCGACAGGATGCGCCGCTGCGACAGCATCGCGAACGACAGCAGCAGCAGCACCGCGGCGAACAGGTTGATCAGCTGGGCGATCAGGGCCGGCATCCGCGGGACCTCTAGCTGCCGAGCAGGATGTGGACCAGCATGCCGATCACCGCCAGCAGGAATGCGGTGGCGAGGAACTCCGGCACCCGGAAGATCCGCATCTTCGCGCTGGCGGCCTCGACCAGCGCCAGCGCCACGCCGCCGATCGCGAGCTTGAGCACCAGCACCGGGATCGCCGCCAGCATCAGCAGCGGCGTGTCCGCCTGGGCGACCCCCCACGGAAAGAAGATCGCCAGTCCGATGCATGAATACGCGAACAGCTTGAGCGATGCCGCCCATTCGAGCAGTGCCAGGTGCCTGCCCGAGTATTCGAGGATCAGCGCCTCGTGGATCATCGTCAGTTCCAGGTGCGTGGCCGGGTTGTCGACCGGGACACGCGCGTTCTCGGCCAGCGAGACGAAGGTGAAGGCGACACCGGCGAACGCGAGGCTCGGATAGATCGCGAGCTCCTGGCGCGACAGCGTCTCGACGATCGCCGGCAGCGAGGTCGACTGCGTGATCAGCGACGCGGTGAACAGGACCATCAGCAGCGCCGGCTCGGCCAGGAAGCCGATCAGCATCTCGCGCCGTGCGCCGAGCGTGCCGAACGCGGTGCCGATGTCGAACGCGGCCAGCGAGATCGCGACCCGTGCGATCGCAAACAGGCCCACCAGCGCGATCGCATCGGCCGCCGGCGCCAGCGGCAGGTCGGTCGACAACGTCGGGATGATGCCGCTGGCGAGCACCATGCAGCCGAATACCGCATAGGGCATCACGCGGAACAACGGCGAGGCGTTCTCGGCGACGATCGATTCCTTGTTGAACAGCTTGTGCAGCATGCGATAGGGCTGCAGCAGGCCGGGCGCCGACTTGTTCTGCAGCCACGCCCGGCACATCGACACCCAGCCGGTCAGCAGCGGAGCGGCGAGCAGCGCGATCGCGACCTCGAGCAGCTGCGAGACGAGCCCCCAGGCGGTCATCCGTCGCTCCCGGGCCCACGGGCCGTCGGCCCTGGTGATCCGGCGGCTCTCACCACGACACCAGGATCAGCATGACCAGCAGGGTGACGAAGCTGTACAGCAGGTAGATCGCGATCCGGCCCTGCTGCATCAGCCCGACCAGGCGGGCGACCGCCGCGACGCCGCGGGCGATCGGCGCGTACAACAGATACCAGAAGTGATCCTCGATCCGGACCTGGTAGCGCGGCTCGGTGTCGAACGGCGTGGGCAGCTCGCGGTGCATGCGGAAGAACGGCTCGAAGATCTGCCGGATCGGCTGGCCGAACCCCTCGGCAGTGTCCTGCATGCGGGGGGTCTGCCACGGAAAGCCGCAGTCCCATGGCGGTGCGCGCCGGATGCGGCCGTGATACAGGCGGCGCACGCCCAGGAACGCCAGCGCGAAGGCGGCGGCGACACCGAACAGGAACAGCAGCGGGCTGTAGCTCGCGCGCTCGATCGTGTTGGGCACCAGCAGCCACCAGCCGCCGGCACCGGCCTGCGCCGCGAGCCCGTGGCCGACCAGCTCGCGGGTCACCGGATCGATCAGCGCCAGCACCTGTGCCGGAAACAGCCCGAGCAGCACACAACCGGCGGCCAGCCACAGCAGACCCGCGTGCTCCAGCCCTTCGGCGTCATGGGCCTCGTGCAGCCGCTCCTCGCGCGGGCGGCCGAGGAAGACGACCCCGTAGAACTTCACCATCACGTAGCCACCGAGCGCGGCCACCAGCGCGATCGCGGCCGCGACCACCGGCACCAGCATGTTCAGGAACGGATTGGGCAGACCGGGGCTGAACAGGAAACTCTGCAACAGCAGCCATTCGGCGACGAACCCGGCCATCGGCGGCAACCCGGCGCTCGCCAGCACCGCCACCAGCGTGATCCAGCCGACCCGCGGCATGAAGCGCAGCAGCCCGCCGAGTCTGCCCAGGTTGCGTTCGCCGGTTGCGTGCAGCACCGAGCCGGTCGCGACGAACAGCAGGCTCTTGAAGAACGCGTGGGCGAGCACGTGGTACAGCGCCGCGCTCAACGCCAGCGCGGCCAGTGCCGGCATCGCGTACGACTTGAAGATCACCGCCAGCCCGATGCCGATCGCGATCATGCCGATGTTCTCGATCGACGAATAGGCGAGCAGCCGCTTCATGTCGGTCTGGGCGGCGGCGAAGACGACGCCGAACAGCGCCGTGACGACACCGAGCGCGAGCAGCAGCACGCCCCACCACCACGCCTGCACCGGCGACAGGTCGAGCGTGACCCGCAGCAGACCGTAGATCGCCGTCTTCAGCATCAGCCCGCTCATCAGCGCCGAGACCGGCGATGGCGCGGCCGGGTGCGCCTCGGGCAGCCAGACGTGCAGCGGCACGAATCCCGCCTTCGCGCCGAACCCGATCACCGCCAGCACGAACGCGGCGGCGGCCCACTGCGGCGACAGCGACTGCACCCGCATGCCGCCGAACGTGTAGTCGCCGGAGCCGGCCTGGAGCACACCGAAGCACAGCAGGATCGCGATCGCGCCGACATGGGCGATCAGCAGGTACAGGTAGCCGGCACGACGGATCTCGGCGATCCGGTGATTGGCGGTCACCAGGAAAAACGACGACATCGCCATCGATTCCCAGACGACCATGAACAGGTAGGCGTCGTCGGCGAGGAACACCAGCGCCATGCTGGCCAGGAACAGGTGATATTGCAGGCACAACAGTCCGGGCGCGGTCCCCTCGCCCTGGCGGAAGTAGCCGGCGGCGAACAGCGACACGCCGAAACCGGCCGAACCGAGCGTGAACAGGAAGAACGCGGACAACGCGTCCAGGCGCAGGTGGAACGGCAGGTCCGGCAGACCCAGTGGCAGGATCGCGACCTGGACACCTTCGGACAGGGCGTGTGCGGCCGCGACCGCCAGCACCAGCGAACCCGCACCGCCGAGCGGGAACAACAGCCTGGACACCACCGCGAGCCGGTCGAGCGCGAACGCGCCCGCGAGCGCCACCAGCATCCACAGAGCGATGACGATCAGCATCCAGTCGATGTCGAGAAACCCCAGGACCGTCGCCTCCCCTCGTACGGAAGGGTCATTGTACGTCGGCGAATCGGTCAGGCGCCCGCCAGGTAGCGCCGCAGATAGTCGTCGAACGACAGGGTTTCGGCCTGCTCGAGCCGACGCTGCTCGTCGATCGACGCCTGCGCGAGCCGCCGGTACAGTTTCTCGCTTTCGGCGGACAGCGGCATGCGAAGCAGCGACTGCCGGACCTCGGCCGAACGCGCCAGCACGAAGTTCAGGAACGAGTTGCTGTAGGCGTTGCGCACCGATTCGAGCACCCGGGCCGAGGGCGTGGTCGCCGGGTCACGCAGCTTCGCGGCGGCCATCGCGAGCACCTGCTGGTGCCGGTCGACGCCACCGGGGCGATCGAGCCGCTCGGCGATCGGTCCACATTCGTCGATGATGCGCGCGCCCCAGTCGACCAGGTCGACCTCGGATCCATCGTGCCGGCGCAGCCGCAGGCCCGGCTCGCGGCCGCGCGCAGCGGTCAGGTGCTGGTTGCGCGACAGGATCTCGATCTCCTCGGGTGTGTCCGGCGGGCTGTCGTCCAGCAGGCAATGCAGCAGGAAGATGTCGAGGAAACGCATGACGTCGGCCTCGATGCCGATCGGCACGAACGGATCGAGGTCCATGCACCGGACCTCGACGTATTCGACGCCGCGTGCGCGCAGCGCCGCCAGCGGTCGTTCGCCCGGCAGCGTGACCCGCTTGGGCCGGATCGTGCCGTAGAACTCGTTCTCGATCTGCAGCAGGCTGGTCGACAGCTGGTTGTACTCGCCACCCGGACTGCGCACGCCGATCGCCTCGTACGGCGCGTAGGGCCGCACCATCGCCTCGCGCAGCGATTCGCCGTAGCTCTCCAGGCTGTTGTAGCTGACCGCGAGCGACTGCTGGGCATCACTCTGGTAGCCGAGCCGGCCCATGCGCAGCGAGGTGCCGTGTGGCATGTGCAACGTACCCTGCGACAGCGGCTGCAGCTCGTGCTCGCGTCCGGCGACGAACGACGAACAGACCGCCGGCGACGCCCCGAACAGGAACAGCAGCAGGAACGACTGGCGGCGGAAATTGCGGATCAGCCCGAAGTAGTCCTCGCTGGACAGTCCCGGCATCGACCAGTTGTAGTGGATGCCCGAGATCGTCTGCATCCGCCGTCCGTAGCGGTAGCCCAGCCCGCGGCGGTAGATGCTCTTGGCGCGGCCGACGTTCGAGGAGCCGTAGCGGCCGATCGGGATCGTCTCGTCGGCGGGCAGCCCGCACGGCATGCTCGACACCCAGAGGTGTTCGCTGCCGATCGCGCGCACGACGAACAGATGGATCTGCTGCAGTTCGGCCAGGCAGGATTCCACCGACGGGTGGATGCCGGTGATCAGCTCGAGCTGCGACTCGCTGAAGTCGGTGGTGATGTGCGGATGGGTCAGCGCCGAGCCGAGCGGCACCGGATGCGGCGTGAGTGCCAGCGAGCCGTCGGGCAGCGTGCGCAGGCTCTCCTTCTCGATGCCGCGGCGCATCCGCTGCAATCGCTCGGCGGGCAGGTCCCTCAACCGGTCCAACAGGCGGCTCATGAATGTCCGATTTCCGATTCGTTCCAGCCGCCCGCCGGCGTGTCGTCCTGTGTCGCAGGCCGCCACGGCCGAGCCGAACAAGTCGCGGGGCGGCACCAATCTAACCCAAAAAACCGCCTCGCGGCTCGCACAAGACCTTGCTCCACGCGTCGCCTCTGTTCGCCGGCGCGAGGTGCCCGAATACCCTGTCGGTCGACTTGTCAGTCTACCGTGCCCGCGATGGTGACCGAGTTCCGAACCCCGGAGGAGATTGCGCTCTGCCAGCCGAGCCCGCACGACGCCTTTCCGGCCTGCGCGCGGGTGCCCCGGCGTCCCGGCGCGACCTGCGACTCGACTTCTTCCGCGGCCTCGCCTTGTGGCTCATCTTCATCGATCATGTCCCCTCGAACCTGATCTCCCGGCTGACGATCCGCAACTTCGGCTTCAGCGACGCGACCGAGATCTTCGTCTTCATCTCGGGGTTCACCGCGGCGATCGTCTATGGCGCGGCACTCTCGCGACGAGGCTTCGCGTTCATGACCGCGCAGGTCCTGCGCCGCTGCTGGCAGCTCTACGCCGCCCACATCGTCGTGTTCGTGTTCTTCATCGGCCAGATCGTCTGGGTTTCCTCGCGGTTCGGCAACGCCGCCTTCCTCGACGAGATGAACATCGCGCAGTTCTTCGACGACCCCCAGGAGTCGATCATCGAGGCGCTGAAACTGCACTACCGGCCGGCCAACCTGGACGTGCTGCCGCTGTACATGGCGCTGCTGCTCGGGTTTCCGCCGGTGGTCTGGATGCTCGATCGCTCGCCGGCGCTGACCTTCGCCGCATCCGCCCTGCTGTACACGTGGGTACAGGTCGGCGACATCACGTTCCCGGTCTACGAGAACGGCGACTCGTGGCTGTTCAATCCGCTCGGCTGGCAGTTCCTCTTCGTCATCGGGGCGATCTGCGGGGCGTTGCGCAACGGACAGCCGCGCTGGGCGGCCTGGAGGCCGTGGCTCGGCTGGCTGGCCGGCAGCTGGCTCGTCTTCTGTGCCTTCATCGCGATCGCCTGGTCGTGGCCGGCGCTCAACGAGGCGATCGAACCGTGGGTCGACTTCTGGCTCTATCCGATCGACAAGGCCAACCTGGACCTGGCGCGACTGGTACATTTCCTCGCGGCGGCCTACCTGGTCTCGCACCTGTTCACCGAACGATCGCCGGTCCTGGACTGGCGCATCGCGCGGCCGATCATCCGCTGCGGGCAACACGCGCTGCACGTCTTCTGCCTGGGGATCATGCTGTCGTTCCTTGCCCACTTCGTGCTGGTCGAGTTCGGACGCGGCTGGCTGATGCAGATCGCCGTCGTCGCCGGCGGCCTGGCGCTGATGTCGGCATTGGCCGCATTGCTGCAGTGGTATCGCGACGATGTCGGCCGGGCGGCGGCGGAGACCGGCCGATGATGGCCGATCGCCGGGCACGCCTGTCGGTTCGCGGCGCGGCCTTCGCGGCGGCCTTCGCGGCGGCCGTCGTCTGCGCGAGCGCGTCCGCGCAGGTCACCGACTGCCCGTTGCCCGACGACCTGCTGCCGATCGAGGTCAGGCTGCCGACTCTCGAGCGTGTGCTGTCCACCCCGGGGACGACCGCGACCATCGTGATCCTCGGTCCGTTGGCCACCGGCGGGCGCCAGCGCGACAGCGGCGCGGTCAACTATCCGGCGCGGCTGCAGTCGCTGCTGGCCCGTCGCTTCCCTGACCATCCGGTGCGTGTCGAACTGATCGGCAGACCCCGTGGCTCCGTTGCCGAACAGCGCGCGCTGATCGACCGCGAGGTGCTGCCGCTGAAACCCGCGCTGGTCCTGTGGCAGATCGGGCGCGCCGATGCCCGTCGCACGGTGCCGGCCGCGGAAGTCGGCCGCCAGATCCGGCTCGGGATCGCGCAACTGCGGTCGGCCGACCTGATGCTGGTGTCGATGCAGTACCACCCGCAGAGCGAAGCGCTGTATCGGACCGACGACTACCGCAACGAGCTGCGCTGGGCCGCCGGCAGCGCCGACGTGCCGGTGTTCGATCGCTTCGAGATGATCGAACACTGGTCACGGATCGGACTGGTCGACCTGGATTCCACCGACCCCGCGGTCCAGCTGGCGGCGGCGCATCGGACGCAGGTCTGTATCGCCGGGTACCTGGACCAGGTGCTCGCCGAGGGTGTCTCGGCCGCACGGGACAAGGTTCGCCGCCGATGAGCGCGCGGCGGTTTGCACCAGCGGCACCGGGCGGGCGGCTCACCTCGCAGTGCTCGCGGCCGCTTCGCGCGGTGATCACCTTCGTGATCGGCACCGTGACCGCCGGCATCATCCCCGGCATCGACACGGCGGGCGGCGGGCCGGTCGGAGCGGCACAGGCGGCGCCGGACAGGCCGGCCGGACGCGACGCCCGGGTCGCCGACACCGGGCCGGCCGCGCCCGACGATCGATCGTCGAGACGCCCGGCGCCGCCCCGTACCGCGGGCCCGGCCGCGCGCGAGAGCGGCGCGGACGTGCCGTTGCTGGGCACGTGCCCGATCGGCCTGGGCCCGCGGGTCCTGGACGGCGAACTGCCCGCGCTGCGACGTCGGATCGAGGCCGGCGGCCCGCTGCGGATCGTGACGCTCGGTTCCTCGTCGACCGCCGGCAGCGGCGCCTCCTCGATGCGCTACTTCTATCCGAGCCAGCTCGCGGTCGAGTTGCTGCACCGGTTTCCCGGGGTGACGATCGAGGTGATCAACTCCGGCATCGGCGGCGAGGAGATCGATCAGATGGCCGCGCGCATCGAGCGCGACGTGCTGTTCCACCGGCCCGACCTGGTGATCTGGCAGTTCGGCAGCAACGCGGTGATCCGCCGCTATCCGCTGGGCCCGATCGAACCGCTCGCCCGCGACGGCGTCGCGCGCATCCTCGCGAGCGGCGCCGAATTGATCCTGATGGATCTGCAGCACGTGCCCCGGATCGAGGCCGCGCCGGACCGGCAGGCGATGCTCGACCTGATCCACGCCGTCGCCGGCACGACCGACGCGGTGCTGTTCCGGCGTTACGACCTGATGCGATCCTGGCACGAAACACTCGGCGAGGACTACCGCCGGATGTTCGCGGCCGATGCGCTGCACATGAACGACACCAGCTATTTCTGCATGGCGGCCGCCCTCGCGGCGGCGATCCACGAAGGAGCGACCGGCGCGCGTTCGTTGCCGCGCGCACGATGAGGCCGTCAGCCGACGACCAGCCGGATCCCCGGCAGCACCGCCTGCAGTTCCTCGCGCCGCTCCAGGGCCAGGCGCATGTTCATCCGCGCCACCTCGGTGTGTTCGATCGCGAGCGCCTGCGCCCGCGTCGCCTCGCCGGCGCGCAGCGCATCGACCAGCATATGGTGCTGCTTGTGGGCGTAGCCCATCCAGTCGCGGTCCAGGGCCATCGTTCCCTGCATCGGCCACATCGCCGAGGCAGCGGCGAACGGCAGCTTGTCGTTGAGCGACAGCGCACGTTGCAACGCCCGGTTGCCCGAGGCATCGATCAGCAGCGCATGCAGGCGATCGTTCATCACGGCATACGCGGCATAGCTGTCGAACGTCAGCGGATCGTCGGCCAGCAGCCGGTCACCGGCCTCCAGGCAGGCCTGCAGCTCCGCCAGCAACTGTCGCGACACGCCGTGTTCGGCGACCAGCCGTGCGGCCATCCCTTCGAGATGACCACGCACCGCGATCGCGTCGAGCACCTCGCCCGGTGTGAACTGCCGGACCAGGTACTTGCCGGTCTCGCTCGCCTCGATCAGCCCTTCCTGCTCGAGCGTCGCCAGCGCGCCGCGGACCGGAGTGCGCGATGCGCCGAGTTTCTCGGCGAGCTGCTGTTCGGCCAGGCGATGTCCGGGCGCGAAATCGCCGCGCAGGATCAGGTCGCGCAGTTGCATCAGCACCGTCTCTTGGCGGTTCATCGGGCGCACTCGTATACTGTTTATTGAAAACAGTATACCGTTTGCATATGTCGCTTGGATTCGATACGACCGGGGCAGACCGATGAGAGCCGAACAGAACGAACTGATCACCCGGATCGGACCCGGGACACCGGCCGGGCGGCTGATGCGCAGCTACTGGCAGCCGGTGGCGCTGGTCGACGAGTTCGACCCGAGGCTCGATCCCCGGATGGCCCGGCGCCCGTTGAAGGCGGTCACGCTGCTCGGCCAGCCGCTGGTGCTGTTTCGCGACGCCGGCGGCCGCTTCGGGCTGCTCGATCGCGATTGCCCGCATCGCGGTGCCGACCTCGCCTTCGCCCGGCATGAGGGCGACGGCGTGCGTTGTCCGTTCCACGGCTGGAAGTTCGACGCCGAGGGCCGCTGCCTGGAGACACCGGCCGAGCCCGCCGGCAGCACGTTGTGCCAGCACGTCCGCCAACGCAGCTATCCGGTCGTCGAACGCAGCGGCGTGCTTTTCGCCTGGCTCGGCGACGAAGGCACGACACCGCCGCCGCTGCCGGCATTGGACTGCTTCACCGCCCCACCCACCCACACGTTCGCGTTCAAGGGGCTGTGGCGCTGCAACTGGCTGCAGGCGTTCGAGGTCGGCATCGACCCGGCACACACCTCCTTCCTGCACCGCTTCTTCTTCGACGAATCACTCGACGCGACCTACGGCCGCCAGTTTCGCGGCGCGAGCGCCGGCACCGTCGACGGCGAACGCTGGCCGATGACCCGGGTGATGCGTGAATGTGTGCAACCGGAGATCCGCGTCGAGAACATGCCGTACGGCATGCGCCTGACGACACTGCGCAAGCTCGACACGGCGACCACCCATGTCCGCATCACCCACGCGATCTTCCCGCACACCTTCGTGATCCCGCTGTCGGAGACGATGACGATCACGCAGATGCACGTGCCGGTCGACGACACCCGCACCTACTGGGTGTCGGTGTTCACGAGCTTCGCCGATCCGGTCGACAAGGAGGCGATGCGCAACCAGCGGCTGCGCACGATGGACCTGCCCGACTACCTGCCCAGGTCCGGCCGGCACGACGACTGGGGCTTCGATCCGGGCGAGCAGATGAGCCGCACCTTTCTCGGCATGGGCGAGGAGGACATCAACCGGCACGACCAGTGGGCCTGCGAGAGCATGGGTGCGATCCAGGACCGTACGCGGGAACACCTGGGCACCAGCGATCGCGCGATCATGGCCAACCGGCGCCTGCTGGTGAAGGCGATCGAGGACGTGCAGGCGGGGCGCCTGCCGATGGGTGTCGCGCATCCCGACGTCGCCGCGCAGCGGCTCGGACCCGACACGGTCGACGGCTTCGCGCCCGGTGACGCCTGGCAGGCCTGGTGGCTCGCGGCGACGCGGGCCAAACGCGACGGCGCACCCTGGCCCGCGGCGCTGGCGAACCCGGAAGCGGCGCCGACTTGAGTGCCGAGTCGAACGCCGACTCGAGCGCCGACACGAGCCCTGATATGCACGCCGACACACGCGCCGGAACCAGCGCGCGGATGAGTGCCGACGAGGCGACCGAACACTGCGCGGCGCTGATCGAGGCCGGTGATCTCGAACTGGTCCGGTTCGCCTGGTGCGACACCCACGGCCAGCTGCGCGGCAAGACGCTGACCCGCCGCGCGGCGATTCGTGCGTTGCGCGACGGCCTCGGGATGGTCAGCACCCTGATGCTGAAGGACACGTCGGACCGGACCGCGTTCAAGGTGTTCGAACCCGGCATCGAATCGACGCTGCCCGGGTTCGCCGGTGCGAACAACCTGCTGCTGCGCGCCGATCCGTCGTCGTTCCGTCTGCTGCCATGGACCGAACGCACCGGCTGGCTGCTCGGCCAGCCGGTGTTCCAGGACGGCCGCCCGGTGCCGTACGACACCCGCGCGCAACTGCAGCGCGCGCTGGCGCGGCTCGCGCAACAGGGCCTCGGGCTGGTGTGCGGGCTGGAGATCGAGTTCCACATCTATCGGCTGTGTTCTCCGGAGAGTGATCCGTGCCTCGATCCGGATCGGGCCGCGTGGCCGCCGCCCGCACCCGAGGTACGCCTGATACACCCTGGCTACAACCTGCTCGCCGAGTCGATGTTCGACCTGGCGGAGGCGCCGCTGCGGATCGTCCAGCGCACCGCGCAGGCCCTCGGGCTGCCGCTGGCGTCCCTGGAGATCGAACTCGGACCGAGCCAGGTCGAGGCGGTGTTCGAGCCGACCGATGCACTGACCGCCGCCGACAACATGGTGCTGTTCCGCAGCGCGGTCCGGCAGGCGCTGCGCCGCGCCGGTTATCACGTCACCTTCATGTGCCGTCCGCCGTTCGACAACATCATGGCCAGCGGCTGGCACCTGCATCAGTCGCTGGTGCGACTCGACAACGGCCGCAACGCGATGACACGCGAGATCACACCGGGCCCCGGTGATCGCCATCACGCGCGCCAGACGTTGAGCGACATCGGCGCCCACTGGCTCGGTGGCCTGCTCGATCACGCCAGGGGCATGACCGTGATGTGCACACCAACGGCCAACGGCTTCGGTCGCTTCCGGCCGCACGCACTGGCGCCGCAGTCGATCGTCTGGGGCTTCGACAACCGCGGCGCGATGCTGCGCGTGATCGGCGCACCCGGCGACCCCGGCACCCGGATCGAGAACCGCCTCGGCGAACCGCTGGCCAATCCCTACCTGTACCTGGCCGCGCAGATCCACGCCGGCCTGTCGGGCCTGGCCCGCTCGATCGAGCCGCCGCGGGCGACCGAATCCCCGTACGACGACACCCAGCCGCGGATACCGACATCACTCGGCGAGGCACTCGCCGCACTCGGCGCCGACCCCGCGATGTGTGCCGGCTTCGGCGACGAGTTCATCCGCTACTACACCGCGATCAAGTCCGCGGAGCAACAGCGCTTCGACGCCGCCGAAGACAAGACCGAGTTCCAGCGGCGCGAGTATTTCGCCCGCTTCTGACCCTGCTGGCGACGATGACCCGGATCCGCATCACCCTCCATTCCCACGGTCGCGTCGACGGCCGCACGATCGATGCCGACACCGGCGCCAGCCTGATGCGGGCCGCGGTCGCGGCCGGCGTCGACGGCATCGCCGCCGACTGCGGCGGAACGCTGAGCTGCGCGACCTGCCATGTGCACGTCCGCGAGCCATGGCGTTCACGTCTGCCCGCGCCGGCCGACGACGAACTGTCGATGCTCGAGTTCACCGCGAGCGCGCGCGATCCGTCGAGCCGGCTCTCGTGCCAGATCGTGCTGGCCGATACACTGGACGGCTTGGAAGTCGATCTTCCGCCCACCCAGTACTGACCGGAGGCCCGATGTACGTCCCCGCCCATTTCGCCGAGACCCGCCCCGACGAGATCGAGCGCATCATCCGCGAACACCCGCTCGGCATGCTGGTGACCGTCACCGGCGACGGCCTGGATGCCAACCACGTGCCGTTCGAGTTCGACCGTGCGAGTGGCACGTCCGGCACGCTGCGCGCGCATGTCGCCCGCGCCAATCCGCTCTGGCGGCAGTGCCCGAGCGGGTCGGCGGTGATGGTGGTCTTCCGCGGCAGCGAGGGCTACATCTCGCCGAACTGGTACCCGAGCAAACACGAGACACACCGCCAGGTGCCGACCTGGAACTACGAGGTCGTGCATGCCCACGGCACGCTGACGATCCATGACGACGACAAGACCGTGCGCGGCATCGTCGCCCGCCTGACGCGACGGCACGAGGCCGATGAACCGAAGCCGTGGAAGATGGGTGACTCGGCACCCGAATACATCGACACGATGGTCGGGGCCATCGTCGGCATCGAAGTGGCGGTCGTCCGTTTCGAGGCGAAGGTCAAGCTGAGCCAGAACCGCGAGCCGCGCGACCGGCAAGGCGCGGTCGAGCGCCTGCGTGGACTCGAGCGCGACCGGCTCGCCGACGCGATGGCGAGGACCGACGCGGGCTGAGCGGAATCACCTCTCAACCCGGTGGCGTGCCCGGACCCCGCCCCGCTCGTTCGACGGCCTGATCGGCGAGTCGTGACACGGCCTCGCGGCCGAGCAGTCCGGCGGCATCGCGCACGATCCGCTCGATGATCACGCCGGCCGGCTCGATCGCGTGGATCAGCCCGGCCGCCTCGCCGAACCAGACCCCGGTGTGTTCCGGGTCCCCGTCGGCGAACGCCTGCCGATACCGCGGTCCTTCGCTGCCCAGGTTGCGCTCGAGGTCGTCCTCGTGGCCGTGCCAGCGCTCGGTGAACCGGTTGCGGCGGATCCGCGCCGTGAAGCCGCGCGGCCAGGCGATCTCGCGGGCGATGTCCGCGACCCGTGTCCTCACGGTGCCGTCGCCGTCGGTGCCGACGATCGCTTCGTGATGGCCGGGCTTGACCAGGGCTTCCTGCGAAGCCCACAGACGCGTGCCGAGCAGCACGCCGTCGGCACCCAGCATCAGCGCGGCGGCCAGGCCACGACCGTCGGCGATGCCGCCGGCGGCGAGCAGCAGCGTCGCCGGTGCCCGGCCGGCGATCCGATCGGCCGTCTCCGGCACCAGCGTGATCGTGCCGCGCAAGGCGCCATGGCCACCGGCCTCGGTACCCTGCGCGACGACGACCTCGGCGCCGGCATCGAGCGCGTCGTCGACGTGGGCGATGTCCTGGCACTGACAGATGAGCGCCGCGCCGGCCGCGCGGATCTCGTCGGCGAACGGCCTGGGGTCGCCGAACGAGAGCATGACCGCCGCCGGCCGGTGCCGCAACACGTCGGTCAGCAGCGACGGCGACTGCTGCAACGCCCAGGTGATGAAGCCGACACCGACCCGCGTGTCGCCGGCCGCGGCGAACTGCGCCTGGAGCCAGGCCCGGTCACCGTACCCGCCCCCGATCAGGCCAAGTCCGCCGGCGCGGCTCACCGCCGCTGCGAGCGCGCCGCCGCCGGCGAACGCCATCGGCGCGGACACGATCGGATGCCGCAGGCGCAGGGACGTGGTCAGACGGGTCGTCAGCATGGGCACCATTTGACCGCGGAACCGGCGGCGAGCCAAGCGCCCCGGTCAGCCGGCCAGGTCGAAGCGGTCCGCGTTCATCACCCGGGTCCACGCGGCGATGAAATCGTCGACGAACCGGCGCCGATTGTCGTCCTGCGCGTAGACCTCGACGTAGGACCGCAGCACCGAGTTGGAGCCGAACACCAGGTCGACGCGGGTCGCAGTGTAGCGGGTCTTGCCGCTGACACGATCGACGATGTCGTAGCCGTTGCGTCCGGTCGGCTGCCAGCGGTACGCCATGTCGGTCAGCGTCTCGAAGAACCCGGTGCCGAGCACACCGACGCGGTCGGTGAACACGCCATGGGTCGTGCCGCCGTGGTTGGTGCCGAGCACGCGCATGCCACCGACCAGAACAGTCATCTGCTGCGCGGTCAGGCCCATCAGGCTCGCACGTTCGATCAGCAGTTCCTCCGGCTTCACCGCGTCATGTGTCTTCTGCCAGTTGCGAAAGCCGTCGGCCAGCGGTTCGAGCGGCGCGAACGAATCGGCATCGGTCTGCGCATCGGTCGCATCCCCGCGGCCGGGTGTGAACGGCACGGTGACGTCGAATCCGGCGGCCCGGGCCGCCTGCTCGATGCCGACGTTGCCGGCGAGCACGATCACGTCGGCGACGCTGGCCCCGGTCTGCTTCGAGATCGCGCCCAGCACCTCGAGCACCTTCGACAGCCGCGCCGGCTCGTTGCCTTCCCAGTCCTTCTGCGGCGCGAGCCGGATCCGCGCGCCGTTGGCACCACCGCGCTTGTCGGTGCGGCGGAACGTGCGCGCGCTGTCCCACGCGGTGGCAACCATCTCGCCGATCGCCAGCCCGCTGGCGGCGATCTTCTCCTTCACCGCGGCGACGTCGTACCCGCGGTTGCCCGCCGGCACCGGGTCCTGCCAGATCAGGTCCTCGGCCGGCACGTCCGGGCCGAGGTACCGCGCCTTCGGCCCCATGTCGCGGTGGGTCAGCTTGAACCAGGCGCGGGCGAACACGTCGGAGAAATACGCCGGGTCCCGGTGGAAGCGCTCGGCGATCCTCCGGTATTCGGGATCCATCTTCATCGCCATGTCCGCGTCGGTCATGATCGGATTGCGACGGATCGACGGATCGTGGGCATCGACCGGCTTGTCTTCTTCCCTGATGCCGATCGGTTCCCACTGCCACGCGCCGGCGGGGCTCTTCCTCAGTTCCCACTCGTGATCGAGCAGCAGGTGGAAGTAGCCGTTGTCCCACCGCGTCGGATGGGTGGTCCACGCACCTTCGATGCCGCTGGTGACGGTGTCCGCGCCGGTGCCGCGGCCCTGCGGGTTCAGCCAGCCGAAACCCTGCGCCTCGACATCCTCACCTTCCGGAGCGGCGCCGAGCAGCTTCGCATTGCCGTTGCCGTGCGCCTTGCCCACGGTGTGTCCACCCGCGGTCAGTGCCACCGTCTCCTCGTCGTTCATCGCCATCCGCGCGAACGTGACGCGCACGTCCTGCGCGGTGCGCATCGGATCGGGCTGCCCGCCGACGCCTTCGGGGTTCACGTAGATCAGGCCCATCTGCACCGCGGCCAGCGGATCGGCCAACGACCCGCGGTCCTCGCCGGCGCCGTCGTATCGTGTCGCGCCCAGCCACTCCTTCTCCGAGCCCCAGTCGATGTCCTCCTCCGGATGCCAGATGTCCTCGCGACCGAAGCCGAAGCCGAAGGTCTTCAGGCCCATCGATTCGTAGGCGATCGTACCGGCCAGCACGATCAGGTCGGCCCAGCTCAGCCGGTTGCCGTATTTCTTCTTGATCGGCCACAACAGGCGACGCGCCTTGTCGAGGTTCACGTTGTCGGGCCAGGAGTTCAGCGGCGCGAAGCGCTGTGCACCGGTACCGGCACCCCCGCGACCATCGGCGATGCGATAGGTGCCGGCCGCATGCCACGCCATCCGGATCATCAGACCGCCGTAGTGGCCCCAGTCGGCCGGCCACCAGGGCTGGCTGTCGGTCATCAGTTGCGTGACGTCCCGCTTCACGGCGGCGATGTCGAGTGCCTTCACCGCCTCGCGATAGTCGAAGCCCGGCAGCGGATGGGTCTTCGTGTCGTGCTGATGCAGGATGTCGAGATTCAGCGCATTCGGCCACCAGTGCATCGGACCGGATCGACTCGACGCATTGCCGGCGTGGACGACGGGGCATTGACCTGGTGTGGACATCGCGGACCTCTTTGGAACAGTTGTGCGTAGCCAAAGACTAGAGCCATGACACCTGGCCTGACCAATTGTGTTGTTCAATGCGTTCGATAGCGTCTGACCTGCTCCGGCATCGACGGCCGCGGCGCGGGACCGCGACCGGGACCGGGACCGGGCGTCAGCCGGTGGTCAGATCGAGGGACAGGAAGAGCGCCCCCGGCACCGGGTTGTGCACGTAGGGATCGGTCGGCCGGAAACCGAGCCGGTCGTACAGGCGCCGCGCGTCAAGCATCGACGGCAACGTGTCCAGGCACATCCGCGCGTAGCCGGCATCACGCGCCGCACCGACGATTGCACGGGCGAGTGCGGCGCCGAGCCCGGTGCCGCGGGCGATCGGCCGCACGTACAGCCGCTTCATCTCGCAGGCACCCGGCGCCACCGGCCGCAACGCGACGCAGCCGATCGGCGCGCCGCGTTCGTCGACCGCGAGCAGCAGGCGCCCGTCGGGCCGGGCATAACCGCCGGGGAGTGTGCCGAGCTCCGCCTCGAATCCCTGGAAGCAAAGGTCGACGTCGAGGCTGTCGGCGTACTCGCGGAACAGGCCGCGGACCGAGGACAGGTCGTCCGGGAAGATCGCGTCACGGATCATCGGGGCACACTCGGATCATCGCAGCACAGGCCGATGCATATAATCGCACGGTGAATGCGCCTCGCGACTCCGGACTGTCCTGCACCTCCCGCTCGATCCGCGGTCTGGTGCTGGTCTGGTTCATCCTGTCCCTGGGGTCCGCGATCGCCTCGAGCATCCTCGAGCCCGCGAGCATCCAGCTGGTCTGCACGGCGGGAGGCACGAAGCTGATCGACACGACGGGTGACGATGGGGAGCCCAGGCTCTCGGCCACCGGGGATTGCCCGTTGTGTGCGGCGACCGCCGCGCCGCCACCGGCGGCGACAACCCGTTTCGAGAAACCCTCGCCGCTCGCGCATGCGCTGCAGCCGATCGCCGCGGCCCATATCGCCTCCGCCACCGCCCCGCCGCTGCCCTCGCGCGGCCCTCCCCCCGTCCTGCTGTAGACCACCGGGTCGCCGTCGCGCCCCGGTGATCACGATCACCTGCTCCCGAAGCGCGGGAACGGGTGCACGCAGCCTTTGTCCGGGGAGAAGAACAATGTTTCGGTTCGGATGGAAACCGGCCGCCGTCGCGGCCTTCGAAACCCTTGCGGCGCTCGTCGGCGGATCGGCCGCAGCCCAGGAGTCCAGGGAACTTCCGGCGGTCACGGTCAGCGGTGAACGCGACACACGCGTCATCGCGCTCGACCAGCCCGCCAGCACGGGATCGGGACTGGGCATCACGGTCCGGGAGATACCCGCGAGCATCGACGTCATCAGCCAGGAAGTGATGCGCGAGCGCGGCGATCGGACGATGGTCGAGGCCGTCGGACGGGTCGCCGGCATGACCGGTGCCCGGGTCGGCGGATCACACATCGGGTTCTCGGCCCGTGGATTCATCGAGAACGGTGTCACCTGGCTCTACAACGGGGTGCGCATCCCCGGCAGCTCGAACTTCTCGTCGCGTATCCTCGACACGGCGAACTACGATCGGATCGAGGTGTTGCGCGGCCCTGCGGCCGTGCTCAACGGCGAAGGCGGAACGGGTGCGACGATCAACCTGATCAACCGGTCGCCCGCTTTCGCCCCGCAGCCGGTCGAGGTGGACTACGCGTTCTCCAGCTTCCGTTCGCATCGCCTGCACCTCGGCACCGGCGGCGCGATCAAGGACGACGCGGTGGCCTATCGCGCGGACTTCAGCACCAACCACTACGGCAGCAACGTCCACGGCGAACGGACCGCACTCGATCGGTTCACGGGCTCGCTGCTGTTCAAGCTCGGCGACGCGCTCAGGCTGACCCTCGAGCTCGACAGGATGCGTGACGACGTCGAGGACCTGTACTACGGGACACCGCTGGTCAACGGCCGGATCGACCGCGCGCTGCGACGGGTGAACTACAACAACCTGACCGACAACGTCTACGAATCGGACACCACCTGGCTGCGAGCGAACCTCGAATGGCAGGTGGCACCGGACGTCGTGGTGCGCAACCACACCTATCACTACGATTCGTATCGGAACTGGCGCGACGTCAACGACTTCACCTTCATCGCCGGGGCCCGCCCGACGGTCAGGCGATCGACCTGGTCCGACCTGGACCACGACCACCAGGTGATCGGCAATCGGCTGGACGCGCTGTTCAAGGGTGACATCGGCGGCCTGAAGAACCGCCTGCTCGTGGGCACGGACATCAACCGCACGGACTTCAAGACCCGGCGCAACGGCTTTCCGGCGGGAACCGAGGCCCCGGTCGATGCGTTCAACCCGCCGGCGGTGCCGCTGAGCAGCGGCACCAGCGTTTTCCGATCGCCGGCACGCGACGTCGCGATCAACCAGTGGTCGGTGTTCGCCGAAGACCAGTTGTCGCTGAGTCCGAAGCTCAAGCTCGTCGGCGGCCTGCGTCACGACCGATTCGGCATCGACTGGATCTACTACGACCAGGCCGGCGCGCCGAAGGAGTCCAAGGATCATGCGTTCACGTCGTGGCGGGCCGGTGCCCTCTACGACCTGGCACCGGGCACCACCGCCTACGTCGCCTACGCAACGGCCGTCGAGCCGGGCGGCTCGCTGGTCATCCTGAATCGCAACCAGAGCCAGCTCGACCTGACGACGGCCCGGCAGCTCGAGGTCGGCATCAAGCAGGATCTGTGGGGCGGCCACGGGGAGTGGGCGGCAGCGATCTACGACATCCGCAAGAAGAACGTCTTCGTGCCCAACCCGGCGCGGCCGTCGGAACGCCTCGCGGTCGGAAGACAGTCCTCCCGTGGCGTCGAGCTGAGCATCGGCCTGCGACCGACCCGGCAGTGGCGGCTCGACGGCAACGTCGCGTACGTGGACGCGCGCTACGATGAATTCTCGGCCGGCAACCCACCCGTCTCACTGGCCGGCAACGTGCCGCGCCTGGTGCCGAAGTGGGTCGCGAACCTGGGCGTGTTGTACCACCCGACCGAGAGCTGGACCTTCGGCGGCTGGGTCCGGCACGTCGGCAGGTCGTACATCAACGATGCCAACACACTCGACCTGCCGTCGTACACGACGTTGGACCTGTCGGCCGACTATCAGGTCACCCGCACGCTCGATGTCGGATTCCGGATCCGCAACGCCACCGACGCGCTGTATGCGGAAACCTCCTACGGGCCGGCCGCCCAGGTGCTGATCGCGAATCCTCGGACCTACGAGGTGTCGCTTCGCATGAGGTTCTGACGCGGGTTCGTGTTCCGGCGGTCACGGGCCCGCCGGTGCCGTCAGCTCCAGCTTGTGGCTGTGGAACGCGTCCAGCGTCGTGCGGTGCGCGACGCTGACGACCGTGCATTGCGGCAGGCGGGCGGTCAGCAGCGTGATCAGGTGGGCCTCGGTGTCGTTGTCCAGTGCGCTGGTGGCTTCGTCCATGAAGAGCACATCGGGCGTGTACAACAGCGCCTGGGCGAAGGCCAGACGTTGCTGCTCGCCGGGCGACAGGCGGTGGCTCCAGCGCGACGATTCGGTCAGGCGCGGCACCAGGTGCGGCAGGCGGCAATCGACGAGCGCCTGGGTGAATCGTGCATGGTCACCGTCGCGCACCGGTTCGGGATAGGCCAGCACCTCGTCCAGCGGGCCGTCGGGCAGGTAGCTCTTCTGCGGGATGAACATCACCCGCGCGCCACCCGGCAGCCGGATGCGCCCCTGCTGGAACGGCCACAGCCCGGCGATCGCGCGCAGCAGCGTGCTCTTGCCGCAGCCCGACGGGCCGCGGACCAGCCAGCGTTCACCGGGCGCGAACCGCATCGACCCGATGCGGCTGAGCAATCGTCCGCCGGGCAGGCCGAGCGCGACGTCCTCACCTTCCACGGCCCGTGTCGGGCCATCCCGCGCGACGGTGATGCCCTGCGGCGGGGGCTGGTCCATCGCCGCCTGCATCCCCGACAGACGCTGCACCCGGGCCGAGAGCTGGAACAGATCGCGATAGCTGAGGGCGAACCAGGCGACCGCCTGGGCGGTGGCAGCGAATGCCGCGACATCCTGCATCAGCGTGCCCAGGCTCATCTCACCCGACAGCACCTTCGGCGCCATCGCCACGATCGGCACCACGACGGCCACGGCGCCGAAGCCGCCGCTGGCCATGTTGAGGAAGACGTTGTACTTCATCAGCACCGCCCAGTTGGCCCGGATCGCGTCGAACAGCCGCATCAGCCGCTGCTGCTCGACCGCATTGCCGCGGTACAGCGCCACCTGCTCGGCCGAATCGCGCACCTTGGCCAGCGCGAAGCGGAAGTCGGCCTCGGTGGCCTGCTGGACCACGGTCGCGCCCGCCAGCCGGTGACCGGCCAGGTGGGTGACCACGGTCTGCAGCAGGCCCCAGCCGATGGCCACCCAGAACAGGTAACCGGGCACGGTGATGCTGCTGCCGCCCAGCTGGAAGCTGACCGGCCCCGCGCTGCGCCAGAGGATCCAGCCCATCGACCCCAGCGTGCCCAGGTTGCCGATGAACCCCAGCGTCAGCACGATCATCAGCCGCACGTATTCGGTGAGGTCCTCGGTCAGTCGCTGGTCGGGATTGTCGCAACTGTTGTCGCGCTCGATGCGATAGAAGGTGTGGCCGTCGAGCCAGCGCGCGAGCATGTCGCGCGTCAGGTGCGTACGCCAGCGGATCGTCAGCGCCTGCTCCAGCCAGGCCCGCGCCACCAGCGTCGCGATCAGCAGCGCGATGGTGCCGAAGAACACCACGATGGCGCGCTGGAAACCCGCCGTGTCGTGCCCCTCCATCGCGTCGAACAACGTCTTCTGGATCTGGGTCAGCTCGACGTTCAGCGCCGTCAGCAGCACCACCATGACCAGCAGCACCGCGCCCAGGCTCCAGGCCACACGGCGGGTGGTGCCATCGGTCCAGTACGGCGCGGCCAGCCGGAAGGTGCGCGTGGTGATGCTCGACATGATCGTTCTCCTGGGCCGGCGATCGCGGGCACGGCACACCCGCAACGAAAAAGCCCCGCGTGGCGGGGCATTGCGGCATCGGGCCAGGCCTCGATCGGAGGTCCTGGTCCGCAGTACTGGCGGAGACGGAGGGATTCGAACCCTCGATGCGCTTTTGGCACATACTCCCTTAGCAGGGGAGCACCTTCGGCCTCTCGGTCACGTCTCCGGGTCGAGCCTGGACCACATTGTAGCAAGGCCGCTCCCCAGGGCGGACGACGGCCCGCGCGGACTGCCGGATCGTGGCAGCATTACGGGTTGCTCATGGACGAATCGACCGCCCGCCTCGCGCTCTTCGTGCGCGCACACGACCAGGCGCCGCCCTCACCGCTGTGGACCGATGCCGATCGGCGCGATGCGACCGAAGCCGCTCGGGCCGAGGTCGGTGTGGACGCCCCGGCCGAGCGTTTCCTCGAGCGGCGCGCGGCAATCGCCGCGCAGCGGATCGCGGCCCGCGATCCGGCCGGTGCGACGCTGCTCGCCCGCGGCACCTGGCGCGGCTGGGTCGGCCCGATGCTGATCGGCCTCGCGTTCGCGGCCGGCGTGGCCACCGATGCGATCGGCAACGGCTCGCGGATCAACCTGCTGGCGCCGCCGTTGCTCGGTGTGCTGCTGTGGAACCTGCTGATGTACCTGCTGATCGCGATCGACCCGATCGCCGGCGGCGATCGTCTGCGCGCCCCGTTCATCCGGTGGGTCGCGCGCTGGGCCGATGGTGGCCGCGCGACGTTGCACTCGTTGCGCGCGGACACACCCCCCGGCTCGGGCGTCCAAGCCGACGGTCCCGATCGACGCTTCGCGGCCGACTGGTCCGTGGCCAGCGCGCCGCTGGTGCGTGCACGGGTGACCTCATGGCTGCACTGGGCCGCGGCCGCGTTCGCCGCCGGCGCACTCGCCGGACTGTATGCCCGCGGACTCGCCTTCGAGTATCGCGCCGGCTGGGAGAGCACCTTCCTCGAACCGTCATCGGTGCACACGGTGCTGTCCACGATCCTCGGCCCGGCCAGTGCACTCACCGGTGTCCCGATCGCCGACGAGGCGCGACTGGCGGCGATGCGGTTTCCGGGCAGCACCGGCGAGAACGCGGCCGGCTGGATCCATCTGTACGCGGTGACGATCGGCGGGGTGGTGCTGCTGCCGCGGGTCGTGCTCGCGCTGTGGCAACGGCACCGGGCGATCCGGCTTCACGACCGGCTGCCGGTCGATCTGGGTGAGGCGTACGTCCAGGGCCTGGTCCGCCAGCAGCAGGGCCGCGCGCTCGCTGTGCGTGTGCTGCCGTACCAGGTGAACCCGGCCGCACCTGAACTCGACGCGCTGCGTGTCCGGCTCGCCCGGGCACTCGGCCCGGCGACGACGATCGACGCCGATCCGCCCTTCGCGTTCGGCGACGAGGATGCGCTGGCCGAGGGCACGATCGCGTTGCGCCCGGTACCGTCGTCGACGCCGGTCGTGGCCTGGTTCAACCTGTCGGCCACGCCGGAACACGAGCATCACGGCGCGTTCGCACGGCTGCTGATCACCAAGGCACCACCCGGCATCGCGCCGATGGCGATCGTCGACGAGACCACGTTCCGTCGACGCTTCGACGAGGACCGCGTGCAACAGCGTCGCGCCGCCTGGCAGAAGGTGCTCGGCACCGCCGGCATGGCCGTGGCCTTCGTCCGCCTGGGCGAGGCACAGGTCGATGCCGACGGCCGGTCGATCGCGGACGCGTTCGACGCGACGGGCAACGAGGCCGCACTGGCGGTCGTGTCACGCGGTCGCGACGGCGTCGAGCGATGAGCGACGCGACCCGCTCGATCGCGCTCAGCCTGATCGCGCACACCAACGCGGGCAAGACGACCCTCGCCCGCACGCTGCTCGGTCGCGACGTCGGCGAGGTGCGCGACGAAGCCCACGTGACCGAGGTCGCCGAGGAGTTCCTGCTCACGCAGAGTGAAGCCGGCGACCGCTTGCTGCTATGGGATACGCCAGGCTTCGGCGACAGTCTGCGACTGGCGCGACGGCTCGAGTCCTCGGGTCAGCCGATCGGCTGGCTGCTGACGCAGGTCTGGGATCGTTATCGCGATCGCCCGATGTGGTGCAGCCAGCAGGCGGTCAGGAACGTGCGCGACCACGCCGACGTGGTCCTGTACCTGGTCAACGCGTCCGAGGATCCGTCCCAGGCGGGTTACCTGCCGGCGGAGCTGCGCATCCTCGACTGGGCCGGCAAGCCGGTCGTCGCACTGCTGAACCAGATCGGGCAGCCGCTGGCGCCCGAGGCCGAACACGCGGAGATCGAACGCTGGCGCGAAGTGCTCGGTGCCTGCCGGCAGGTGCGTGCGGTGCTCGCGTTCGACGCGTTCGCCCGCTGCTGGGTGCAGGAGAGCGCGATCTTCGATGCGATCGCCTCCAGCCTGCCCGAAGACCGGCAACCGGCGTTCCAGCGCCTGCGCGACGTCTGGCGCGCCCAACGTACGCGGGTCTTCGACCAGTCGATCGCGGCACTCGCGGCACGGATCGCACGCGCGGCGACGGATCGCGAGGCGGTGCCCGACGCCGGCTTCGGCGGACAGTTGCGCAGCCTGGGCAAGGTGATCGGGCTTGGTCGCAACGACGCGGACGGCGAGCGCACGCGCGCGATGAGCGCGCTGGCGATGCGCCTGGACGAGGACATCCGCGCCAGCACCGACCGGCTGATCGCGATCAACGGGCTCGAGGGCGCGGCGACCGAGGTGGTGCTCAAGCGGCTGGCCGAGCACTACAAGACCGACATGCCGCTGGCCGAGGGCAAGGCCGCGGTGCTGGGCGGCCTGCTGACCGGCGCGCTGGCCGGATTGAAGGCCGACATCGCGACCGGCGGACTGACGCTGGGCGGCGGACTGATCGCCGGCGGCCTGCTCGGCGCATTCGGCGCCGCCGGCCTCGCGCGCGGCTACAACCTGGTCCGTGGCGTCACCAGCGCGTCGGTGTTCTGGACCGAGGAGGTGCTGCACGAGCTGGCGGCCTCGGCGCTGCTCGCCTACCTGGCTGTCGCGCACTACGGCCGCGGTCGCGGCCAGTGGAGCGAATCGGAGCATCCGCCGCACTGGGACGCCGCGGTACGCGAATCGCTGGCGCCGCTGCGCGCCCGGCTGCAGGCGGCCTGGGCGGAGCGCACGACGACAGCCGACACGGCCGCGCTCGCACGCGCGATCGAAGCGCCGCTGCACGACGCGGCGATCACGCTGCTGCGCCGGCTGTATCCGGGCGCGATCTGAGAAGGATGATCCGGGCGGCGTGGCCGGGTGATCGACCGGCCGACTAAGGGGCCAACTAAGCGGCCGACTAAGCGGCCAACTGAGCGACCAACTAAGCGGCCGGATTGTCGAGGCCGAACGCCTTGTGCAGCGCGCGCACCGCGAGTTCCATGTACTTGTCGTCGATGACGACCGAGATCTTGATCTCCGAGGTCGAGATCATCTGGATGTTGATGCCCTCGTTGTACAGCGTCTGGAACATCAGGCTCGCGATGCCGACATGGGAACGCATGCCGATGCCGACCACCGACACCTTCGCGATCTTCGGATCGCCGGTGATCTCGCCCGCCTGCACGACCGCGCGCACCTTGCCGTCGAGCACCTCGAGTGCCTTCTGGTACTCGTTGCGATGGACGGTGAACGAGAAGTCGGTGGTGCCGCCGCGGCTCTGGTTCTGGATGATCATGTCGACGTCGATGTTCGCGTCGGCCACCGGGCCCAGGATCTGGTACGCGATGCCCGGGCGATCGGGCACGTTGCCGATCGTGATTTTCGCCTCGTCGCGGTTGAACGCGATGCCCGAGATGACCGCCTGCTCCATGGTCTCGTCTTCCTCGAAAGTGATCAGCGTGCCCGACTCCGATTCCTCGGCCAGCGCGATGTCGGGCGGCGTCAGGCTCGACAGCACACGGGTCTTCACGCGGTACTTGCCGGCGAATTCCACCGAACGGATCTGCAGCACCTTCGAGCCGAGGCTGGCCATCTCCAGCATCTCCTCGAACGTGACCTTCGGCAACCGGCGCGCCTCGGGGACGATCCGCGGGTCGGTGGTATAGACACCGTCGACGTCGGTGTAGATCAGGCACTCGTCGGCGCCCAGCGCGGCGGCCACTGCAACCGCCGAGGTGTCCGAACCGCCGCGCCCGAGTGTCGTGATGTGGCCATCGGGATCGACGCCCTGGAAGCCGGTGATCACCACCACCTTGCCGGCATCGAGTTCGGCGCGCACGCGGGCGTCGTCGATCGACGAGATCCTCGCCTTCGTGAACGCGTCGTCGGTGCGCACGGGCACCTGCCAGCCGGCGAAGCTGACCGCCGGCACGCCGCGCGCCTTCAGCGCCATCGCCAGCAGGCCCACCGACACCTGTTCGCCGGTCGAGGCGATCATGTCGAGTTCGCGCGGGTCGGGCTGCGCCTGGATCTCGCGGGCGAGTGCGATCAGCCGGTTGGTCTCGCCGGACATCGCCGACGGCACGACCACCATCCGATGGCCGGCGCGATGCCACTTGGCGACGCGTGCAGCGACGTTGCTGATGCGTTCGACCGAACCCATCGACGTGCCGCCATACTTGTGAACGATCAGGGCCATGATGCCAGCAGGTGTGGGCGTGGCCGCGCCGGTGCCGTGGACGGGCAGCGACGCGGCACACGAAGCGACGGATTATAACGACCCGCGCTGGACGCTCCCTTCACCTGCGCGCGCGGTCGGCGCCGGGTCCGCATCGAGCAGATGTCCCTCGAACCAGCGGACGACCTTGCGGTCGACCTCGCGCAGCACCGACCGGTCGAATCCGGGCGGGTCGTCGAGCAGCTCGGCGACCAGTCCGGTGAGCCCGGGCGGCGGGGGCGACAGCAGCGCGCCATGGCCGGCGGTCGGCAGGTCGGCCAGGTGGTCACAGGTGCGGCAGGCGGCGAGCACGCGGTCGCTGTGGAAGCGCGGCGCGAGCCAGGCGTCGCGTCCGACCGAGATGATCGCCAGCGGCACGCGGGGCTGCGCCAGGCTGGCCATGTCGAAGTCGGCGGCCAGCGGCACGCCGGACACCACGGCGGCGATGCGCGGGTCGTGATGCACCTGGGCGGTGTCGTCGTCGAACACGGCGCCCAGCACCGCCAGCGCGATCGTCTTCTTGACGCCGTCGAGCCAGTTGCCGCGCAACTGCGTCGCCAGCCCGACACAGGCCGGGAAGTCGTCGGCGATGTGCTGGTCGCAGTGGCGCTTGAACCCCGCCGGCGACCAGCGCCCGCCGGCCAGCGACAACGCGGTATGACCGCCGGCGGACATGCCCCAGACCCCGACCCGCGTGGTGTCCAGCCGCGGGCCGAAGCGGGGATCGGCCGCGATCGCGTCGATCGCCCGCGAGACTTCGGCCGGTCGCTGCTTCCAGCTCTCGGGTCCCGGTCGCGAACGGTCGCGATAGTTGTCTCCCCGATGCTCGGGCATCGCGACCACGAAACCGGCATCGACCAGCGCAATCGCCAGGTCCGAATGGACCCAGGGTGATCCGCCGGATCCGTGTGACAACACGACCAGCCGGCCGTTGCCGTTCCGCGGCGACGCGTCGACCCGGACCGGCAGCTCGAACGGCCCGCGCAGCACCGGCTGGGGCGGTTCGTCGGTCGGGTAGTAGACCGTCACCGGTCCATCGGTCTCGGTGGCCGGGATCGTGGCCAGGCCGACGTCGGCGGCGGCCGGCAGCGCGATCAGGGTGGCGGCGGCCCAACCCAGGCGGGCCAGCCAGGTGTGCATCGGTGTCATCACATCTCCTTCAGGCAGGTTCGGCGCGACGGTGCGCCTGGTCGAACCCTGCGCTGCCGGCGGGTCGATGTCTGGCCGAAGCCCGCCGATTCAGGATCCGGCTGGCCGATTCGACGAATCGGCGCTGTTTTCCAGCGCAACCCGCCGGAACTCGGACGGTGTCAGGCCGGTGTCGAGCTTGAATGCCCGGTTGAACGGGCCGATCGACTGGAATCCGGAGTCCAGCGCGATCGTCAGGATCGGCAGTTCGCGCTGCGCGGGATCCGCCAGCCGCGCCTTCGCTTCGGCCAGCCGGTACCCGTTCACATAGACGTTGAAGTTGCGATGGCCGAGGCGCTGGTTGATCACCCGGCGCAGGCGGTATTCCGGCACCGCCAGACGTGCGGCCAGGCTGGCCACGCTCAGGTTCTCGAAGCTATAGGCCCGATCCCCGGTCATCAGGCGCTCGAACGAGGCCTGCAACCGGGAGTCGGCGGCATCGGCGACCGGATCGAGTGCCCCGCCCGATCCGGGAACGTCGTCGCCCCCGGTGAGGCTGCCGCAACCGGCATCGGCCCGGGTGTCGGAGTCGGCGATCGTAGCGGGGATCGGACCGGAAATAGGACCGGAACTCGGACCGGGGAAATGTCGGGGAATCGCCGCGGCGGAAGAACCGCGAACCGGTGGTCCGGCGCCCGCGCCGGTCGTGAGCATCCCCAGATCGGTGAACCGGAGCATCGAGGCCGTCGCGACCCCGATGACACCGAGCAGACCGGCCATGTCGAGCGCCGCGGTGCCGGCGCCGAGCCGTCCGTCCGCGGTGGCCAGACGGGCCAGGACCATTGCCATCGTGTAGACGCTGCCGGCGACGACGATGTACAGACGGACCCCGCGACGCTGCTCGACCAGGTCGTCGCGCCAATGCGAGACCGCGGCGACGATCGCCAGCGCGGCGAAACACGCCGGCGCCCAGCGCATCGCGAGCCAATGCAACGTCGCCAGTCCCGGGGCCGTGGTCCTCGCATCGAAGGCCACGCAGAACGACGCCCCAAGCGCGAACACCACGAGCCATGCCACGACATGACGTGCGCGGATCCGGAAACCATCGACGAACAGCGCCAGCGAGAACAGCCAGAACATCACCGAGTTGCCGACCGAGACACCGACGCCGGGCGCCTGCCAGTGGCAAGGCACCCTGGTCTCGAAAGCGGGTGTCGACACGACGACCTGGATCGACAGGCCGAGCATGAAGGCCAGGCCGACGCGCCCGAGCGCCAGGTGGGCATGGTCGCGCCCGAAGCGCCAGGCCGACAGCAGCAGCAATGCCAGCAGGCCGCCGCGTATCGCGGCGTCGATCAGGGACAGGACGGGCAACCCGGTCATCGGCCGGAAGCTTACCCGAGCGTCCGATGCGGCCGTCGTCTCGCCGGTGCGGCCGGCGGCCGCCGACCCGACGGCTCAGGCCTGTGCCAGGTCCGCGGCCACCGCGTCGGCCGGACACCAGCGCAACTGCACGCCGGCCTCGCCGTCGGTCGCCCGCGGCCAGCGATCACTGGCGTCCATGCCCAGTCCGGCCGCGTACAACACGCTGACCCCGGCACGCACGACCGGCAGGTGCGGCCGCAGCCACGCCGGTATGCCGCGCTCCTGGTACAGGTTCTTCAGCGTCCGCGACATCGCACCGGGCTGCGGACGAAGCCGCGACGTCGACGACGGCCGGTCGAACCTCAGCCTGCGTTCGTGCAGCCAGCGCGACGACACCGTGCCCGGTCCGTCGGCGATGACCACGGCGAGCCGACCACGGAAACCGGGCACCTCGATCGCCTCCTCGCCGCGCCAGACGACCTCGCCACTGGCCGGCTCGGGCGGCTCGGCCAGCAGGCCGACACTGCCGTCGCGATCGATCCGGATCAGGTCCCGGTAACGCCACAACAGCGCGCCGTCGTGTTCGATGAAACCGTTGGGCCCTTCCCCGTCGACCAGTTGGCGCTCGATCTCGGCGAGCCGCGCCTGCGCCGGCGGGCGCAGTCCGGACGCGTTGATCCACGCACGCAGCACGAAGCCACGACGCGCGGGGCTCAACGCGACCACGCGGTGGCGATCCAGTGCGATGCTGCCGTGCAGCCCGGCCACGCAGTCGCGAAGATCGGCGAGTGCGACCTCGTCGATCAGGTCACGCGCGCTGCGCAGATGGTCGAGTGTCGATTCCAGGTGGGTGATCAGCGACGGCAGCGCCTGCTTCAGCGGCGGAGTGGCCGTGGTCCGCAGGGCGTTGCGGGTGATCCGCGAATCGCTGTTGGTCGGATCGTCGATCCAGAGCAGGCCGTGGGTCAGCGCGTACCGTTCGATCGCGGCCCGCTCGACCCCGAGCAGCGGACGCAGCATCCGCATGCCCTCGAATTCCATCTCCGGCTGGATCGCCGCCAGCCCGGCGAGCCCGGCGCCACGCGCCAGTCGCATCAGGAAGGTCTCGAGCTGGTCGTCGGCGTGGTGTGCGGTGAGCACCGCCTTCGCGCCGATCCGGCGCGCCTCGGCGATCAGGCACCGGTAGCGCGCCCTGCGTGCCCAGGCTTCGACCGAATCGCCGCGCGACGGGCGCTCGCCGATCCGCTCGATCGCCAGCGGCACACCGAGCACACGGGCGACGCGCGTGCAATGGTCGACGAAGTCGTCGGCCGCGGGCTGCAGGCCGTGGTGGACATGACAGGCGAAGACTTCGCGGGGGCGCCCGGCGGCCACGCGATGCAGCAGCACGGTCGAATCGATGCCGCCGCTGTAGGCGACCAGCAGACGCCCGGGGACTGCCGCGAGCGCGGCCGCCACCCGCGTCTCGAGCTCAACGCTCTTCGCCGATCTCCTTGAACTTGCCATAGGACATCAGCCGATCGTGGCGCAGCCTGACGAGTTCAGCCGGCTTGACACCCTGGAACTGGCGCAGCGCCTCGGCCAGTGCACGCTTGAGCAGCTGCATCATCTGGGCGGCATCGCGGTGCGCGCCACCGACCGGTTCGTTGACGATCCGGTCGATCAGGCCAAGCGCCTTCAGGCGATGCGCGGTGATGCCGAGGATCTCGGCCGCCTCGGGTGCCTTGTCAGCGCTTTTCCACAGGATCGCCGCGCAGCCCTCGGGCGAGATCACCGAATACACCGAGTACTGCAGCATCAGCACCGTGTTGGCGACCGCGATCGCCAGCGCGCCGCCGGAGCCGCCTTCACCGATGATCGTGGTGACGATCGGCACCCGAAGCGCCGCCATCTCGAACAGATTGCGTCCGATCGCCTCCGACTGTCCGCGCTCCTCGGCACCGATGCCGGGGAACGCACCCGGCGTGTCCACGAACGTCAGCACCGGGATCTCGAACTTCTCGGCCAGGTGCAGCAGCCGCAGCGCCTTGCGGTAACCCTCGGGCCTGGGCATGCCGAAGTTGCGATAACCGCGCTCCTTGGTGTCGCGTCCCTTCTGGTGGCCGATCACCATCACCGACTGGCCGTTGAAACGCGCCAGGCCGCCGACGATCGCCGGATCGTCGGCGAAGCTGCGATCGCCGTGCAGTTCGTGGAAATCGGTGAACAGGCCGTCGATGTAGTCGAGGGTGTACGGCCGCTGCGGGTGGCGCGCGACCTGCGCGATCTGCCATGGCGAGAGCTTGGCGTAGGTGTCCTTGATCAGCGACTGGCTCTTCTTCTGCAGCCGGTCGATCTCCTCGGCGATGTCGACCGCCGAATCCTCCTGCGCGAAACGCAGCGCGTCGATCTTCTGCTCGAGATCGGCGATCGGCGCTTCGAACTCCAGGAAATGTGTCTTCATCAGTACTCCACCGGCACCGGATCCAGGCTGCGCCACAGGTACCACGTGGCCACGCTGCGCCAGGGCCGCCAACCGTCGCCGACGTCGATCGCCAGTTGCCGGCGGGCCTTGGGCGTCAGTCCGGCCGCGTCGTCGCCGCCATACTGCAGCGCAACCGCCTTCAGCAGCCCGAGGTCATCAATTGGATAAACATCCGGCCGCATCAGATTGAATATCAAAAACATCTCGGCTGTCCAGCGTCCGATGCCACGAACCTCGACCAGCTCGGTGATGATCGCCTCGTCGTCCATCGCCGACCAACTCGCCGGATCGATCGCACCGCTCTCGAAATGGTGCGCCAGGTCCTTCACGTACTCGACCTTGCGCCCGGACAGCCCGCAACGGGCCAGCGTTGCGGCCCGCATACGGCAGACCCGCTTCGGTGTCACGTCGCCGCAGGCGGCCTCGAACCGGTTCCAGACCGCCTGCGCGGCCTGGACCGAGATCTGCTGCCCGATGATCGATCGGGCCAGGGTCACGAACGGGTCGCCGCGGGAGACCAGGTGTGCCGGCCCGCAGCCCGCGATCACCCGGCCGAGCTTCGCGTCGGCCTTGGCGAGCGCCGTGCAGGCTTCGTCCCAGAAGACGGGCCGTGTCATCGCCGTGCCGCGAGCGGCAGGTTGAACAACAGGTTCTGCGGCTTCATCCGCATGCCGCCCCGTTCGTCGGCCGCCAGCGCGAGCCACACCGGCGTGCCGGCAATCTCCGCCAACGCGTCGGACACCTGCTCGAATTCCAGCCGCAGCGCCAGCAACAGGCGGCGCCGGGTGAGCTCGGGTGAAGGATCGTCGCCGCGGAACAGGCGCTCGAGCAGCAGGCTCGCCTGGGCGTCGAGTCCGACATGCCAGCACCAGCCGGCATCGTCGATCGCCGCCACCGGCGTCACCCGGACCGCGACGTCGACCATCCGGCCGATCCAGCGGGCGACCAGCTCGGCGAAGTGATGCGCCGCCGCCCCGTCCGGCGCCAGGTCGATCGAGAAATCATGCCGGTCGTCACGGCCGAAATAGTCATCCGCAGTGTCCGCGTTGAGACGGTCGATGCCGCGCGCCCCGGACGTCTCGAGCGTCTGCCGATCGGCGAGCAACAGGCGCCCGTCCGCGGCGATCACCGACTGCTCGCGGAACCACAACTCGGCCACACGCAACATCAGCCCGTCGTCACAGCCGGCCAGCATCTGCTGGACGATGACCTGCGACAACCGTTCGGCGGCCTGCACCGGAACGTCGATGCGCCCAGCGGCCGCCGCGTCGGCATACAGCCGCGCGTACACCGACTGCAGGATCGGTCCGGCGAGCAGCCGGTCGCGCCAGCGCAGGTACTGCAGCCAGGTGTCGCGCGCGGCGGCATCGTCGACCGCCGCCAGCATCGCCGCATCGATCGTTGCCCGCGGTCGGGCGACGAGTGAATCGGCGATCCGGCGCGATCCGTCGTCGGCCGCAGCGGCAGCGGCGGCGAACTCGGGCCGCTGCAGCGAGTCGGCGATGAATCCGTCGGTGACCACCAACCCGCCGTGGGTGTCGACCTCGAGCAGCCGATGTCCGGATCGAAGCCAGAACTCGTGCATGCGCGCGGCCCGCGGGACTTCAGCGGCGGCCGGCGGAGACGGGCCTGTCGACCCTGCTCACGCGCGACGCCAGGTGGTGCCGGCCGCCCCGTCCTCGAGAACGACGCCGGCTGCGAGCAGTTCGGCGCGGATCGAATCGGCGGTCGCGAAATCACGCGCCCGCTTCGCCTGCGACCGGGCCTCGATCCGCGCCTCGATCGCCGCATCGTCCAGCACCGCACCGTCGCGGCCGCGCAGCGCCGAACGGCGCACGTCGCCGACCGGCTGCCCGAGCAGGCCCAGCACGCCGGCCAGCGCACGCAGCAGCGCCTCGGTCGCCGGTGCCCGCGTGCGATTCAGTTCGCCGGCGAGTTCGAACAGCACCGCCAGCGCCTCGGGCGTGTTGAAGTCGTCGTCCATCGCCTCGCGGAAGCGCTGCGCGGCCGGTGCCTGCCAGTCGATCGCAGCGGCCGGCGCACCGCCGTCCGTCAGCGCCGTGTACAGCCGCATCAGGCTGGCACGGGCATCCTCGAGGTTGTCGTCCGAGTAGTTGACCGGGCTGCGGTAGTGGGCACGCAGCACGAACAGCTTGACCACTTCCGGATCGTAGCGACGCAGCACCTCGCGGATCGTGAAGAAGTTGCCCAGCGACTTCGACATCTTCTCGTCGTCGACGCGCACGAAGCCGTTGTGCATCCAGTACCGAGCGAGCGTGCAGCCGCTGGCGCCCTCGCTCTGGGCGATCTCGTTCTCGTGGTGCGGGAACTGCAGGTCCGCGCCGCCGCCGTGGATGTCGATCGTCTCGCCCAGCAGCACACCGGCCATCGCCGAACATTCGATGTGCCAGCCGGGCCGCCCGGCACCGTACGGCGACGACCAGGTCGCCTCGGCCGGTTCGTCGGGCTTGGCGGCCTTCCACAACACGAAGTCCAGCGGATCGTCCTTGCGTTCGTCGACCGCGACCCGCTCGCCGGCGCGCAGGTCGTCCAGCGACTTGCCCGACAGCCGGCCGTAGCTCGGGAACCGACGCACCGCGAAGTTGACGTCGCCGCCACGACGATAGGCCAGTCCCTTTTCCTCGAGCCGCGCGATCATCGACAGCATCGGCGCGACGTATCCGGTGGCGCGCGGCTCGGCATCCGGCCGCTGCAGACCGAGCGCATCGGAATCCTCGTGCATGTGGCGGATGAAGCGACCGGTGAGTTCGGCGATCGTCTCGCCGTTGTCGACCGCGCGCCGGATGATCTTGTCCTCGATGTCGGTGATGTTGCGTACGTAGGTCACCGCGTAGCCGCTCGTGCGCAGCCAGCGCTGCACGATGTCGAAGGCGATCATCGAGCGCGCGTGGCCGACGTGGCAGAAGTCGTAGACGGTCATCCCGCAGACGTACATCCGGACCTTCGGCGGCTCGAGCGGCTCGAAGATCTCCTTGGCGCGCGACAGCGTGTTGTAGATCTTGAGCACGTGCAACCGGGCCGGACCGTGGGGCGACGTAGGTGGCGAACGACGGATGCAACGATGCGGGCGTTGCCGCGTCGGGGGGCGACGACGGGATTAGAATCCCGCCATGCCTTCGATTATAACATCGGGCCGCCGAGGCTTCGCGGGGCGGGCGTTCGTGCACCGGCTCGCCGCGGCACTGGTCGTGACCGGCGTGTCGTCGGCCGGCACGTCGTTCGCGCAGGGCGCCGCCGGGGCTGCCGCGCCGGCGTCGATCGACTCGGCCCCGTCGGGCGCGGCGCCGGCCGCCGGCGCGGCGTCGGATCCGCGGCGCGCGGTCACCGCCCTCGAGCAGGCACGGCGCGTGCATCGCGAAGGTCGGCCCGACGAGGCGTTGCGGCTGCTCGACGGCGCGCTGAAGGACAATCCACGCGACCCGCAGCTGCGTTTCCTGTACGGCACGATCCTCAACGAGCGCGGACGCGGCGACGATGCATTCGACGTGTTCCGGCAGTTGACCCAGGACTTCCCCGAACTGCCCGAACCGTTCAACAACCTGGCGGTGCTGTACGCGGGACGCGGCGAACTCGAGATGGCCCGCGCGGCCCTCGAGGATGCGATCCGCGCGGCCCCCGGCTACGCGCTGGCCCACGAGAATCTGGGCGACATCTTCATGCGGCTCGCCGCGCGGTCGTATGAACGTGCAGCCGGCTCGCCGACCGCGCCGCCGTCGGCCGCAACCAAGCTCAGCCTCGCTCGCGACCTGATCCAGCGACTCGATCCTTCCAACCCACCTCGAGGAAACCCGTGATGATCCGCAAGTTCCCGCTCCTGGGCGCCATGCTGTCGGCGCTGACCCTGGCGATGGTTCCCGACGGCGCGCAGGCCGCCAATCCGCAGGTGCTGATGAAGACCAGCGCCGGCGAGATCGTGATCGAGCTGTATCCGGACAAGGCACCCAAGACGGTCGCCAACTTCCTGCAGTACGTGAAGGACGGCCACTACAGCGGCACGTTGTTCCACCGCGTGATCGGCAACTTCATGATCCAGGGTGGCGGCTACGAGCGCAGCCTGTACGACGGCAAGTTCGACAACAAGACGACACGCGCGCCGATCGAACTCGAATCGAAGAACGGGCTCAAGAACGACATCGGTTGGGTCGCGATGGCGCGCACCGGCAATCCGAACTCGGCGACCTCGCAGTTCTTCATCAACGTGGCCGACAACAACAGCCTGAACCATCCGTCGCCCGACGGCCACGGCTACGCGGTGTTCGGCAAGGTCATCAAGGGCATGGAAGTTGTCACCGCGATCAAGGGCGTGAAGACCAAACGTGTCGGACCGTTCAGCGACGTGCCGGCCGATCCGGTGACGATCGACTCGATGACCGTCGTCGGCGCGAAGTGAACGGGCCGACGAGCGTCGGATGAACGGGCGCGCCGCGACGACGGCGACATTGTCGGGGCGCGACGTCGGGGTCTTCGCCTCCGACGTCCACCTGGACGAGAACGACCCGGACACCGCCGCGGCCTTCTTCGACGGCTTGCGCTCGGCGAGCGCCGACGCGACCCACGTGTTCCTGCTCGGCGACCTGTTCGAGACCTGGATCGGTGATGACGACGACGCGCCGCTGGCGGTTCGGACCCGCACCGAACTGGCTGCGATCGTCCGCGGCGTTGGCGCCTCGACGGGCCTCGTCGCGCCGCGCCGCCTGTACCTGATGCGCGGCAATCGCGACTTCCTGCTCGACGCGAAGGGCGCCGATCCGGGCGTGGTGGCCTTCAGCGCCGGCATCGGCGCGACGATGCTCGACGATCCGGCGCTGATCGACACATTCGGCGAACCCGTGCTGCTCGGCCATGGCGATCTGTGGTGCACCGACGATCACGACTACCAGCGCTTCCGTGCGCAGACACGCACCGCGGCCTGGGCGCAGGCTTTCCTCGGCCGGACACTCGTCGAGCGGCGGGCGATCGCGGCCGACCTGAGGGCGCGCAGCCGGGCCGCGACCCAGGACAAGGCGGCGATGATCATGGACGTCAATGCCGGCGCGATCGGCGAGGCGATGCGGACGGCCGGTGTCCAGACGCTGGTGCACGGACACACCCATCGGCCGGCGCGTCATGCCGGCGGGGACGCCGGATCGGCGGCGGTCCGCTGGGTGCTGCCCGACTGGGACGCGACCAGCGGACGCGGCGGTCTGCTGCGGGTGGACGCCGACGGCTGGCGTCCGATCGGCGACTGGATCGCGGACTAGAGTTCCGTCCCGCACCCGGCCGGCGACGCGCGGCCGCGGGCCCTACTCGACCATCCGGTTCAGACCCGGTGCATCCAGCGGCTCGCAGCTGTCGCAGATCTCGCCGCCCATGCGAGCGATCGCGGCCTGCAACTGCTCGATCTGCCGATCCTGTTCGGCGACGTGGTCGATCAGCTTGTGCATGGCGACGAACAGCGGATCGTCGCCGGCGTTCTGGCCGATCGCATACGCCGAGAACCCCATCTTCTGCGCCTGCGCCTCGCGCCGCTTGTCCTCGTCCTCGACGATGATCC
>CADEEH010000043.1:0-33495 GCA_902826305.1 uncultured Burkholderiales bacterium
TCGCGGTCTTCAGGTGCCGCTCGTCGACGTTCTCGATCACCGTCACCTGGAACTGCCGCGGCAGGAACATGATCGCGAACATCGACAGGATCGTCAGCCAGACCCAGGACGCGTAACCGCCGGGCAGGCGGCCCAGCGGCGTCAGCAGCGGACGCAGGTGATCGTCCCGTGCCGCGCGTGCGAACACGTCGCCGAAGCCGTCGAAGATGCCGTAGGTCACGAACAGCCCGACGGCGAGGAACGCGACCAGCTTGATCAGCGATTCGAACGCGACCGCGGCGACCATGCCGGGATGGTGTTCGGAGGCATCGAGGTGGCGGGTGCCGAAGGCGATCGTGAACAGCGCCAGGATCACCGCCACCCAGAACGCGGTGTCGATCGTCTGCAGCTCGAGCGCCGACTGCGAGGCCGCGGCGAACTTCGGATGGGTGGCCAGGATCGTCAGGCTGCTCGAGACCGCCTTCAGCTGCAGCGAGATGTAGGGCAGGATGCCGATCACCGCGATCACGGTGACCACGCCCCCGAGCAGCGCGCTCTTGCCGTAGCGCGACGCGATGAAGTCCGCGAGCGAGGTGATCCGGTTGGCCTTGGAGATGCGCAGGATCTTGCGCATCGTGACCCACCAGAGCGCGATCATCAGCGTCGGACCGAGATAGATCGGCAGGAAACCGATGCCGTCGCTGGCCGCGCGACCGACGCTGCCGTAGAAGGTCCATGCGGTCGCATAGACCGCCAGCGAGAGCGAATACACCCAGGGCGCGGCGAGCAGCGGGCGCCCGGCCTCGGCGCGGCGGTCGACCAGGCTGGCGATCGCGAACAGCAGCCCGAGATACGCGAACGACGCGGCGACGATCACCCAGCCCTGGATCATCGGCGCAACCCCGGGAGCGGCAGCGGACGTGCGGGCCGGGACACGACTAGGGCCTGTCGACGCTCTGGGGGCGCTCGCGTCCCACCGCCCAGGCGAGCATCGCGATCGTCGCGGCCCAGGCGAAGAACAGCCATGCGTACAACAACGGGATGCCCAGCACGGTCGACGGCCGGTCGAAGATCGCCAGCACCGGGTAATTGAAGCACAGGCCACCGAACAGGCAGACGGCGATCAGTCGCGCCGCGCGCCGATCCGAGCGATCCGAGCGATCCATGGTGGCTCCTCCAAGGGCAACGACCCCGGGGGCTTGCGCCGCCGAGGTCGTCACTTCTTTCGTCGCCGGGCCGGGGCCCGGATCTCAGCGGGACGGGCCGATCACTTCTTCGGCTCGCCCGCCTTCTCCGGTGCCTTCTCGGCCGGTGCGTGCACCGCTTCAGCGCCGTGTTTCTCTCCGCCCATGTCGATGTCGCCGCCCTGGCTCAACAACCACAACGCAAGGCCTGCGAACACGGCGAATCCGACTGCGATCTTCCACATTGAAGCGTGCTCCTCAGTCGTTCTCGTAGATGTCGACGTCCTTGGTTTCCTTCAGGAACAGCATGCCGATCACCAGCGACATCACCGCGATGCCGATCGGATACCACAGGCCGTGGTAGATGTTGCCGTTCTGGGCCACCATCGCGAACGAGATCGTCGGCAGCAGGCCGCCGAACCAGCCGTTGCCGATGTGATACGGCAGTGACATCGACGTGTACCGGATCCGGGTCGGGAACAGCTCCACCAGCAGTGCCGCGATCGGGCCGTAGACCATCGTCACGTAGATCACGAGGATCGTCAGGATCAGGATGATCACCGGCTTGTTCAGCTTCGCCGGATCGGCCTTCGCCGGATAACCCGCGGTCTTCAGCGCGTCGGCCACCGCCTTCTTGAACTCGCCGTCCTTCTTCTTGAGTTCGTCGGCGGGCAGGCCGGCCGAGGAGTACGACTGGATCTCGGTGCCGCCGATCTTGATCTTCGCCGGCCCGGTCCCCGCGATCGTCTCGTGGTTCACCGAACTGGCCGCCAGCAACTGCTTGGCGATGTCGCAAGAACTGGTGAACTTCGCGGTGCCGGTCGGGTTGAACTGGAACGAACACTCCTTCGGATCGGCGGTGACCGACACCGGCGCGCTCGCCTGCGCAGCGGCCAGGTCCGGGTTGGCGGCGACCGTCAGCCACTTGAACAGCGGGAAGTAGGTGACCGCCGCCAGCAGCAGGCCGGCCATCAGCACCGGCTTGCGGCCGATCTTGTCCGACAGCGTGCCGAAGATGATGAAGAACGGCGTGCCGATGATCAGCGAAATCGCGATCAGGATGTTGGCGGTGGCGCCGTCGACCTTCAGCGTCTGCGTCAGGAAGAACAGCGCGTAGAACTGGCCCGAATACCAGACCACCGCCTGGCCGGCGACCGCACCGAACAGCGCGAGCAGCACGATCTTCAGGTTCTTCCACTGGCCGAACGATTCCGACAGCGGCGCCTTCGAGGTCTTGCCCTCGGCCTTCATCTTCTGGAACGCGGGCGACTCGTTCATCGACAGCCGGATCCAGACCGAGATCGCCAGCAGGAAGATCGACACGACGAACGGGATCCGCCAGCCCCAGTCGGCGAACGCAGCCTCTCCGATGTAGGTCCGCGTGCCCAGGATCACCATCAGCGACAGGAACAGGCCCAGCGTGGCCGTGGTCTGGATCCACGACGTGTAGGCACCGCGACGGCCCTGCGGCGCGTGCTCGGCCACGTAGGTGGCCGCACCGCCGTATTCGCCGCCGAGCGCGAGGCCCTGCAGCAGACGCAGGCCGATCAGGATCACCGGGGCGGCGACACCGATCGATGCGTACGAAGGCAGCAGGCCGACGATGAAGGTCGACACGCCCATGATCAGGATCGTCACCAGGAACGTGTACTTGCGGCCGATCATGTCGCCGAGGCGGCCGAACACCAGCGCACCGAACGGACGGACGATGAAGCCGGCGGCGAACGCGAGCAGCGCGAAGATGAAGCCGGAGGTCGGATCGAGCCCGGAGAAGAACTGCTTGGCGATGATGGCGGCGAGCGAGCCGTACAGGTAGAAGTCGTACCACTCGAACACGGTACCCAGCGAGGAAGCGAAGATGACCTTCTTCTCCTCGGAGGTCATCGGCCGGGCGGCGGATCCGCCAGCGGTCATCACGGTTGCCATCGAACTGTCTCCGTTGTGTCAGGGATGCCACCGTCCATCGGTCGCATTCGCGGCGGATTTTGTGGTCCCGTGCTTACGAGTTGCTTACCGTTCCCCTGTTTGAAGGAAGGAATTCGCTGTTGCGACGCAGCGCCTGCTCAGGTCGTCGCGGTGCGGTCCTCGGTGGCGAGCAGGCGCTCGAGCTGCTTGAACGGCGCTTGGGCCCGGACCAGGTAGACCGAACAAGGCGCCTCGGCGGCGACCCGTGCCGCCACCGACGCCCTTGGACCGATCAGGCCGGAGCCGGCCGGCGGGCTGCCGATCACGATCAGGCTCACCGGATTGCCGGTGGCATAGGCGAGCAGGGCCTTGGCCGGATCACCACCCTCTATCACGTGGTACGACAGCCGCTGCGCGGGCAGCTGCAGCGGCTGGGCCCAAGCCTGCAGCCGGACCATGTGCTGGCGGTGGATGCTGGTCTCCGACAGATCGTCGTTGCCCCCGGTCATCAGCGGGGTCGGCGGGATGATCGTCACACACGACAGCCGGGACTGCGGATCCTCGGCCAGCGCGCGCTCGACCGCCTTGCGCAACGCGACCTGCGTCGCATCGTTGGTGTGCGAGGTGGCGATCGCGACCATCACCACCGGCGTGTCGCTGGCCGCGTGGGCCTCGGCCGCCGCCTGCACCTGCCGGTGTTCGAGGCCGCCGGCGCGGATCCAGGCCTTGATCCGCTGGCCGAGCTTGACGCGGCGCAGCCGACGCGATCGTTCGGTCAGCGTCACGTGGACCGGATTGTCCAGGTCGAAGGCGATCTGTTCGGCGGTTGCGTAGCGATTCTGCGGATCGACCTCCAGGCAGCGCAGGATCACCTCCTGCAGCCACGGCGGCATCTCCGGCGCGAGCGCGCGCGGCGGTATCGGATCGGCCCACAGGCGCCGGCGCAGGCCGTGAGTACTGCTCGGCGTGCCGTACGGCAATTCCCGTGTCGACAATTCGTACAACGTGACACCGATCGAGAAGACGTCGCTTCGAGGGTCGTTGCGCACACCGACCACCTGTTCCGGCGACAGGTACGGGCCGGAGCCGACCGCGCGCCGCATCTCCTCGGCGAGCAGGTCCGGATACGCCGAGTGATGAGCGAGCCCGAAGTCGATCATCACCGCGACCCCATCGGGGCGCAGGATCACGTTGGCCGGCTTGATGTCCAGGTGCACGACACCCTGCTGATGCAGGTCGTGTGCGGCGCGCGCGAGCGCCGCACCGATGCGGGCGATGGTCTCGAACGACGGGCGATCCCCTTCGAGGAAAGCCGACAGCACCTTGCCTTCGATCCACTCCATCACCAGGTACGGCCGATGGGCGAGATCACCATAGGCAACCAGGCGCGGCACGTGGGGGCCGCCGAGCACCGCGAGCACCTGCTTCTCGACCTCGAAGCTGACCAGTGATTCGGAACCGTCGGACTGACTCATCCGCGGCACCTTCATCATCAGCGGAAAACTCAGCGCCGGGCCGGTGACCCGGTAGATGTGGGCGAAGCCGCCCGAGTGGGCACAATCGCCGATCAGGAATCCGTCGAGTTCGGTTCCCGGCTCCAGTCTTTTCAATCGATCCTCCCCGCGGAACCTGTGCGACTGCGCGGACGATAGCCGATCGCGCGCCGCGCGACATTGACGTTGGTCAGCGCCGCCATGCTACCGCTCGCCGGCGTGGCGGCTGTGGCGCACCGGTGCCGCGCGACCGGCCGCCGGCTTTTCGACAACAGTTCCCGGACCTTTCGTCGGTGGATCCGACCGTCGAAACACGATCCGATCGATGCCCCTTAACGCCCCTTCTAGCCTGCCCGGGCAGCAGTCGCAAACCTCGCATCTTCCATCCAGGGGACTTCATGTTCGAATATCAAGACACGACCCGAGTCGTCGGGTCCGACCCGTCGACGCATCATGCCGGGCACCGTCTCATCGCTCTGACCGGCCTGGCGCTGGCCGTCTCGCTGGCGATCGCCGGCTGCAACTCCGCCGGCACCTCGACCGCGCCGACCGCCTCCGACGCGGCCGACCAGACGCTGGTCGCCGTCAAGGCGTCCAGCCAGCCCGGCTCGTGTGTCAGCGGCGCCGTCGATGTCACCGCCGGCTTCGACCTGAACGGCGACGGCACGCTGCAGGACACCGAGAACAGCTTCACCGAAACGGTGTGTCTGTCGGCGGCCAACGGCGCCAACAGCCTGGTTTCGATGGTCAACGAGTCCGCGGGCGCCAACTGCGCCGCCGGCGGCAAGAAAGTGATGGTCGGACCGGATTCGAACCTGAACGGACAACTCGACGCGGCCGAAGTCGCCACGACCGGATACGTCTGCAACGGCGTTGCCGGTGCGACGGGTGCGACCGGACCGCAAGGTCCCGCCGGTGCCGATGGCGCCGATGGTGCCAATGGCGCCCAAGGAGCACAGGGTCCGGCCGGTCCGCAAGGGGCGCAGGGCATCCCGGGCGTTGCCGGCACCAACGGCACCAACGGCACCAACGGCTCGGATGGCAAGAACAGCCTGGTCAAGATCAGCGTCGAGGCGGCGGGTGCGAACTGCACGTACGGCGGCAACAAGATCGAGACCGGCGTCGACACCAGCGGCAACAACGTGCTGGAAGCCGGCGAGGTCACGCAGACCGCTTACGTCTGCAATGCCGCGCGCGCCGGGCTGCCGTGGATCACCACGGCGACCGCGGTCACCGCGCTGGCCGACACCGGCTACATCGTCACCGGCGGGTCGGTGACGACCGTGACGTTGCCGGACAACCCGGCCGTCGGCAGCGTCGTGCGCATCAACGGCACCGGCGCCGGCGGCTGGAAACTCGGCCAGCAGGCCAACCAGATCGTCAAGATGCCCACGGAGATCGGACCGATCGCGCTGAACCAGCCGTGGACCGACATCGCGCCCGGCGGCTCCGAGAGGATCGCCTCGTCGTACGACGGCACGAAGCTGCTGCAGCCGCGCGGTACCGACGGCCTGTTTCGATCGACCGACTCCGGCTCGAGCTGGACCCAACTGACCAACGGGCTGCCGGTCGGTGCCGAGTTCCGCGGTGTCCATTCGTCACATGACGGCACACGGCTGGTCGCGATGGTCAATGGCGACCAGATCTACACCTCGAGCGACAGCGGCACGAACTGGACCGCACGCGACAGCGCGCGCGCCTGGTATGTTGTGTCCGGCTCGTCGGACGGCAAGTACCTGCTCGCGGTCGAGTCAACCGGTTGGGGTGTCTACCGGTCGGCCGACTTCGGTGCGACCTGGGCCTCGACGGGGATCAGCATCGGCAGCGTGTTGGCTACGCCGGGGGTATCGCCCGACGGCCGCTACATGCTGGTGGGGGGCTGGAACTGCTGCGGCAACACCCACAAGTGGTCCAACGACTACGGTGCCACCTGGGTGAACGCGTCGCAGGCGAACCAGTCGGCCTCCAACCTGACCGCGCTGAACGCGATCACATTCGCCGGCAACAAGGTGCTCGCAGGCTCCATCTGGAATCCGATGTGGCGATCAGACGACTTCGGCGCGAGCCTGTACCAGATCGCCAACCCGGGGTTTCGGTTCAGCAACAACGGCCTCGACGCCGACATCAATGGCCAGGTGCTGATCGCCACCGGCGAAAACAACGACGTCACCTGGACTTCGCACGACGGCGGCACCACCTGGCGCCCGCGGACCAGCCCGGGCGGCAGCTGGTACTACGGCCGGGTTTCGCCGGACGGCAAGAAAATGTTCGCCCAGTACAACAACCGCCTGTACTCGGCACCGGGGATGTCACAGACGCTCACCGGCCCGACCGGCTACATCCAGGGCCCGCAGTACTCGGGCATCGAGGTGCAGTACGTCGGCTCGAACGTCTGGGCGGTGATCTCGCACGCCGGCCTGGAGAAGATGTAAGACCGGGCACGACGGCGGGGGCCACCCCGCCGGTCGCGACGACGGGCATGTCCGCGAGGGCATGCCCGTTCTTCATTCCAGTCCTGCCGGCGAAGCCGACCAGTTTCGAGCCACCGCACTTCGAATCACCGCGGTCGGCGGGTGATCGAGGCACCGGTCTTGCACCGATGTTATCCTCGCCCGACCCCGATCAGGATCCCGCGATGAGAATCCTCCACACGATGCTTCGCGTCGGCGACATGAAGCGCTCGGTCGACTTCTACACCGGTGTGCTCGGCATGCAGTTGCTGCGCACGACCGACCGGCCGGACCAGAAGTACTCGCTGGCGTTCGTCGGCTACGGCGACGAGTCGCAGGGCGCGGTGCTCGAGCTGACCTACAACCACGGCACGGATCGTTACGACCTGGGCACCGCCTACGGCCACATCGCAATCGAGGTGCCGGATGCCGCGGCCGCCTGTGAAAGGATCAGGGCGGCCGGCGGCAGCGTGACGCGCGAGGCCGGCCCGGTGAAGGGTGGCTCGACGGTGATCGCATTCGTGCAGGATCCGGACGGCTACAAGATCGAGCTGATCGAGCGCCGTCCGGCTGCCTGATCGCTTCGATCAGCTGGCCGCGCGAAGGCGGTTGCGCGTGTCCCTCACCAGGTCGTGGTTCCGGATCACGCCCTCGTTCTGGCGCTGCACGACCTGTCGCACGTCCTCCGGCAGGTCGCCCCGCAGGCATTCGCTGTAATCGCGCTTGGCGATGTCCTCGCCTTTTTCCATCTCCTCGAGCACGGCGAGGTCGTCGTTGCTGGTGAACGTGGTCTTCAACCCGACCCAGCCCCGGTGCATCGCGCCACCGACCGTGCCGCTGGTTTCCGCCGAGCCGCCGTATTTGGTGACCAGTTGCTGCAGTTCGCGTGCGCCCTGGGCGCAGCGTTGGCCCGCGTCGGCCAGCAACTTCTTGATCTCGGCGCTTTCGGCATGTTCGGCGCACTGCGCGAAGCCGGCTTCGCCGTTCTTCGTGGTCTCGATCAGCTTGTTGAGAGCGGAAACGACATCCTGGTTGTCCATCTGCATCCTTTCGCGGGTTCGATGCCGAGGAACGCCGACCTGCCGGCGCCCCTGGCCAAGGCAGATACGCGCAATCGACATGCCCGCGAAAGGCGCGCGACGACCCGATGCTGCCGGCACCCGTGGGCGCCGGGATCGGCTAACGCGGAACTTGCGCCAATACGCCGGCGACCGCCCGCGTCAGTGTCGTCGCATACGACAGGTGCAGGAACTCGTTGGGTCCGTGGGCGTTGGACTTCGGCCCGAGCACGCCGGTGATCACGAACTGCGCGGCGGGGAACTTGCGCCCGAGCATGTTCATGAAAGGAATCGTCCCGCCCTCGCCCATCCACGCGGCCGGCTGGCCGTAACACTGCTGCGAGCAGCGTTCGAGGACATCGGCGAGCCACGGCGCGGTCGGCGGTGCGTTCCAGCCGGTCGCGCCGAAATCCGGATCGAAGCTCACGCGGGCGTTGTACGGCGAGTCCTGTTCGAGCAGCCGTTTCATCTCGCGGGTCGCCTGTTCGCCATCGACCGTCGGCGGCAGACGCATCGACAGCTTCAGCGACGTCTTCGGCCGCAGCACGTTGCCGGCCGAGTCGAGCGAGGGGAAGCCGGCCGCACCGGTGACCGACAGCGCGGGCCGCCAGGTCCGGTTCAGGATCGCCTCGACCGGGTCGGTTGTCGTCGGCATCGAGAACATCGCCGCGTGGGCATGCCCGGCGGGTGCGTGGTTGCAGCTCACCCACGGGAACTGTTTCCAGACCGTGTCGCCGAGGATCGTGCCGGCGGCCTTCGCCTGCGCCAGGCGCTCGGCGGGGATCGGCGCCTGGAACACATCGGGAAGAACCTGCCCGGTCTTCGGGTCGTCGAGCCGGTTCAACAACTGGCGCGCGATGCGGAACGACGACGGCACGATGCCGCTCGCGTTGCCGGAGTGCACACCCTCGTCGAGGATCTCCACCGTCAGCGTGCCGCCGATCAGGCCGCGCAGCGAGGTGGTGACCCAGAGCTGGTCGTAGTTGCCACAACCGGAATCGAGCCCGATCACCAGTTGCACGTCGCCCATCCGTGGCGCGAGCAGTTCGAGGTACGCGGGCAGGTCGTAGCTGCCGCTCTCCTCGCAGGTCTCGATCAGCCCGACACAGCGCGGCCGGGCCACCCCCTGCGTGTCGAGGGCGGCGATCGCGGTCAGCGACGCGAAGATCGCATAACCGTCGTCGGCGCTGCCACGGCCGTACAACCGGCCGTCCTCGATCACCGGTTTCCACGGCCCGAGATCGTCGCGCCAGCCGGTCATCTCCGGCTGCTTGTCCAGGTGGCCGTAGAAGAGCACGGTCCGGTCCGAGCCGAGCCCACGGGTCGCCGGCACGTCGAAGAAGATGCAAGGTGTGCGGCCGTCGATCGACACGACCTCGATGGTCATCCCGGCCAGTGCCTGCGAGCCGGCCGCGTCGATCGGCTGGGCGAGTGCCCACTGGTGAGCCATCCGGATCACCGCCTCCAGATGCCCATGAGCGGCCCAGCTCGGATCGAACGACGGCGACTTGGCCGGGATGCGCACGTACTCGACCAGCCTCGGGGTGATGTCGTCGCGCCACTTGCGGTCGATGAAAGGGGCGAGGTCGTCGAGCTTCATGCGTGTGCTCCTGCGCATCGTCCCGCGGGCGGGCCGCCGCGGCCGTGATGCCGATCCCGCAAGGTACTCCACCCGTGCCCGACCGATCAACGCACCATCCGTCGGCTCGCGGTCATCGGCGGCTGGTTTATTCTGGTGATCGGCGCGCCGCGGGCGCGGGACGGACACGGACGGACGATGCAATACGATCGGCTGCGAGGGTGTCGATGAACCTGGTGCGACCGGTCGCGGCCCGGATCGATGCGGTGATCTTCGATTTCGGCGGCGTGATCACCAGTTCACCGTTCGAGGCGTTCACCCGCTTCGAGCGCGAACGCGGCTTGCCGCCGGACTTCCTGCGCCGGGTCAACGCGACCAACCCCGAGGACAACGCGTGGGCCCGCTTCGAGCGTAGCGCGATCGACCTCGCCACGTTCGACGCCGACTTCGCGGCGGAGTGCGAAGCCTTCGGCCATCACGTGCGCGGGCGCGAGGTGATCGCGCTCCTCGGCGGCGTCGTCCGTCCACGCATGGTCGAGGCGGTGCGCACGCTTCGATCCCGCGTGAAGACCGGGCTGATCACCAACAACGTGTCCGCCGACGAGGTCGAGGGGTTCACGACCCCCGAGCAGCGCCGGATCATGGCGCTGTTCGACCATGTGATCGAGAGTGCAAAGGCCGGTGTGCGCAAGCCCGATCCGCGGATCTACACGATGATGACCGACGCACTCGGTGTCGCGCCCGCGCATGCGGTGTTCCTCGATGATCTGGGCGTGAACCTGAAGCCGGCCCGCTCGCTCGGCATGCACACGATCAAGGTCGGCGACCCGGAGCTGGCGCTGGCCGAACTGGAAGCGCTGGTCGGTTTCTCGCTTGGCGACGGGCAGTGACGTCCGACCCGCGATGGCCACCGCGGCACCACGGCCGCGGGGCCGCGGTCAGCCCGCCTGCTCGATCCGGCGTGCGAGCTCGACGAACCGCTCGACCGGCAGGTCCTGCGCCCGGTCGGTCGGCGACAGCTCGGGCGCCGCGATGCCGCGGGCTTCGAGCCACGGCAGCAGCGTGTTTCGCAACATCTTGCGCCGCTGGCCGAACGCGGCGGCGAGCATCTGCGACAACGTCGCCGCCGACACGCCGGGGGCATCCGTGATCCGCGGGATCATCCGCAGCAGCGCCGAGTGCACGTCGGGCGGCGGGTCGAACGCCTGCGGACCGACGTCGAACACCCGCTCGACGCGGTAGAACGCCTGCAGCAGCACACCGAGCCGGCCGTAGTCGCTGCCCGACGGCTCGGCGACGATCCGCTCGACGACCTCGCGCTGGAGCAGGAAATGCTGATCGACGACCCGCTCGCGCACGTCGATCAGGTGCACCAGCAGCGGCGACGAGATGTTGTACGGCAGGTTGCCGACGACCCGCAGCGCGCGGCCCGCGGGTGCGACCGAGGTGAAGTCGAAGCGCAGCGCGTCGGCCTGGTGCAGTTCGAGCCGTTCGGGCGGATGACGACGCAACAGCCTTGCACACAGGTCGCGATCGATCTCGACCGCGGTGAGCCGCGGCACCCGCGCCAGCAGGTGATCGGTCAAGGCGCCCTGCCCGGGGCCGATCTCGACCAGTGCCTGGCCGGGTTGCGGGTCGATCGCGGACACGATCGCCTCGAGCACCGCGCGATCGACCAGGAAGTGCTGGCCGAAACGCTTGCGTGCGACGTGTTTCAGCGCAAGGCTCCCGGCGCGCAGCCTGGCGACCGGTCGGGCCCGGGTCTCACTCGAGCCGGTACTCGACGTACGTCCGGTCGCGCAGCTGACGCAGCCAGTCCTGGTAGTTCTCGTCGGCCCGTCGATCACGCAACGCCTGCCGCGCGAGCATCCGCTGGCGGTCGGCCGACATCTCGTCGGTGCGCCGACCGAGCACCTGGATCAGGTGCACGCCGAAACTCGTGCGCACCGGCTGCGAGATGTCGTTCTCGCCGAGTGCGTCCATCGCCCGCTCGAACTCCGGCACCGTGTCGCCGGGGTAGATCCAGCCGAGATCGCCGCCGCGCCCGGAACTGCCGTCGGCCGAATACTGGCGTGCCATGTCGGCGAAATCGGCGCTGCCCGCCAGGATCCGTTCGCGCACGTCGCGCAGCCGTCGCTCGGCCTCGGCCTCGGGCACCGAGTCGGTGATGCGGACCAGGATGTGGCGGGCCTGGGTCTGCTTCACCGGCTGACCGCCGCCGAGCGCCGATCCGCTGCGACGCTCGAGCAGCTTGACCAGATGGAAGCCGGCCGGGCTGCGCAGCGGACCGGTGCTCTCGCCGGGTTTGAGCCGGGCGACCGCATCGACGAACAGCTGCGGCAGCCGATCCGCCGGCCGCCAGCCGATGCCGCCCCCGCTCATCGCCTCCGGACCGTCGGAGAACGAAGCGGCCAGGCGACCGAAGTCCGCGCCGGTCTTGATCTGGCGCGCCAGGTCCTCGGCCCGGCGCCGCCGGTCGTCGATCTGCTCGGCCGACGCACCCTCCGGCACGCGGACCAGGATGTGGGCGAGGTTCAGCTCGCTGCCCGGGGTCCCCTGGGTCGCCGATTCGGCCAGGAACGCATCGACGTCGGCCTCGCTCACCTGCACCCGCGATTCGACTTCGCGTTCGCGCAGCCGCGCGAGCAGGATCTGTTCGCGCACGTCGTCGCGGAAACGGGCGAACGGCGTGCCTTCGCCCTCGACCCGACGCCGCAGCTCCGACACCGCGATCCGGTTCTCGTCGGCGATGCGTCCCAGCGCGCGGTCGACCTGGCCTTCATCGACGCGCAGGCCCAGGTCGCGCGCCCGCTGCAACTGGGCCCGGTCGACGATCATCCGCTCGAGCACCTGTTTCATCAGCGCATCACGCGGCGGTCCCTGCACCTTCTGCGCACGCAGCTGCTGCTCGACCACCACCAGGCGCTGATCCAGCTCGCGCGCGGTGATCACTTCGGTGTTCACGACCGCGACGACCCGATCGAGTTCGGTGGGCGTGGCCGCTTGCGCCGCGGCGGTCCCGAACGCGACCGCGGCGAGCGCGAGGATCCGGCGCATCGTGTTCATTCGTACCCGTAGTAGCGTGAGGGAGGCGACTCCCGGTCCTGCGGCAGCCGGTAGCCGGGGATGTTGCGTCTCAATATATCAAACGGGTCGGATCCGATGCGGGCGACCCCGGTCAGCTCGAGCTGCACGAAGAACGCGCTGGTGGTGGACCCTTGCGCGGTGACGAACCGGGTGGCGACGAACTGCGTGGCCCAGCAGTCGCGGCGATACTCGAAGCCGAGCACACCTTCGATGATGCCGGGCTTGGCCGGCACGACGGTCAGCGTCGCATCGTCGATCCGGCGGTCGAGCCACGAGTAGTTGACCCTGCCCAGTCCGGTCCAGTTGCGCGAGATCGGCCAGCGCCACGAGGTGTCGACCTGGCCGAGCTGCTCGCGCCGGTAGCGTACCCCGAAGTTGAAGACCCGTCCGTCCCCGGGCAGGTAGCGCCACAGCGCGGTGGCGCGCGGGACACGCGAGTTCTGCTGGGAGAACTGCAAGCCGCTGTCGAACGACATGCCGTTGCCGAGGTCGCCGGCCGCGGCCACCAGCCAATCGTTGCTCGAGTCGATCAGCGGCGCGAGCGAGGTGATCTGCACCCGTTGGGCGGAGAAGTAGCGTCGCTGGCCTACCGCGAAGCGGAAACGCTCGGCGCCGGTGTCCGGATCGATCAGCCGGGTCAGGGCCGCGGCGGTCAGGTGGTTGGCATCGGCGATCCGGTCGTGGCCGACGAACGTGTTCTCGGAGAAGAGCTGGCCGAAGGTGAAGTCGGCATAGGTGGTGTCGAACACCGGAAAGCCGCTCTGCTCGCGATACGGTGTACGCACGTAGAACAGCCGCGGCTCCAGCGTCTGGGTCAGCCCGCGCTCGAACAGGCGCACCGGCCGCTCGAACACGAGACCGGAGTCGAGCGAAAACGTCGGCACCACCCGGTTCAGGTCGAGCTCGGTGCCGCCCGGGTTCCGATCGAGCCGGTAGCTGGCGGCGTGTACACCGACTTTCGGGATCACGAAGCCGCCCGGACGGCGCCACGGATAACTGACCGTCGGGTTGACGACCAGGCGCGCACCCTCGGCCAGCGTCTGCACCGGCTGCGTCGTGACCAGCGGCTGGTTGAAATAGGTGCCGTCGACCGTCATCCCGAGATCGAAGCCGCCGGCATCGGCGCGATCGTAGCGCGCGAGCAGTTGCGGCACACGTTCGGGCGGCGGCGCGGCGCGTGCCTCGAGGATGTTCTGGAAGGTCGAGATCCGGCCGAGCAGATTCCAGTTGCCGATGCCGCGGCCGATGAAGATCTCGCGCGGCAGGCTGCGATCGGCGCTGCCCAGGATCGTGCGCGCGTAGTCGATGAAATAACGATCGTCCGACACGCCGCGCGCGTTCCAGCCGCCACCCCAGCCGCCGCGGGAGAAGTTGCCGCGCAACGACCACTGGTAACGCGCGGTGTCGGTCTCGGTGTCGCGCGGCGTGTACTCGAAGCGCGACTCGCCGAGATACCACGGTTCCATGAACCGGTACTCGCCGCCCAGCTGGTAGCCGCGGCGGGTCGACACGCGGGTGAACAGCGTCGCATCCCGGTTCGGCGCGATGTTCCAGTAGTACGGCAGGAGCACCTCGGGACCGGTGCGCGAGGTCAGGAACAGGGTCGGCGCGAGGAACCCGCTGCGCCGCTCGTCGCCGAGCGAGAAGCCGAACACCGGCGCGGCCGCGATCGGCACGTCCTTGAAGTACAGCGTCGCCGATCGTCCCGTGCCCTGGCCTTCTCCCTGGTCCAGCTCGAGCGATCTCGCGCGCAGGTACCAGTCGGGCTCCTCGGGACGGCAGGTGGTGTAGGTCGCATTTCGGAACGCGACCCGGTCGCGGCCGAGGAACTCGATCGCATCGGCCCCGCCGCGTCCGTTGTAGACCGACAGGCGATAGGCGGGCTGGGCGAGGAATCCTTCGTTGGCATCGATCTTCAGCCGCAGTTCGGAGCCGGTGAACACGGTGCCCTGACGGCTCATGCGGACGTTGCCGACCGCGATCACCTCGTCGTCGGTGTCGTAGTAGGTGATCCGGTCGGCACGGATGGTGGTGCCCGATCGCCGCAGTTCCGCTTCGCCGGCGAGGGTGGATTCGCGGCCGATGCGACCTTCGGCCCGGTCGCCGCGTCCGAACATCGGCGCGCCCGACATCGCCGGCTGTTCCTCGCCGAGCGCCGGGGCCATCTTCAGTCGAAGCGGCGGCAGCGGCCGATTGTCGTCGGCGGCCCTCGATGCAACCAGGGGGACCACGGCCATCACGATGCCGAGGACAAGGGCCGGCCACCGTCGGCCGGCCGCCGGCACGTTGACCTCACCCGACGTCGGCCCGACCCGCCGCCCGGCCGTGAGCCGCTCCGGGGCGCTCAGCGCGCGGTCACCGGAAGGCATCGAACAGGTCCATGGGGCGGGGGTCCGCAAGTTGGGATAGGCCGCAACGCTGCCGGTACACGTCCCGGCCATCGAATCGTCGGTCCGGACATGCTCCGACGGACCACAAACGCCCGCCGGTCGGAAACGCGCCGGGCGCAGGCGGCTCGGTATTATAGGATCGCCCTCATGACCTCCCCGCCCGCGACCCCGTCCCACGTCGAAGGCGACGATCCGCGTCGGGCCCGGCTGCTCGATTGGCTGGCCCCGCTTGCGTCGCGATACGCACTCGATCCCGGTTCGATGCGACCGGCCTCGAACGACGCCAGCTTCCGTCGCTACTTCCGGCTCGACAGCGCCGATCCCGCGATCGGCTCGCTGATCGCGATGGATGCGCCACCGCCGATGGAGGACTGCGGCCCGTTCCTGCACGCGGCCGCGCAACTGGCGGCCGCCGGTGTGTCGGTGCCGGCCGTGTTCGCACAGGATCTGGCGCAAGGCTTCCTGCTGCTCGGCGATCTCGGCCATACGACGTATCTGGACGAGATCGCGGCACTGGCCGGCGGTGGCGGCGGGCCACGTTCCGTGCACCAGTTGTATCTCGACGCGATCGACACGCTGGTGCGGATGCAGGTCGCGAGTCGCGACGGTGTGTTCCCGCTCTACGACCGGGAACTGCTGCTGCGCGAACTGAACCTGTACCCCGACTGGTATGTCGCCCGCCACAAGGCGGTCAGGCTCGACGACGCCGAGCGGGCCGCGCTGCAGGGCGTGTTCGAGACGATCCTCGCCAACAACCTCGCCCAGCCGCGTGTGTTCGTCCATCGCGACTACCACTCGCGCAACCTGATGGTCGTGCCGGGCCCGGGCAACCCGGGTGTGCTCGACTTCCAGGACGCGGTCCACGGCCCGATCACCTACGACCTGGTGTCGCTGCTGCGCGACGCCTACATCCGATGGCCCGAGGAGCAGGTGATCGACTGGACCGTGCGGTATTGGGAGCGGGCGCGGGCCGCCGGGCTGCCGGTGCCGGCCGCGTTCGATGATTTCTGGCGCGACTTCGAGTTCATGGGACTGCAGCGCCACATCAAGGTGCTCGGCATCTTCGCGCGGCTGTTCCACCGCGACGGCAAGGACCGCTATCTGGCCGACATGCCGGTGGTGTTCGACTACGTGATCGCCACCGTGCGCCGTTACCGCGCGTTCGATCCGCTGCGGGCGCTGATCGACCGGATCGAGGACACACGGCCCGGGGCCGGCGCGGGCCGCTGACGTGCGCGCGATGATCCTGGCCGCCGGGCGGGGTGAACGGTTGCGGCCGCTGACCGACACCTGTCCCAAGCCGATGCTGCCGGCCGGCGGCAAGCCGCTGCTGGTCTGGCACCTGGAACGGTTGCACGCGGCCGGATTGCGCGAGGTCGTCATCAACCACGCCCATCTCGGCCACCTGGTCGAAGCGGGCCTGGGCGACGGCTCGCGCTGGGGCCTGTCGATCCGTTATTCGGCCGAGACCGAGGCGCTCGAAACCGCCGGCGGCATCGCGAAGGCGTTGCCGCTGCTGGGTGACGAACCGTTCCTGGTCGTCAACGGCGATGTGTTCTGCGACTATCCGTTCACACGCGCCGCCGGGATCGCGGCGCAGATGGCCGCCGGTCGGCTCGACGCCTGGTGTGTGCTGGTCGACAATCCGGCGCACCATCCGGGCGGCGACTTCGGCCTGCAGTCCGGTCGGCTGGGCAACAACGACGGCCGCCGCCTGACGTTCAGCGGCATCGGCGTCTATGCGCCGCGGCTGTTCGCGACCGTCGAACCGGGGCGCCGCGCGGCGCTGGCCCCGCTGCTGCGGGCCGCGGCCGATGCGGGTCGCGCCGGCGGCGAATGGTTCACCGGCACCTGGATCGACGTGGGCACCGCCGAGCGGCTCGCCGATTTGGATGCACAATTGCGCAGGCGGGCCGGCTGATCGCGGCCCGTGTCCCGGAACACCGGACCCGACCGACAGACTTCCCGAGCCGACTACACCGCATGGAACCCTTCGCCGATCGTCGACGTCGCCTCAAGGCCCGGATGCGCGAGATGGGCGGCGGCATCGCCGTGGTCTTCACCGCACCGGAGGCACGGCGCAACCGGGACAGCGACTATCCGTACCGCTGGGACAGCTACTTCTATTACCTGACCGGCTTTCCCGAGCCCGAGGCGGCGCTGGTGCTTGTTGTCGCCGACGATCGCGACGAATCGATCCTGTTCTGCCGTGAGAAGAACGAGGAGCGCGAGATCTGGGATGGCCTGCGCTTCGGCCCTCAGGCCGCGCGTGAGCACTTCGGCGTCGACCGGGCGCTGCCGATCGGTTCGATCGATGCCGAGATGCCCGGGCTGATCGCCGACCAGCCGGCCCTGTTCTATGCCCTCGGCGCCGAGGCGGAGCTGGACGGCCGGCTGCGCGGCTGGCTCGCCGCGGTGCGCGCCCAGGCCCGTGCCGGGGTCGGCGCGCCGACCCGTGCGGTCGACGTGCACGCGCTGCTCGACGAGATGCGCCTGATCAAGGACGCCCACGAACTGGACGTGATGCGGCGCGCCGCGAAGATATCGGCCGGTGCCCACGTGCGGGCGATGCGTTGCGCACGCGACGGGCTGCACGAACACGAAGTCGAGTCCGAACTGCTGCACGAGTTCCGGCGGCTCGGCTCGCCATTCCCGGCCTACGGCTCGATCGTCGCCGCCGGCGCCAACGCCTGCATATTGCACTACCGCGAGAACAACGCCCGGCTGCGCGCCGGTGACCTGCTGCTGATCGACGCCGGCTGCGAACTGGACGGTTACGCGTCCGACATCACCCGCACGTTCCCGATCGCCAGCCGCTTCAGCGGCCCGCAACGGGCGTTGTACGACGTCGTGCTCGCCGCCCAGGCGGCCGCGATCGAGCGGACCCGGCCGGGACACCGCTTCAACGAACCCCACGAGGCCGCGGTGCGGGTGCTCGCCCAAGGGATGATCGACTGCGGCCTGCTCTCCGGCTCGGTCGACGGCGCGATCGAATCGGGCAGCTACAAGCGGTTCTACATGCATCGCACCGGCCATTGGCTGGGCATGGACGTGCACGACTGCGGCGAGTATCGCGAGCCGGGCACGCGCGGGGGCGGCGACACGCGACCCTGGCGCATGCTCGAGCCGGGCATGGTGGTCACCGTCGAGCCCGGCATCTACGTGCGTCGCGCCGACGACGTGCCGGCCCACTTCCACGACATCGGCATCCGGATCGAGGACGATGCGGTCGTGACCGAGGGTGGCTGCGAGATCCTCACCGGTGACGTGCCGAAGTCGCCCGACGAGATCGAAGCACTCGTCTGCGGCTGAAACGATCGCCGTGTCCGTCGTGCTGCCGATCGCGGGATCCGGGACATCGTCGAATGCCGTCCGGATCGAGGGCACCGGGCCGGTGTCGTCGCTGCTCGCGTTGCTGCTGCTGCGCCAGGGTTTCCCCGCGGAGGAACTGCGGCTCGATTCACCGCGTCGCGAACTGCCCGCCGCGCTCGCCGAACGGGCGCTCGCACTGTCGTACGGATCGTGGCTGACGCTGGGCCGCGTGATCGACACGCGTGCGCTCGGCACACAGGCCGGCACGATCGCCGAGGTCGACGTCTCGCTGGCCGGGCACGCGGGTCGCGTGTGCATGCGTGCACAGGACATGGGCGTGCCGGCGCTGGGTCACGTGGTCCGCTACAGGACGCTGCAGGACTCGCTCGAGGCCGCCGTGCACCACGCCACGATCCAGCGGACACCGGCGGCGGACGTGCCGGTGTCGGCGCCGGGTGTGATCGTACACGCCGATGGTGACACCGGGCCCGATGCCGGCGAGATCGATTTCGGTCAGTCCGCACTGCTGGCCGAGGTGCAATGTGAGCCGGTGGCTGCGGACCGGCACCACGTCGCCTGGGAACGATTCACCGCCGAGGGGCCGTTGGCGATGCTGCCGCTGCCCGAGCCCGGGCGCTTCTCGCTGGTCTGGTGCGCGCCACGCGAGGTGGTCGAGCGACGACTGTCGATCGACGATGATGCACTGGTCGTCGAACTGTCCGAGGCGTTCGGCCCCTGGATCGGCAGCCTGCGTCTGGCCGGTGCGCGGCACAGCGCGCCGCTGGTGCGCCGCAAGCGACAGCGGGTGATCGACGGTCGCGACGTCTGGATCGGCAATGCCGCGCAGGCATTGCATCCGGTCGCGGGACAGGGACTGAATCTGGGCATCCGCGATGCGTTCGAACTCGCCGAGGCACTGGGAGCGGCACGGGCGCGTGGCCTCGAGCCGGCGAGTGCACTGCCCGGCTACCTGCGCCGGCGGCGGCCGGATCGCGACGGGGTGATCGTGCTCACCGATGCACTGGCGCGTGTGTTCACCGTCGGCGCGCTGCGTCCGCTGCAATCGGTGGCGCTCACTTCGCTGGAACTGGCCGCGCCGCTGCGACACGGCCTGGCGCGTCGGTTCATGTTCGGCATGCGCTGACACGCGATCGACGAGCTTGCGCGCCGCAAGGTCGATCGAAGATCGGCACCAAGCTTCTGGTGCGGCGGGATTTTCGTTAGAATTCGCTCCCCATCGTCGATAGCCACGCACAAGAAAGTCGGCCGGTCGATCGGGTTTCGCATGCGATCCGTCCGCCGCGGCGACGGAACACGAACAACGTCGCAGCCCTTTCCGAGACTCACCCGCAGTGCAGATCGGCCCTTACACGCTCGCCAACAACGTGTTCGCCGCCCCGATGGCCGGTGTCACCGACCGGCCGTACCGGCGGCTGTGTCGCGCGCTGGGCGCGGGTTATGCGGTGGGTGAGATGGCAGCGTCCGATCCCCGGCTGTGGAACAGCATCAAGACCGCGCGGCGCATCGACCATCGCGGCGAACCCGGGCCCAAGGCGGTGCAGATCGCCGGCGCCGATCCGGCGATGATGGCCGAGGCGGCACGATTCAACGTCGATCGCGGCGCGCAGATCATCGACATCAACATGGGTTGCCCGGCCAAGAAGGTCTGCGCGGTGGCCGCCGGCTCGGCGCTGATGGGCGACGAGTCGCTGGCGTTGCGGATCATCGACGCGGTGGCGCGGGCGGTGCCGGTGCCGGTCACCGTCAAGATGCGCACCGGCATCGAGCCGTCGCACCGCAACGCGGTCGTGCTGGCGCGAGGCGCGCAGCAGGCGGGCGCGGCGATGCTGGTCGTCCACGGGCGCACGCGGCGATGCGGCTTCACCGGCAGCGCGGAGTACGACACGATCGCCGCGGTCAAGGCGGCGGTGTCGGTGCCGGTCGTCGCCAATGGCGACATCGACACGCCGCACAAGGCGCAGGCGGTGCTGCAAGCGACCGGAGCCGACGCGGTGATGGTCGGTCGCGCGGCGCTCGGCCGGCCGTGGATCTTCCGCGAGATCACCCACTACCTGCAGACCGGTGTGCTGCGGGCGGGCCCGACGGTCGCGGAACTGCGCACGCTGCTCGGTGCACACCTGCGCGAGCACTACGCGTTCTACGGTGAACACACCGGCGTGCGCACCGCACGCAAACACGTCGGCTGGTATCTCGGCACGATCGCCGGCGGCGTCGATTTCCTGCGCGATTTCCATCGCATCGACGATCCCGAAGGGCAGCTCGCCGCACTCGACCGCTTCTTCGAGCGGATCGATCCCGCCGGCACCGACGGCCGCGGGCTTTCCGCCGCCGCGGACGACGGGCCGGCGGCCAACGACATGCTGTACGAACGGAGAAGATTGGCATGACCCGACAGCAGACGATCGACGAAGCCGTCACGCGCAGCCTGGAGAAATACTTCCGCGAGATGGACGGCATGGCGCCGAGCGCGGTCTACGACATGGTGATCCGCGCGGTGGAACGTCCGATGCTCGAGGTCGTGATGCGCAAGGCGCAGGGCAACCAGCTGCGGGCCAGCGAGATGCTCGGGATCAATCGCAACACGCTGCGCAAGAAGCTGCAGATGCACGGCATGTTGTAGGCCCGCGAGACGGCCGGCCACACCACGGGAGTCCATGTGAATCGGGTCGAACGCGCACTGCTCAGCGTCTCGGACAAGACCGGCATCGTCGAACTGGCGCGTGCGCTGGCCGGCCTCGGGATCGAACTGCTGTCCACCGGCGGCACCGCGCGGCTGCTCGACGAGGCCGGCCTGCCGGTCCGGGAGGTGTCCGCACACACCGGATTTCCGGAGATGCTCGACGGCCGCGTGAAGACGCTGCATCCGAAGATCCACGGCGGGCTGCTCGCCCGGCGCGATTCGCCGGAGCACATGCGCGCGATCGCCGAACACGGCATCGGCCGCATCGACCTGCTGGTCGTCAACCTGTACCCGTTCCAGCAGACGGTCGCCCGGGCGGACTGCACGTTCGACGATGCGATCGAGAACATCGACATCGGCGGGCCGGCGATGCTGCGCGCCGCCGCCAAGAACCACGCCGGGGTCACGGTGCTCGTCGATCCGGCCGACTACGCCCACGTGCTCGACGAACTGCGCGCCCACCACGGCACCAGTGCCGCCACGCGGCTGGCGCTGGCGCGCAAGGTGTTCGCACACACCGCGCAGTACGACGGTGCAATCGCCAACTACCTGACCGCACTCGACGACGAAGGCCGCCGGGGTGTGTTTCCCGACGTGCTGACGGTGCAGTGGCACAAGCTGCAGTCGATGCGGTACGGCGAGAATCCGCACCAGGGCGCCGCGTTCTATCGCGACGCCGATCCGGCTCCGGGAACACTCGCGCACTATCGCCAGCTGCAGGGCAAGGAGCTGTCGTACAACAACGTGGCCGATGCCGACGCGGCCTGGGAGGCGGTCAAGAGCTTCGACGAGCCGGCCTGCGTGATCGTCAAACACGCCAATCCGTGCGGCGTGGCGATCGGCGCCGATGGCCGCGAGGCCTACGACAAGGCTTTCGCCACCGACCCGACCTCCGCCTTCGGCGGCATCATCGCCTTCAACCGGCCGCTCGATGGCGCGGCGGCCGAAGCGGTCGCCCGCCAGTTCGTCGAGGTGGTGATCGCCCCCGAGGTCGCCGCCTCCGCGCGGCAGGTGCTGGCGGCCAAGCAGAACGTCCGGGTGCTCGAGATCTCCCTGGCCCGCGCGTCCAACGGGTTCGATCTGAAGCGGGTCGGCGGCGGCGTGCTGGTCCAGTCCCCGGACGAACACCGGCTGGTGGCGGCCGACCTGAAGGTGGTCACGAAACGCCGACCCGATCCGAAGCAGCTGGCCGACCTGCTCTTCGCATGGCGCGTGGCCAAGTTCGTCAAGTCCAACGCGATCGTCTTCTGCGGCGACGGTCGAACGCTCGGTGTGGGCGCCGGCCAGATGAGCCGGATCGACTCGGCACGGATCGCCGGCATCAAGGCCACGAACGCCGGGCTGACGCTGGCCGGCTCGGTGGTCGCCTCGGATGCGTTCTTCCCGTTCCGGGACGGCCTGGACGCGGTCGCCGACGCGGGCGCGGTCGCGGTGATCCAGCCCGGAGGGTCGGTGCGCGACGACGAAGTGATCGCCGCGGCCGACGAGCGCAACGTCGCCATGGTATTTTCGGGCGTGCGGCACTTCCGGCATTGATTGAGCCGGAGCACTTGGCCGGCGGACGGTTCCGTCGCCGGCGGGTTGCACGACGCCGGTCGGCGGGTTGCGCGAGGATGGACATGATGATCGGGGCGAGCGACGGCGCACACGCGGCGGTTCGGCGGTCGCTGGCGGCTGCGCTCCGCGCACTGACACTCGTCGCCGCGACGGTCGTCGCGATGCCGCCGGCATGGGCACAGGCGGTCGCCACCGACGGCGACGATCCGAACGCGGCGTGTTATGCGGCGATCCGGGTCGGCGTCAATGTCGGTGTCGAGATCGGCGCCGAGGCCACCCGCATCTGCCGCGAGGCACTGCGCAGGACCGAGCGCGACGCCCCGGGCAGTCTCATGCACGCGAAGAGCCTGACCCACCTCGGCCTGATCGCGTACGCGCGCAACCAGCACGACCTCGCCCTGCGCCCATTCCGCCAGGCGGCGGCGATCGTCGAGAAACGCGAAGGTGCCGACAGCGAGGCCTACGCGGCGGCGCTCGACAACATCGCGGCCGCCGAGGGTGCCAGTCGGCGCGACGACCTCGCCGAGCCCAACTACCGCCGGGCGCTTGCCATTCGGGAGCAGCGGCTCGGTGCCGACCATCCGGACATCGCCTCGACCCTGTCCAATCTCGCCCTGGTGCTGGGGCGCCAGCGCCGCTTCGACGACGCGGCCGCGGCGCTCGAGCGTGCGATCGCGATCCTCGAGAAACACGCGCCGACCGGCACCGCGCTCGCCGATGCGCTGATGAACCTCGCCTGGGTCCGGACCAGCCAGTCGCAATGGCAGGCCGCACGACCGCTGGTCGAGCGCGCCCTGTCGATCGACGAGGCCGCGCTGGGCACCGACCATCCCGATACCGTCGGCGCGCGACGCGACCTGCAGCGGATCGACCGCCGGCTCGCGGCGCAGGGCCGGTAAGCCGCGGGTGCGCGTCTACCGGGTCCTCGGCGTCGATCCGGGACTGCGTCGCACCGGATTCGGCCTGATCGACGTCGCCGGCACGCGGCTGACCTACGTCGCCAGCGGCGTCATCCGTTCGCCCGAAGGGACGCTGCCGTCACGGCTGAAGGCGATCCACGACGGCCTGGCCGAAGTGATCACACGATACACACCCGACCTGGCGGTCGCCGAGATCGTCTTCGTCAACGTCAATCCCCAGTCCACGCTGCTGCTCGGCCAGGCCCGTGGTGCGGCGTTGGCGACACTGGTCGCCCGCGGCCTGGACGTGCACGAATACAGCGCGCTGCAGGTCAAGCAGGCGGTCGTCGGTTACGGCCGCGCCGCCAAGCCGCAGGTGCAGGCGATGGTCCAGCGGCTGCTGACGCTGACCGCCGCGCCGTCGAGTGATGCCGCCGATGCACTCGCCTGCGCGATCTGCCACGTACACGCCGCCGGGATGCCGGAACGCCCGGCGCGCACCGTGCGTCGCAGCGGGCGCAACCTGCGGCTGCGCGCCAGCCGCGTGGTGTAAGCTGCCGCCGGACCGCATGCGAACGCCAACCGGAACACCGCCACGATGATCGGCCGCCTCTCGGGCGTCCTGCTCGACAAGACGCCGCCGCAGGTCCTGGTCGACGTCGGCGGCATCGGCTACGAGGTCGACGTGCCGATGAGCACGTTCTACGATCTGCCGGCGCCGGGGGAACGGATCGCGCTGCTGACCCACCTGGTGGTGCGCGAGGATGCACACCTGCTGTACGGGTTCCTGCGGCCCGCCGAGCGGGATGCGTTCCGGCAGCTGATCCGGATCTCCGGCATCGGGCCGCGGACCGCCCTCGCGGTGCTGTCCGGTCTTTCGGTCGACGACCTCGCCCACGCGGTCGCCGCGCAGGAGGCGGGCCGACTGGTCAAGGTCCCGGGCATCGGCAAGAAAACCGCCGAAAGGCTGCTGCTGGAACTGAAGGACAAGCTGCTCGCACCCGACGGGCCGACCGCCCGTGCCGGTCCGGGCACCGATGCACAGGTCGACATCGTGCGCGCGCTGATTGCACTCGGCTACTCCGAACGCGAATCGCAGGCCGCGACGCGGCTGGTGCCGGCCGGCACCTCGCTCGCCGACGGCATCCGGCACGCATTGAAGCACCTGTCCAAGCCATGATCGAACACGATCGACTGATCAGCGCCCACGCCACGTCGGCCAACGAACAGGCGGTCGAACGCGCGCTGCGCCCGCGCCGCCTGGACGACTACGTCGGCCAGCCGCGGATCCGCGAACAGCTCGAGATCTTCATCGCTGCCGCACGCAACCGCCAGGAGGCGCTCGACCACGTGCTGCTGTTCGGTCCGCCCGGGCTGGGCAAGACGACACTCGCCCACATCATCGCCGGCGAGATGGGCGTGAACCTGCGTCAGACCTCCGGCCCGGTGCTCGAGCGCCCGGGCGACCTGGCCGCGATCCTGACCAACCTCGAGCGCAACGACGTGTTGTTCATCGACGAGATCCACCGGCTGTCGCCGATCGTCGAGGAGATCCTGTATCCGGCGCTCGAGGACTACCAGATCGACATCATGATCGGCGAAGGCCCGGCCGCCCGGTCGATCAAGCTCGACCTGCAGCCGTTCACGCTGATCGGGGCGACCACCCGTGCCGGCATGCTGACCAATCCGCTGCGCGACCGCTTCGGCATCGTCGCCCGGCTCGAGTTCTACACTGCCGACGATCTGACCCGGATCGTCGCGCGCTCGGCGCAACTGCTCGAGACGCGGCTCGAACCCGAAGGGGCGCGGGTGATCGCGCGTCGATCGCGCGGCACGCCGCGGATCGCCAACCGGTTGTTGCGTCGCGTGCGTGACTATGCCGAGGTCAAGGCCGGCGGTGTCATCGACGGCAAGGTCGCCGACGCGGCGCTCGTGATGCTCGAGGTGGATGCGGCCGGCTTCGACCTGATGGACCGCAAGCTGCTCGGCATGGTGATCGAGCGCTTCGGTGGCGGACCGGTCGGACTGGACAGCCTCGCGGCGGCGATCGGCGAGGAACGCGACACGATCGAGGACGTGATCGAACCGTTCCTGATCCAGCAGGGTTTCCTGCAGCGTTCGCCGCGCGGGCGGATCGCGACCGCGGCGGCGTATCGCCACTTCGGCCTCGTCGCACCCTCCGGCAGCGACCTGTTCGGTGCACAGCCGGCACCGGTCGGTCCGCCTGGCGCGGTGGCTGCGGATGACGGCGGCGGCGATGGCGAGTGACGGGTTCTTCGAACGCCTGATCGAGACCACCCCGCGCACGACGGTGACCACCGTGCTGGTCGCGCTCAACGTGCTGGTCTGGATCGCCAACGTGGCCACCGGACTCGATCCGATGAGCCCGGACGCGCGCCTTTTGGCCGCCTGGGGCGGCAACTACCTGCCGCTGACGATCGAGCAGCCCTGGCGCCTGATGACCGCGGCCTTCCTGCATGGCGGGCTGGTGCACCTCGGCTTCAACATGTGGGCGCTGCTGGACACCGGCCGCATCGCCGAGCGCTTCTACGGCCACGCACAGTTCCTGCTGATCTACCTGGGCAGCGCACTCTTCGGATCGCTGGCCAGCCTGTTCTTCTCGGCCAGCAAGGTGGTCTCGGTGGGTGCGTCGGGGGCGATCTTCGGGGTCGTCGGTGCGCTGCTGGCGGCGCTGTTCCACAAACATCACCAGTTGCCCGCCGCGCTGGTGACCTCGATGCGGTCGTCGATGCTGATGTTCGCCGGCTACTCGCTGTTCATGGGATTCGTGTCGAGCCACATCGACAACGCCGCACACATCGGCGGCATGGCCGCCGGCGCGGTCCTCGGCCTGATCCTGGCCGAAGTCTTCGACTGGGAGGAGTATCGACGCCAGGCGTCCCGGCGGCTGGTGATCGCCGCGGTTGTTGTCCTCGCCGGGGCCTGGGCCGTCTGGCAGTTGCTTCCCGCCCGCGGCCCGTTCTGATCGGCCGACCCCGGCCCGCGCGGCGCCTGCGATGGACGAGGACTCCGACGAGGCGCTGATGCAGGCGTTCACACGCGGCGACATGGCCGCGTTCGACCGGCTGTACGCGCGGCACCGCGGGTGGTTGTACCGCATGATCGGGCGCGGCCTGGCTGGCCATCCGGGTGTCGACGACGTCTACCAGGAGACCTGGCTCGCGCTGATCCGCAGCGCCCCCCGTTACCAGCCCAGGGCCCGTTTCACGACCTGGCTCTACCTGCTGGCGCGCCAGCGTCTGGTCGATGCCTGGAGGGTTGCCAACCCCGCCGGCGACGATATCGCGTTCAATGCGTACGATGACGACGACCTGCCCGAAGCGCTCGTCGCCGCGTTGAGCGACCCGGAGGCCGACCCGGCGCGGCAGGTCGAGCGATCACAACTGCAGGCGATCGTCGCCGCCGCGATCCGCGAGTTGCCGCCGCCGCAACGTGAAACGTACCTGCTCGCCGAGGAGATGCAGCTGACATTGGAGGAGATCGCCACGATCACCGCGGTGCCGCGCGAGACGGCCAAAAGCCGGCTGCGTTACGCCCGTGCGCGCCTGTTGCAGGCGCTCGGCGGGGTGCTGCGATGACTGCGCGCGCGACGCGCGGGAGCGCCGGATGAGCGGACGCGACGACGCGCCGGATCGCGAGTCCCGCTCGGCCGATGCCAGCGCCCGGCTCTATCGGCAGTTGCCCGACGAGGCGCCGCCGCCGTGGCTTGACCGGACGATCCGCGCCGAAGCCGAGAAGGCCGCCCGCGCCGCAACCGCCGTCGAACCGTCCCGGATCCCGGCGGATCGCCCTGGCGCCACCGGTCGCCCCCTGCCTGATCGACGGACCGCCCCCGAGCGGCCCCGCCCGACGGGGGGCTCATGGAGCGGCTGGTTGCCGTGGGCCGGCTCGATCGCCGCCGGTGTGGTCGCGGTCTTCGTGCTGCTGCACGACCCGTTGTCGATCGACGACGAGCGTGTGCAGACGAAGGCGCCGACACCGAGTGCGGCCGCAGCGGCGAGCGACTCCACGACCGGCCCCAGGGAGCAGGCTTCGAACGCCGCCGCCGCCGCTGCGCCGCCGCTGGCGCAGGCGACGATTCCCGACGGCGATGCGGCGGCGGCCCGCGAGAACGCGATCCGCGAAAGCGCCTCGAGTGTGGCGGCCACACCCACCGACAGTCGACGCGAATCACCACCCGCCGCCGGCACGCCGACGCCGGCACGGCCGGCAACACCGCTCGCGGCCCGGCCGGCACCGGTCGCACCGGCGCCCGGGTCCCGAGCCAACCCCGCGCCGGAGCCCGGGCGTCGACTCGGCCAGGCGGCAGGATCGGTCACCGATCCACGGTCCGCGCCCTCGGCACCGACGGCGCCGGCCAAGGACGAGGCGGCCAGCCCGGTGCAGCGACATCGCGATGCGCTGCAGGCGACGCCGGCGGTCCGGGACGGGGCCACCGGCGACGCCGCGCCCTCGGCGGAACACCAGGACAAGGCGGTCGAGGTTCCGATCGAGGTTCCGGTCGACGACCCGCCGGGACGTGGCACCGGATCGATCAACTCGAACCCGGGTGTGTCACCCGCCGCACCGGCGACGGCCGCAGGGGCAGCGTCCGCGAGCGTGGCACAGGCCGGTCAGCCGCCGGCGCGTGAATCGGCTGCGCCGGCCCCGGCGCCGCCTCGGGCCAAGCGTCGCGACGACGTGCCCGCCCTGCCCAACGACCCGCCGAACCCCGCCGCCTGTGAACGACGCGTCGAAGTGCTGCTGCGCGATCTGCGCCAGCACGACGCCTGGCTGGTCTACAGGCGATGCCGGCAGCTGTTCCCGGAGCACGAGTTCCCGGCGGCACTGCGCCGGGAACTGCCCAGAGGGACAACACCCGAGTTCCGCTGACCGCCGGATCGGACGCCCCGGCCGATCCGTGCGCCGCCCGGGGGCCTGTCACCCGCTTCGGACGACTTTCACCCCGTTTCTGATCGGCCGCCGTTTCATCGGTTGTCCTCATCAACAACGGAGTTTCCCGATGGATGTCCCCTCCGGTCGCCGGCCCGGCGCCGCTGGCCTGCTCGTCCGCGCCGCCCGCGTGGTCGCTGCCGCGCTGGTCACCTCGACCGTCCTCGCCGCCCCCGCCGCCCAGGCGTTCTGCGGTTTCTATGTCGGCAAGGCCGATGCGTCCCTGTTCAACGAAGCCTCCCAGGTGATCCTCGCGCGCGACGGCCGGCGCACGGTGATCTCGATGCTCAACGATTACAAGGGCGACCTCGGCGAGTTCGCACTCGTGGTGCCGGTGCCCACGGTGTTGTCGCGGGGCCAGATCCACGTCGGCGAGCGCCGGATCTTCGACCGCATCGATGCGTGGTCCTCGCCGCGGCTGGTCGAGTACCACGATGACGATCCGTGCCGCCGCGCGGCACTCGCCGAGCAGCGCAATGCGGCGCCGGCGGCCGATGCCGGCGCGGCGGCCGCCCGACGCGAGAAGGCCACCGGCGTGACCGTCGAGGCGAGCTACACGATCGGCGAATACGACATCGTGATCCTGTCGGCCGAACAGTCCGACGGTCTCGAGCGCTGGCTGCGCGGCAACGGCTACCGGATCCCGGCCGGTGCCTCCACCGCGCTCGGTGCCTACATTCGCCAGGGCATGAAGTTCTTCGTGGCCCGGGTCAACCTGGCCGAGCAGCGTCGCGCCGGCTACCAGACGCTGCGGCCGCTGCAGTTCGCGTTCGAGTCCGACAAATTCATGCTGCCGATGCGGCTGGGGATGATCAACGCGGCCGGTCCGCAGGACCTGATCGTCTACGTGCTGACGCGACGCGGCCGGGTCGAGTCGTCGAACTACCGGACCGTGAAGCTGCCGGCCAACGTCGAACTGCCGGTCATCGTGCGCGACGACTTCAAGCGCTTCTACCGCGCGCTGTTCGACCGCCAGGCCGAGCGCGAGCAGTTCAAGGCGGTGTTCACCGAGTACTTCTGGGACATGGGCTGGTGCGATCCGTGTGCCGCCGAACCGCTGAACCCGACGGAACTGCGCCAGGCGGGTGTGTTCTGGCTCGACGAAGGCCGCGAGCCGCGCAGCGGCGACCAGGGCGCGCCGCCCGCACCCGCTCGTCGAATCATCGCGCCGGGCGGCGGCGCACAACCGGTGATGCTGACGCGGCTGCACCTGCGCTACACCGCGGCCAGCTTCCCGGAAGATCTGATGCTGCAGGAGACCGGAGACCGGGCCAACTTCCAGACCCGTTACGTGCTGCGCCACGCGTGGACCGGGTCGCAGGACACCTGCCCTGCGGCGGCCGTCTACTTCGACCAGCTCCGGCGCCGGCAGGAGCGCGAGGCGCGGACGCTGGCCGACCTGAGCGGCTGGGACCTGGCCGGGATCCAAGGCCGGATGAACATCGGCACCGCGTCGCGCCCGTGGTGGGAGGCGCTGTGGCAGTGACCGTCGCGCCGATCACCGCGGTCCGCGCCGGGACCGGCCCGGCGCGGGACGCCCGCATCGACCAGATCCTGTTCCTGGGCAGCTTCCTCGCGGTCGGTGTGCTGGCCCGCGACTTCGCCCTCGCCTGGCCGCAGGTGGTGCTGACCTTCGCGTCGGCGATCGCCACGCAGCACACGTGGCTCGCCTGGCTTGCGCGGACCGGCCGCGGACCGGGGCACAGGCCTCGCGAACGGGCCGCGAACCGGATCGGACACTGGCGCGCGCACCTGGCCGGCCTGTTCGGCCCGACGATGTTGAGCGCGGTGGTCAGCAGCTTCGGCATCTCGCTGCTGGTGCGCGCCGACAACCTGTGGGTCCATCCGCTGCTGGCCGCGCTCGCGATGTCGAGCAAGTTCCTGGTCCGCAGCAACGGGCGCCACCTGTTCAACCCGGCCAACCTGGCCGCGGCGCTCGCCGCATTCGTCTTGCCCGGGGCATGGGTGTCACCCGGCCAGTGGGGACAGCACCTGCTGCTCGCCGCCTGGATCGTGCTGCTCGGCACCCGGGTCACGCAGCGGGCGCGGCGACTGGAGATCGGCTGGGTGTTCCTCGCCGCGTGGTTCACGCTGCTCGCGATCCGCGTCGGCCTGCTCGGCCAGCCGCCCGGGGTCCTCGTGCACCAGCTCCACAACGGCGCGTTGCTGCTGTTCGCGTTCTTCATGATCTCCGACCCGATGACCACCCCGCGTGATCCGCGGACCCGGATCGTGTTCGCCTGCGTCGTCGCGCTGCTCGCGTTCACCTGGCAGTTCGGTCTCGGCCGCCCGCACGGACTGCTGGTCGCACTGCTGGTGGCCACGCCCTGGGTGCCCTGGATCGATCGTCGACGCCCCGGACCGGTGTTCGAGTGGCGTCCCGGTCGCACGCCGGGCGTCCGAGCGGATGCTTGATAGAATCCCCGGATGACGCTTGCGCCGGGCAACGTGCGCTTTCCGGCCCTCGCCGACCTGCCGCCGCCGGTGTTCGAGATGCGGCTGCGTGTCTACTACGAAGACACCGATGCCGGCGGCATCGTCTACTACGCGAATTACCTGCGATATTTCGAACGCGCGCGAACCGACTGGCTGCGTGCGCTGGGCGTGGCGCATCGGGATCTGGCCGAGCGCGACGGTCTGTTGTTCGTGGTCCGCGATGTCGCCGTCGACTACCGACGGCCGGCGCGACTGGACGACGAATTGAGGGTCGACGTGAGGATGATCGAAGCCCGGCGCGCGCAGGTGCGGCTGGCCCAGGTCGCGCGGGTCGACGGGCAATCCGATTGTGCGGCGCTTGCGCTGGTGCGCATCGCGGTGATCGAACGGGCCGGCGGCCGACCGGCGGCGCTGCCGCCGTGGGTCGCACAACGGCTCACCGGCAAAGAGACGGACGACCGATGAACTCAGACATCTCGATCCTGTCACTGGTCACCAATGCGTCGTTGCTGGTGCAACTGGTGATGGGGCTGCTGCTGCTCGTCTCGCTGGGGTCCTGGTCGACGATCTTCCGCAAGTGGTTCGCGATCCGCAGCGCCCGCCATGCGACCGGTCGCTTCGAGGGCGACTTCTGGCGCGATCGGGACCTCGGGCAGCTGTACCAGCAGGTTCGAGAGAGCCGCAAGGACCCCGGCGCACTCGCCCGCATCTTCGAATCGGGAATGAGCGAGTTCCTCAAGACGCGACAGCAGAAACCCGCCGACGTCGGCGCGATGCTGGATGCGGCGCGCCGGGCGATGCGTGCCGCGTACCAGCGCGAGATGGACGAACTCGAGCGCAGCCTCGCCTTCCTCGCGTCGGCCGGTTCGGTGAGTCCCTACGTCGGACTGTTCGGGACCGTCTGGGGCATCATGAATTCCTTCCGCGGCCTGGCCAACGTGCAGCAGGCCACGCTGGCGGCGGTTGCGCCCGGCATCGCCGAGGCGCTGGTCGCCACCGCGATCGGCCTGTTCGCCGCGATTCCCGCGGTCGTCGCCTACAACCGGTTCTCCTACGACATCGACCGGCTGTCGACACGCTTCGACAGTTTCATCGAGGAGTTCTCCAACATCCTGCAGCGGCAGGCCAAATAGGCGAAAGGTCCGGCGATGCCCGCGGTCAGTTCCCGCTCCGGCAGGCGACGACGCCTTGTCAACGAAATCAACGTCGTGCCGTATATCGACGTGATGCTGGTGCTGCTGGTGATCTTCATGGTCACCGCACCGATGCAGCCGCCGGGCACGATCGACCTGCCGAAGGTCGGCAAGAGCGACACCCGGCGCGATGCGTACGTCGAGGTGCAGGTGAGACCCAACGGCGAACTGCGGATACGCGGCGTCAACAGCGGTGATCCGACTGAACGCCGGGTCACGCGGGCCGAGCTGGCGTCCGCATTGCGGCAGGTGCGCACCGACCCGAAGCTGCCGGTGGTGATCAGCGGTGACAAGAGCGTTCGCTATGAGGACGTGACCAGCGTGATGGACGAACTGCAGCGCCAGGGCGTCGAACGAATCGGCCTGATGGTCAAGCAGAACTGATGCCTTTGCACCCCTCCTGGCAGACCGACCTGCGCGAGCTCGAGAAGCAGGCGCGCCGCGAGGGCCGCGATCCGGGCGCCCGATCCGAAGCGGACCCGGAGCCACCCGCGCCGCCCCCGCCACCTCCGACAGCGATGCCGCCGACCGGCGGTGGCGCGGGTGGTGGTGGTGGCGCGGGTGGTGGTGGCGCGGGTGGTGGTGGCGCGGGTGGTGGTGGCGCGGGCGGCGGGAAAGTCGGCGCGGCGCCGGTGCAACGCCCCGGTGGTCCGCCGACGTCGTCCGGCGACCGGACACGTTCGTTCCTGCTCGCGCTGCTGATGCACGTGATGCTGTTCGGGCTGCTGTTCATCGGCATCCGCTGGCAGAACCGCGAACCGGAACCGGTGCAGGCGGAGCTGTGGACGCCGCCGCCGGCACCCGTGCCGGCGCCCCTGCCGGAACCGAAGCCGGTTCCGAAGGTCGAGCCGCCGAAACCCGTGCCGCCGCAGCCGCTCGCCAAGGCGGAACCCAAGCCGATCGAGAAACCGCCGGAGCCGGAGCGGCCCGACCCGCAGGCCGAGATCGCGCTGCAGAAGGAAAAGGAGCGCAAGGCCCGCGAGGAAGCCGAACGCGTCGCCCGCGAAGAGGCGCAACGGCGCGCCGAGGCCGAGAAGCGTGAACTCGAAAAGCGTGAACTCGAAAAGCGTGAACTCGAAAAGCGTGAACTCGAGAAGCGTGAACTCGAAAAGCGCGAACTCGAGAAACGCGAAGCCGAGAAGCGCGAACTCGAGAAGCGCGAAGCCGAACGGCTCGAGGCCGAGCGCAGGGAAGCGGAGAAACGTGAGCTCGCGCGGCGCGAGGCCGAGAAGCGGGAGATCGAGAAGCGGGAGATCGAAAAACGCGAGGCCGAAAAGCGCGAGGCCGAACGCCGCGAGGCGGACCGGCGCGAGGCCGAG
>CADEEH010000043.1:33505-35789 GCA_902826305.1 uncultured Burkholderiales bacterium
GGGGCGGAAACGTACACCCACCGGATCCCGAGCTTCGCGTACCTTCCCGCCCCGGGCGCGGCTAGTGCGGTGGACGGCGCGCCCCCCGCCCGCCCCCCCCCCCCCCCGGGCCCCGCCCTCGGCGGGCTCCTTTCCGCAGCCCGGAAGCAACCCCGCCCGCGGGCGCGCGGCGGAGGGGGCGGGGGCCCGCGAACAGGCCGCCAAGGAAGCGGCCGCGCGCGAGGCCAAGGCGCGCGAGGATTACCTGAAAAGCCTGATGGCGCAGGCGGGTACCGCCGGTGGAGCGAGTTCGGGCAGCGGCGTGCGGGCCAGTGGCGGCGGCGGCGGTACCGGCGATGCGGACTGGCAGGCGAAGATCGGCGCCAGCGTCCGACGCAACACCACCTACCAGGTCACCGACGACGTCCAGGGAAACCCGATCGCCAGCTTCCGGCTGCAGATCGGGCAGGACTGCGAGATCGCCTCGCTGCGGCTGGTGAAGTCCAGCGGCGTGCCCGCCTGGGACGAAGCGGCCGAACGCGGCATCCGGCGCTCGTCACCGTTTCCACGCAAGAAGGACAACACCTGCGCCGAGGACCTGACGATCAACCGCGGGCCTCGCGATCCGGCCCGATGAGCACCGCTTCGTGTGCCGCCGGAGGCAGGGTCCGCATGAACTCTCCCGGGCCGATCGCCCTCGAACGTCGCATCGACCCCACGTCCATGACGGAACGTTGCCCGGTCCCGCGAGGGGCGCTCGTTATAATCGGCGTCCATCCAAGCTTCCCGGCGCGGTGCGTGGGCGTGTGGCCTGCATCACCCTCTCGACCGGAGTTCCGTCGTGATTGACATTTTGTTGGCCGGATCGGCCACCGGCCGGATGGCGCCATCGCGCCGATCGGCCCTGCTGCGGCTTCTGGCCGCCGCGGCCGCCGCGCCCGGCTTCGCCGCCACCGGCGGCAATGTGTTCGCCCAGGTGCGCATCGACGTGTCCGGCGTCGGCGCCAGCCAGTACCCGATCGCGATCGCGGGATTCACCGTCGACGGCGGGCCGACCTCGCAGGACGTGGTGGCAATCGTGCGCAGCGACCTCGAGCGCAGCGGCGCGTTCCGTGTCATCGATCCGAAGGTCACGCTCGGCGAGACCGCCTCGGTGAACTTCCCGGAGATCCGCGCCGCCGGCGCCGACGCGATCGTCACCGGCTCGGTGATGCGACTGGCCGACGGCCGCTACGACATCCGCTACCGGCTGTCCGACGTGGTCAAGCAGAACCTGATCGGTGGCGAGTCGCTGGTCGTCGGCCGCGACGACCTGCGGTATGCCGGACACCGGGTCGCCGACTACATCTACGAGAAGCTGACCGGCATCAAGGGCATCTTCTCGACGCGGATCGCCTTCATCTCCAAGCAGGGGCCGCGTTACCGGCTGCACATCGCCGACTGGGACGGCGAGAACATCCAGACACCGCTGACCTCGCCCGAACCGATCATCTCGCCGGTCTGGTCACCCGACGGGGGGCGGCTCGCCTACGTGTCGTTCGAGAGCAGGAAGCCGGTGGTCTACGTCCACACGCTGTCGAACGGGCAACGGATGCCGGTGGCCAACTTCAAGGGCAGCAACAGCGCGCCGGCCTGGTCACCGGACGGCACGCGGCTGGCGGTCGCGCTGACACGCGACGGCCTGTCGCAGCTGTACATGATCGATGCACGCGGCGGCGATACGAGTCCGCGCCGGCTGACCTCGTCGTCGTCGATCGACACCGAGCCGAACTTCTCTCCCGACGGCAAGTCCATCTACTTCACGTCGGATCGCGGCGGCTCGCCGCAGATCTACCGGATCGGCGCCGACGGCGGCGACGCGTCGCGGGTGACCTTCAACTCCTCGTACAGCGTCAGCCCGCGCGTGAGCCCGGACGGCAAGCTGCTCGCCTACATCTCGCGCCGCGACGGCCGCTACCTGGTCAGCGTCAAGGATCTCGCCAGCGGCAACGAGGACGTGCTCTCCGAGAACGGCCGCGAGGAGGCGCCGAGTTTCGCGCCCAACGGCAAGTGGGTGCTTTACGCGACACAGGCGGGCGGACGCGACATCCTGATCGCGGTCACCACCGACGGGCGCGTGAAGCAGCGGCTGACCTCGACGCTGGGCGACATCCGCGAACCGACCTGGGGTCCGTTCGGCAAGTGAGCATCCATTCCTCCCTGAGATCCGATCCAAACCCTCGATGTCCCTGAAAGGAACCTCCATGCGCAAGACCGTCCAACTCGTGCTGATCTCGGCCATCCTCGCCGTGGCAGGCGGTTGCGC
>CADEEH010000044.1 GCA_902826305.1 uncultured Burkholderiales bacterium
TCCTGACGTCCTTCACCGACAGCCCGTTCTTCTTCAGCATCCAGGCGAGCGTGAAATACGGCGCGGTGCCCGGTGCCGATGCGGCCACGGTCTTGCCCTTCAGGTCGGCGATCTTCTCGACACCGGCCTTGACCACCATGCCGTCGGCGCCATAGCTCTTGTCGAGCTGGAAGATCTGCGTGGTCGCCACACCGTTGGCGTTCCAGACGATCCAGGTCTCCACCGTCGTCGCCGCGCATTGGATGTCGCCGGAGGCGATCGCCAGATGGCGGTCCTTCTGCGGGATCTTGCGGATGGTGACGTCCAGGCCGTTCTTCTTGAACAGCCCCGATTCCTTGGCCAGCGTCAACGGCGCGAATCCGGTCCAGCCGGAGATCCCGATCGCGACCTTGGTCTCCTGCGCATGGGCACCGCCGGCGAATGCCGCGGCCACCAGTGCCGCTGTCGCGGCCACCCATCGAACGCGCCCATGACGTACCATCGATCCCACTCCTCGCCCCGACGGGCGCAGCGATGCCGGCCCGCGCCGGCGATGCGATCGAGTGTAATCCAAACCCTCCGGAAGCGATCGTTGACGACGACCCTCGAACCCGGCCGGCTGGATCGCGCGATGCTCGAGACCTGCCTCGCCGGCGGCCTCGTGCTCGGGTTGCCGGACGCGACCCGGGCCCGCATCGATACCGGCGCGGCCACGGTGGCGCGGCTGACCGCCGGCACCGATCCCGTGTACGGCATCAACACCGGCTTCGGCAAACTCGCCCAGACCCGCATACCCGCCGACCGACTGGCCGAACTGCAGCGCAACCTGGTGCGCTCGCACAGCGCCGGGGTCGGCGCGCCGCTGCCCGACGACGTGGTGCGGCTGGTGCTGCTGCTCAAGGCGGCGAGCCTGGCGCACGGGCACTCGGGAGTGCGGGCGGTGCTGGTCGAGCGCCTGCTCGCGATGCTCGCCGCCGATGCGCTGCCGGTGGTGCCCGCACAGGGTTCGGTCGGTGCCTCCGGTGATCTCGCGCCGCTTGCGCACCTGGCCTCGACACTGATCGGCGAAGGTGAACTGCGCATCGCGGGCGCCGACCCGGTGCCTGCGGCCGAAGGCCTGGCGCGGCTCGGCCTGGCGCCGCTGGAACTCGCGGCCAAGGAAGGGCTCGCGCTGATCAACGGCACCCAGGTCAGCACCGCGCTGGCCCTGGTCGCCTGGCTGCGTGCGTCCCGGGTGTTCGACGCGGCCGTGTCGGCCGGTGCACTGACGGTCGATGTGGCCAAGGGCAGCGACACACCGTTCGACGACCGCATCCAGCGCATCCGTGGTCACGCCGGACAGGTCGAGGTCGCCGCGCGCTACCGGGCCTTGCTCGCGGGCAGTCCGTTGCGCGCCTCGCATCTGGACTGCGCGAAGGTGCAGGACCCGTATTGCCTGCGCTGCCAGCCGCAGGTGATGGGGGCCTGTGCCGACCAGATGCGCCACGTTGGCGAACAACTGCTGGTCGAGGCCAACGGCGTCACCGACAACCCGCTGGTCTTTCCCGATACCGGCGAGGCCTTGTCCGGCGGCAACTTCCACGCCGAGCCGGTCGCCTTCGCCGCCGACAACCTGGCGCTGGCGATCTGCGAGATCGGCTCGCTGTCGGAGCGGCGCACCGCGATGCTGATGGATCCGGTGCTCTCCGGCCTGCCGGCGTTCCTGATCCGTGACGCCGGACTGAACTCGGGCCTGATGATGGCGCAGGTCACCAGCGCGGCCCTGGTCTCGGAGAACAAGTCGCTGGCCTGGCCGGCGAGTGTCGACTCGATCCCGACCTCGGCCAACCAGGAGGACCACGTGTCGATGGCCACCCACGGCGCGCGCCGGCTGCTGGCGATGGTCGACAACTGCGCCGCGGTGGTCGCCATCGAGCTGATCGCCGGCTGCCAGGCGCTCGAGTTCCACCGTCCGCTGGCCAGCGCGGCGCCGCTGGAGGCGCTGGTCACCCGGGTGCGGGCCAAGGTGCCGGCGCTCGAGGTCGACCGTGCGCTCGCGCCCGATATCCGGGTGCTGACGGCGATGATCCTCGATGTGTCGCGTCCGCTGTTGCCGCCGTGTGACGCGGCGCCCTGAATCGAAAGGTCACGACGATGAACGATCGCATCCGTCCCGCCGCCGTCCCCGCGTCCCGTCACGCCGACCGGGTCATCCGCGCCGCGCGCGGTGCCACGATCAGCACGAAGAGCTGGCTCACCGAGGCGGCGCTGCGCATGTTGTGCAACAACCTCGACCCCGAGGTCGCCGAGAATCCGGCCGAACTGGTGGTCTACGGCGGCATCGGCCGCGCCGCGCGCGACTGGCCGTCGTTCGACGCGATCGTCGAGGTGCTCAAGCGCCTCGCCGATGACGAGACGCTGCTGGTGCAATCCGGCAGGCCGGCCGGTGTGTTCCGCACCCATGCCGACGCACCCCGGGTGCTGCTGGCCAACTCGAACCTGGTGCCACGCTGGGCGACCTGGGAACACTTCAACGAACTCGATCGCGCCGGCCTGATGATGTACGGCCAGATGACCGCGGGGTCGTGGATCTACATCGGCAGCCAGGGCATCGTGCAGGGCACCTACGAGACGTTCGTCGAGGCCGGTCGCCAGCACTACGGCGGCGACCTGGCCGGGCGCTGGATCCTGACCGCGGGTCTCGGCGGCATGGGGGGCGCGCAGCCGCTGGCCGGTGTGTTCGCCGGCGCCTGTGTGCTCGCGATCGAGGTCCAGCCTTCGAGCCTGGCGATGCGGCTGCGCACGCGTTACCTGGACCGCGAGGCGAAGGACCTCGACGAGGCGCTGGCGCTGATCGCTGATGCCTGCTCACGGCGCGTGGCGATCTCGGTCGGCCTGCTCGGCAACGCGGCCGAACTGGTGCCGGAGATCGCCGCACGAGCGCGCGCCGGGACGCTGGCTGCGCCGCTGCCGTCGATCGTCACCGACCAGACCTCGGCGCACGATCGGATCAACGGCTATTGCCCGGCGGGCTGGAGCGTCGAGCGCTGGCGCGAGACCGCCCGTACCGACCCGGCCGCGGTCAGCGCCGCGGCCGCCGAGTCGATGAAGGTCCATGTCGCGGCGATGCTCGAATTCCACCGGATGGGGGTGCCGACGGTCGACTACGGCAACAACATCCGCCAGGTCGCGTTCGATGCCGGCCTGGCCGATGCGTTCGACTTTCCGGGCTTCGTGCCGGCCTACATCCGGCCGCAGTTCTGCCGCGGCATCGGCCCATTCCGCTGGGTCGCGCTGTCCGGCGACCCGGACGACATCCGGCGCACCGACGACAAGATCCGCGAGCTGTTCCCGCAGCATGCCCACCTGCACCGCTGGCTCGACATGGCGCGCGAGCGGATCGCGTTCCAGGGGTTGCCGGCGCGCATCTGCTGGCTCGGCCTGGGCGAGCGGCACCTGGCCGGGGTCGCGTTCAACCGGATGGTCGCCTCGGGTGAGCTGAAGGCACCGATCGTGATCGGTCGCGACCACCTGGATTCGGGCTCGGTCGCCTCGCCGAATCGCGAGACCGAATCGATGCGCGACGGGTCGGACGCGGTGTCGGACTGGCCGCTGCTCAATGCGCTGCTGTCCACCGCCGGCGGAGCGACCTGGGTCAGCCTGCACCACGGCGGCGGCGTCGGCATGGGTTATTCGCAGCACGCCGGGGTGGTGATCGTCTGCGACGGGACCGCTGCCGCGGAGAAACGCCTCGAGCGGGTGCTGTGGAACGATCCGGCCACCGGCGTGATGCGACACGCGGATGCCGGTTATGCCGAGGCGATCGATTGCGCGCGCCGGCACGGACTCGACCTGCCGATGATCACCGGCCGCCGATGAACCGCGCCGATCCGAACGGAGCCTGCTGATGACGGTGTTCGAACTGAACGGCGGACAGGTGCCCTTGCTGGTGTCGTTTCCGCACGCCGGCACCGTGATCCCGGCGCGCATCGCCGAGTCGATGACCCCGGCGGCGTTCGAGCGGGAGGACACCGACTGGCACCTGCCGCGCCTCTACGAGTTCGTCCGCTTCCTCGGTGCCTCGACGCTGGTGGCGACGATGTCGCGTTACGTGATCGACCTGAACCGGCCGCCGGAGGACGTGTCGCTCTACCCCGGCCGCGACACCACCGGCCTGGTGCCGCGCGACACGTTCCGCCACCAGCCGCTGTATCGCGACGGGGCCACGTTGACCGAGGGCGAGATCGCGCTGCGTCGCGAGCAGTACTGGCGGCCGTATCACGAGGCGCTCGGTTTCGAGCTGGCGCGGCTGCGCGCGCGGCACGGGATCGTGCTGCTGTGGGACGCCCATTCGATCGCATCGGAGCTGCCGCGACTGTTCGAGGGTCAGTTGCCCGACCTGAACCTCGGCACCGCCGACCGGGCCAGCTGCGCCGGTGACCTCGAACTAACGCTGGCCGATCTGATGGCCGCCCAGGACGACTTCACGTCGGTCGTCAACGGCCGTTTCAAGGGCGGGTTCATCACCCGCCACTACGGCAAGCCGCACGAAGGCATCCACGCGGTGCAGCTCGAGATGACCAAGTGCAGCTACATGGACGAACAGGCGCCGTTCGACTACGACGAGGCGCGTGCGGCCCGGGTGCGGCCGCTGCTCGAGCGCCTGGTCGTCAGTGCGCTGTCGTGGACGAAACGTCGCGGCCGGACTTGATCAGGCGCGACAGCATCCGGCCACCGAAGGCATAGCTGAGGGCGGCCGGATCCTCGGTGTCCCATAGCGCGAGGTCGGCGACCCGGCCCGGCGCCAGCGCGCCGTGGGTGTCGCCCAGCCCGAGCGCGCGCGCGGCGTGGCAGGTGACCCCGTGCAGCGTCTCCAGCGGTGTCAGGCGGAACAACGTGCAGGCCATGTTCATCATCAGCGTGAGCGATGTGCACGGCGAGGAACCCGGGTTGCAATCGGTGGCGATCGCGATCGGCACACCCTCGCGCCGCAGCGCGTCCACCGGGGGCATCCGGGATTCGCGCAGGAAGTAGAACGCTCCCGGCAGCAGCACCGCGACCGTGCCCGCGCGTGCCATCGCCCGCACGCCGGCGGCGGTGGTGTGCTCGAGATGATCGGCCGACAACGCGCCGAACTCGGCCGCGAGCGCGGCTCCGCCCAGATCCGCCAGCTGGTCGGCGTGCAGCCGCAGCGGCAGCCCCGAGGCGCGGGCGGCGTCGAACACGCGCCGTGTCTGCGCTGCCGAGAAACCGATGCGGTCGCAGAACGCGTCGACCGAGTCGGCCAGCCCGGCGGCGAGCACGGTCGGCAGCATCTCGCCGATCACCTGATCGATGTAGGCGTCCGGTCGGCCGGCGAACTCCGGCGGCAGCGCATGGGCGCCGAGGAATGTCGTGTGCACGCCGATCCCGGTCTCGCAACCGAGCCGCCGCGCGACCCGCAGCTGCTTGCATTCGGTGGTGGTATCGAGGCCGTACCCGGACTTGATCTCGACCGTGGTCACGCCGTCGGCGCGAAGTTGCGCGAGCCGGCCCATGGCGGCCCGGAACAACGTGTCCTCGTCGGCGGCGCGGGTCGCGCTGACCGTCGACACGATGCCGCCTCCGGCCAGAGCGATCTCCTCGTAGGTCGCTCCGTTGAGCCGCATCTCGAACTCGCGCGCCCGGCTGCCGCCGTGCACCAGGTGGGTATGGCAGTCGATCAGGCCCGGGGTCAGCAACGCACCGCCGGCATCAAAACGGCGCTCGGCCATCGTGTCGCGCCAGCGGCTCATCGGCCCGACGTCGACGATCCGCTCGCCTCGCCAGGCCACGAAGCCGCGCTCGACCGGCGGCTGGCCCGGGATGCAGCGTGCGATCCGCGCGTCGACGATCGCCGACACCGGTCCGGCCGTTCGTGTGTCCTCGACAACGCGGCGTTCGTTCGGGTTCATGGTCTCCCCATCGGCGTGCGGCGCAGGGACGTCGTATCCGATCGTCCGATCGCATTATCATGCGCCCATGGCGTCGCCGGCCGATCCGATCGTGATCCATGCAACGCGTGCCTTGCTGCCCGGGGGCTGGGCCGACGACGTCAGGATCGCCGTCGACGAGGCCGGCCGGATCCGACGGGTCGATGTCGGCGCGAAGACCGCGCACGGCGACCACCGTCACGCGACGATCGTGCCCGGTTGCGCGAACCTGCACAGCCACACCTTTCAACGGGCCCTCGGGGCCGCCACGCAGCGGGTCGGCGGCGCCGACGACGACTTCTGGCGCTGGCGCGAGGCGATGTACGCGCTGGTGGGCCGGCTCGATCCGGACGAGTTCCAGGCGATCACGACGGCCGGATACCGCGAACTGCGTGCCCGCGGCTACACGTCGGTGGCCGAGTTCCACTATGTGCACCACGATCGCGACGGCCGACCGTTCACCAACCCGGTGGAGATGGCCGAGCGCGTGATCGTCGCCGCCCGCGATGCCGGGATCGCGCTGACGCTGCTGCCGGTGGTCTACCAGTGGGGCGGATTCACCCGCCGGCCGCTCGCCGCGCACCAGCGTCGTTTCGCCGCCGACGTCGACTGGGTGCTCGATGCGATCACGCGGCTGAAGCGCCACGAAGGGCCGGACCTGGTCGTTGGTGCCGCCGTGCATTCGCTGCGCGCGGTCGAGGCCGCCGAGGTGCGTCGCCTGGTCAATGCACTGCCCGGCCCCGGCCCGCTGCACGTGCATGTCGCCGAACAGCAGCGCGAGGTCGACGAATGTGTCGCGGCCACCGGCCGGCGGCCGATCGACCTGTTGCTCGACATCGTCGGCATCGACACACGCTGGTTCCTGGTCCATGCGACCCAGGCCGACGCCGGCGAGATCGACCGGGTCGCCGCCAGCGGTGCCACGGTCGTGTTGTGCCCGACCACCGAAGCCGACCTCGGTGACGGCCTGTTCGACCTGGATCGCCACCTGCGCGCCGGTGGCCGCTGGGGGATCGGCAGCGACGCCAACGTCTGCCGCGACCCGATCGAGGAACTGCGGCTGCTCGAGTACGGCCAGCGGCTGCGCGCGCAACGTCGCAACTTCGGCGCACGGCCGGCGGGGACGCCGATCGCCGATTGGGCGTGGCGTCAGGCCGCGGGTGCCGCGGACCCGTCGCGACCGGCGATGTCGCCCGGCGCCCGTGCCGACCTGCTCTCGGTGCGATTCGGCGATCAGCACAACGGACTCGCCGGACCGATGTTCTGCGGAGAAGGGATGACGATCGAGCAGGTATTCGTCGGTGGCCGTCCGACCATACAGGCTTGAGGTCCTGCGCAGACGATCTCGGCTTCCACCCTCGAACATCATTGCATCCCTGCCGACGACCGGTCAGGATGAATCCGATTCATCGGGCTGTCCAAGGCGGATCCTGAGCTGCCTGCTGTCCCGGAGGAGGAAACATCCACTGCCGGAGGTCGTCCATGAAGTTCCGTCCCATCGCCTCGTTGTTCATCCTCGCCCTGGTTGCGGCCTGCGGCGGTGGCGGAGGCGACGGCACCGCGATCAGTGGCACACCGCCGGCACCGGCACCCGGGCCCACGCCGACTCCCTCCCCTGCTCCCTCGCCCACTCCCGCGCCCGCGCCAGCGGTCGATGGCGCGGTGCTGGCAAGTGCGTTCTGCAAGAACACGCTGGCGCGTCACGGCGCACCGCTGGTCGGTGCCAGCCTCGTCGGGTTCGCCTATCCCGATCCGCAGGCCTTTCCGGTGATGACGCAGCAGTCCTGCGCCGAAGGTCCCGGCGACAAGCTCTATCTGTTCGGATCGAGCCGCTACGTCGGTTCCTCGCCCGACCCGTTCCCGAACATCGGCATCCGGTCGCCGATGACCTCGGCCAGCGGCCCGTTCGCGATCGGTGACACGATGCAAGTCTCGCTGCTGTTCGACGGCATGGTGATCGAAGAACACCCGATGGTGTCGGACGCCGGCTATTCACAACCGGATGCCCCGCCGGTCCCGCTCGGCCGGACCTTGCGGACCTGGCACGCCACGGACGCCGCGAAACCGGGACGGGTCGACCTGCAGGTGCTCGACCATGCAACGACCGACGACCACCCGGATCCGATGTTCAAGGTCTGCTGGAACGTCGTCGTGCCCCCATGGTCCCGGCGCAGCTGCCAGGTGTACACGCGGCGCGATGGACTGTTCGTCGGCGTCGAGGTCACCGATTCGTCCTACGTGCGCGGCCCGGTGACCTGGTTCGGCTGGTGGGAGGGCATTCCCTTTTGACCCCGTGGGAGGCCGGCCGCCGTCGCCGAGCGGTCACCCGTCTTCGGCGACGGGTGAGACCGATCAGCGGGTCATCGGCACGAAGCTGACCGGCACGCTGCGCCGAACCTCGGTGCCGCCGTCGGCCCGCTTGAGGATGATGCGCAGTTCCTGCTCGCCGCCGCGGAGTCCGACCGGAATCACCAGGCGAGCGCCGGGCGCGAGCTGATCGACCAGTGCCGGCGGCACGTCCGGCGGCGCGGCCGTGACGACGATGGCATCGAACGGCGCGGCCTCGGGCCAGCCGAGATGCCCGTCGCCGACGCGGATCTCGACGTCGCCATGACCGAGCGCGCGCAGCGTCGAGTGCGCCCGCTGCGCGAGCGGCGCGATGATCTCGACCGAATACACCCGCGCGCCGAGTTCGGCGAGCACCGCGGCCTGGTAACCGGAACCGGTGCCGATCTCGAGCACCCGGTCGCCGGCGCGGACCCCGAGCAGCTCGGTCATCAGCGCGACCATGAACGGCTGCGAGATCGTCTGGCCATGCCCGATACCCAGCGGCTGGTCGGAGAAGGCGCGCTGGTGATGTGTTTCGTCGACGAAACGCTCGCGCGGCACCCGCTGCATCGCCGCGCGCACCGGATCGGACAGCCGTGTGAGACCGGTGAAGGCCGCGGTCTCGCGGGTGTGGTGATCGATGTCGGCGAGCAGGCGACGCCGGGCGTCGGCGAACGCACCACCCTCGCTGCCCGCGGGATCGCCGCCATCCGTGCCGATCGCCGCCGAGCCGCCGAGGAGCCACGCGAACAACGTGCCGAGCAGGCGCTTCACGGCGTTCAGCGCGGCAGCAGCCCGCGCTGCTGCATCCGCTGCAGCCAGTGGAGCAGGCTGTCTTCGGTGTCGATGCAGCCGGTGAAACCGTGCTGGCGCAGCTTGATGCCGCTCAGCACCGAGTCGGGCGGATCGTCGATGCCGAAGGCGAACGCACGATCGGTGAACTGCCACGAGCTGCCGACCAGCCCGTCGAGTGTCGTCTCGCGCAGTCCGTGGCGGGCGACGATCCGGCGCCAGGTGTCGGCGTGGGCCGGCATCCCGGCCGTCAGGTTCAGCGGGCGCGGCTCGCCGGCGGGCATGCCGAAGTGCCGGGCGACCGACCCCCACAGGTCGTGCCACAACAGCGCGTCGCCATTGACCACGTTGTAGGTCTCGTTGGCGGCGATCTCGTGGCAGGCGGCCCACTCGGCCGCCTGCGCGATCAGCCGGCTGTCGCTGCCGCCATTGACGTAGCGACCGCCGCCGGGCCAGTCGAGCGGCCGGCCCTGCTCGCGCAGTATCGCCGCATAGGCGCCGATCGCTCCGACGATGTTCATCGGACTGGACACCGCGTAGCCGAACACGATCTGCGGCCTGAGGACGGTGAACGTCCAGGCGGCCTTCGGCTGCCGTTCGCGCAGCAGGTCCTCCTGCAGCCAGTAGAAGTTCTCGTGGGCATGACGCGGCCAGCGTTCCTTGCACGGCACCGGTGCCGGTTCGACATGCCCGCCGTACGCCTTCGTGCCCTGCATCAGCGACAGATGGCGCAATCCCGGCGCCGACGCCTCGAGCGTGTCGAGCAGGTGGGTGAGCATCGCCAGGTTGACCGCCATCTGCCGCGGATCGCGCCAGCCGGCGATCAGGTCCGGCTGCTCGAACAGGGCGGCGAACATCAGGTGCGTGACCTTCGCCAACCTCGGCCCGGCCGCGCGGCAGGCGCTGGCGTCGGTCAGGTCGAGCGCCAGGTGGCCTACCCCCTCGGGCAGTTCCGGCGGGCGCCGGCGTGACACGGCGATCACGTCCCAGTCGGGCAGGCCGGCGAAATGTTCGACCGCGGCCGCGCCGACCACGCCGCCTGCGCCGGCCACGAGCATCGTGTGTTTGGCGGACATCGGTTCCTCCTCGAGCACATCGCCGGGCCGCGGACGCGATCGCGCCGACGGTCCGTCCGTCGCGGCTTCAGGGCTTCGCAGCCGACGGCAGGTTCTTCAGCTTCGACACCAGTTCCTGCGGCACGTCGAGTTCGAAGCCGAGCACGGCGGCCGACAGCGACTTGCCATAGTTGTCCAGGCACAGGCTCCTGGAGACACCACCGCCGAGTGCACCGTGGCAGACGAAGTTGATCGCGTGGATCGCCTCGACCGGGTAACGCAGCACCTCGCCCCGGATCGCGCCGGCGTAGAACGCCTTGAAGCGATCGGCGGTCAGCTGCTCGAGCAGCAGCGGATACAACTCGGGTTCGTACGCGAACACCGCGATGTTCGACGTGTCGCCCTTGTCTCCCGAACGGGCATGGGCGACATGCTGCAGTTTGACCTTCATGGCTCAGCTTTCGAAGTAGGACACGGTGGCCGGCACCTGCTCGCGCGGCACCAGCGACGACCAGACGCCGATCACCTCCCGCGTCCGATCCTGGTGCGGCACCCGTTTGCCGGTGTGGGCGATGCCGGAGACGGCCATGCCGTCGACCTCGCGGCCGACCTTGATCGCCTCCTCCTTCGTCTTCGTGCGCGCGGCCACACGCACCGCGATCTCGTACGGCTCGGGGGCATCGGCCGGCGTCGCCGGGCCGTGGATCGCGTTGAGCCCGAGGAAATCGATGCGCACGTCCTCGGCCTGCAGCCCGACGATCCGGAACCGCTCCTCGAGGATCCGCCTGGCGAGCTGCGCACGACGCAACGCACCCGGGCCCGCATAGAAGAACATGTCCTCGCCGATGAATCCTTCGGTGCAGCCGATCGACACCTTCAGCGTCGGCGTGCGTGGCTTGCCGCCGATGCCCCACACCTTGACCCGATCCGGACCGACCTGTTCGAGCCGCGCGGTCGTGAAGTCGACGACGACGTCGGGGGTGATGTAGTTCGCCGGATCGTGCACCTCGTAGAGCATCTGCTCCTTGACCGTCTGCAGCGTGACCGCGCCGCCGGAACCGGCGACCTTGGTGATCACCGCGGTGCCGTCGTCACTTGCCTCGGCGATCGGGAACGCGAGGTTCCACGGTTCGGGCACGTCCTTGAATCCCGGATCGGGAAAATAGCCGCCGGTGACCTGCGCGCCGCACTCGAGCAGGTGCCCGAGCCCGTTGCCCAGCCCGAGCCGCGTGTGATCGAGCGGATCCCAGCCGAACTCGTGCATCAGCGGCGCCATGAAGATCGACGGGTCGGCGACACGACCGGTGACGACGATCCGGGCGCCGCCGGCGAGTGCCGCGACGATCGGTTCGGCGCCGAGATAGGCTTCGGCCGAGATCAGCGTCGATGCCAGTGTCGCGGTCGGCCGGCCGTTCTCCAGGATCCGGTCGGTCAGCTGCAGCACCCGGTCGGTGATCAGGCTGCCCTCGACCGCGGCCACCTTGACGCCGGTGTGGCCCATCGCCCGCATCAGTTCGACGATCCGCTTCGCCGCGCCGGTCGGATTGATCCAGCCCTGGTTGCTGACGATCTTCGTGCCGTGCCGGATACACGCCGGCAGCACCGCACGCATCCGGTCATCGAGGTACGTGTCGTAGCCGGGAAAGGTCGGGTCGCGCCGTGCCCGCACCTGCGCGGCCGACACGGTGGCCTCGGCCATCGTCTCGAAGCACAGGTAGTCGAGCTCACCCTTCTCGGCATTCAACCGCGCCGGTTCGATCCGGTCGCCCCACCAGGCCGAGCCGGAGCCGACCCGTACCACCTTGTTGGCCATCTCAGTCCACCCTCAGTCCACTTTGACGTTTGCGCGTTGCACGACCGCACGCCACTTGTCGATCTCGTTGCCGACGAAGCCCCCGAAGGCCGCCGGTGTGCCACCACCGACGATCGCGCCGTCGGCGGCGAAGCGCTGGCGGGTTTCCGGCTCGGCCAGCACCTCGGCCACCGCCTTCGCCAGCGCGGCGAGGATCCCGGGCGCCGTGCCGGCCGGTGCGAACAGCCCGTTCCAGGCGGTCGCTTCATATCCGGCCAAACCCGGCGACTCGGCCACCGTCGGCAGTTCCGGTGCCGACGGTGCGCGCTCGCGGCTGGTGACCGCGATCGCCTTCAGCCGACCGGCCTTCACCTGCGGCATCGCCGACAACATCGTGTCGAACATCAGCGCGACCTGGCCACCGGCGAGGTCGGTCAGTGCCGGTGCGCTGCCCTTGTACGGCACATGGGTCATCGGTGCGCCGGCCATCGTCGCGAACATCTCGGCGGCCAGATGGGTCGACTGGCCGTTGCCCGACGACGCGTACGGCAGCCCGCCACTTTTCGCCTTCGCCGCCGCGACCAGGTCGACGACGCTGGCCACCGGCGAGGAGGCCGGCACGACCAGCACCAGCGGCATCGAGGTCAGCAGTGCGACCGGCGCGAAGTCCTTGCGGATGTCGTAGCCCAGGTTCGGGAACAGCGACGGATTGATCGCGTGGGCGGTGGTGCCGATCAGCAGCGTATGACCGTCGGCCGCTGCCTTCGCGGCGGCCTCGGCGCCGATGTTGCCGCCGGCACCGGCACGGTTCTCGACCACGAACGGCTGGCCGAGCCGCTCGGCGAGCCGCTGTCCGACCAGCCGCGCGACGATGTCGGTCGGTCCGCCCGGCGGGTACGGCACGACCAGCCTGACCGGCCTGGCGGGCCACCCGTCCTGCGCCTGCACGGGCAGCGTCCGCAGCCCGCCGGCGGCAAGCACCGCCAGCGCGGCGATCACACCGACCCTCGCCTGCAGGCTCCTGCGTGTGCGATCCATCCGAGGCCTCCGTGTCGTTGCGTCGAACGCGGTCATTCGATCTTCAACCCCGAGGCGGCCACGACCTTCGACCACCGCTCGAGTTCGCTGGCGAGCATCCGGGCGAACTGCCCGGGTGTGTTGCCGACCGCTTCCGCACCGAGTTCACGCATCTGCCGCGCCGTGTCCGGCTCCTTCATCAGGTCGGCCACCTCTCGCTGCACGGTCGAGACGATCGCAGCCGGTGTGCCCGCCGGCGCGAGCAACCCGAACCAGGCATCGACCTGGTAGCCGGCGACACCGGCCTCGGCGATCGTCGGCACGTCCGGTGCCATCACCGAGCGGCGCGACGACGTCACCGCCAGCGCGCGCAGCTTGCCGGACCGGATATGCGCCATCGCCGAGGGCAGGTTGTCGAAGCCGATCGGTATCTGCCCGCCGATCAGGTCGGTCAGCATCGGCGCACCTCCCTTGTACGGCACGTGGATCAGGTCGACCTTCGCCATCGCCTTCAGCAGCTCGCCGCTCATGTGCGGCGAGCCGCCGGGGCTGGTCGAACCGAACGCGATCGCACCCGGCCGTGCCCGTGCATCGGCGAGCAGGTCACCCAGCGTGACGTACGGCGTCGCCGGGTTCGCGAGCAGCACGTTCGGTGAATCGGCGACATCGGTGATCGGCTCGAAGTCCTTCAGCGGGTCGTACGGAAGTTTCGTCAGCACCGGATTGAGCGTATGCGTGGCGATCGTCGCCATCAGCAGCGTGTAGCCGTCGGCGGGCGCACGGGCGACCGCGTGGGCGCCGATCGTGCCGCCGGCGCCGGCACGATTCTCGACGAGCACCGGTTGCTTGAGCCGCTCGGCCAGTCGCGGCGCGACGATCCGCGCCAGCAGATCGGTGGTGCCACCCGGCGGATACGGCACGACGAGTTTCAGCGGACGCTGCGGCCACGCACCGTCGCCCGCCTGCGCACCGGCCCGGGCGGGCAGGATCATCACGCCGGCGAGTGCGACCAGCAGCGCGCGTCGTTGCTCAGGCATCGTTCACCCCCTGTCTCGTGTCCTGCACGTGTCCTCAGGCATCAGAGCGCCACCTCGATCCATACCACCGCGTCGACCGCGACACACCCTTCCCCGCGCGGCCCGACGATCACCGGATTGGCATCGATGCTGGCGACACCGGACGTCCGGTCGGCGACCAGTGCGCCGATCGCGGCGGCAACCCGGCAGAACGCGGCCACATCCAGCGGCGGCTCGCCGCGGACCCCGTCGAGCAGCGGCGCGATCCGCAGCCGCCGCAACACGCGCTCGATCCGTGCCGGCGTGAACGGCGCCAGCACGGTCGCGACATCGGGCATCACCTCGACGTATCTGCCGCCGTCGCCGATCACCAGCACCGGCCCGAACACCGGATCGCGATGGGCGCCGACCATCAGCTCACGCAGACCACGCGCCATGCGGGCGACCACGACACCGTCCAGTGCGACCCCGGCCCGCGCAGCGGCCGCGACGATCTCGTCGTGAGCCGAGTGGACTGCGTCGGCGGATTCGAGCCCGACCTTCACGATGCCGAGCTCGGACTTGTGCACGATCTTCGCCGAACAGCCCTTGACGACGACCCGGCCGCCGCCGAGTGCCGCGAACGCGGCCCGGGCTTCGGTCGCATCCGCGCACAGGTGATGCGCGACCACCGGCACGCCGGCGGCGCCGACCAGGGCGAGGCTGCGCGCTTCGTCGAGCATCCGTGTCGATGCCGGCGGCGCGCGCCGATCCGGTGCCGGATTGTCCTGCGCACACGCGGTACGCAGCCGCTCGGCATGTGACAGGAACTGCCCGAGTGCCCGGATCGCCTCGCCTTCGGTCGGGAACGTGATCACACCGTGGGCCTCGAAGCGCTCGGCGACACTGCGCTGCGGTGCCGCCGCCACCAGCGGCTTGGCGGTGTCGGCCTCGAAGCGCGCGCTGTCGCGGGCGAACGCCTCGACGTCGTAGCCGGCCCCGGCCACCGCGACACCGACGAAGAACGCATCGGCGGCCGGATCACGGCCGATCGCCGGCAGGATCGCACCGAACAGGCTGCTGTTGGTCAGCAGCGCCGCGGTGATGTCGACCGGGTTGGTCGTGGTCGCGAACCCCGGCAGGATCGTCCGCAGTTCGGCCTGCGTCGCCTCGGCCAGCGGCTCGAGCGACAGGCCGGCCTCGCTTGCCGCGTCGGCACTCAGCACACAGACCGCACCCGAGTTGCTGATCGACACCAGCCGGCGACCGCGCGGTCGCCAGCCCTTCAGGTACAGCGCCGCGGCGTCGACCATCTCGACCATCGAGCGCACACGCCAGATGCCCTGGTCCTCGAGGAACGCGTCGACGACCCGGTCCTCGTTGGCGAGTGCACCGGTGTGGGAACGCGCGGCCGCCTGGCCCGCGGGAGAACGACCCGACTTCAATGCGACGATCGGCAGTTCACGTTCGCGGGCGATCCGTGCCGCCTCGGCCAGGTGCCACGGATCCGGGATCCCCTCGAGGTACAGCAGCAGCAGTTTCAGCGCCGGATCCTGCGCGACGACACCGGCCAGTTCGCAGACCGTCGTATCGGCGTCGTTGCCGGTGGCATGGGCATGCCGCACGCCGATGCCGCGTGCCCGCAGCAGGCCGTACGGGATCACACTCATCGCGCCGCTCTGGCTGATGATGCCCACCGGGCCGTCGGCGGGTTCACATTCGACGAACATCGTCGAGAAACTCGGCACCGCGCCGGACCCGAAGTTGGCCAGCCCCTGGGAGTTCGGCCCGAACATCCGCAGGCCGGACGCGCGGGCGATCTCGACCATCCGGCGCTCCTGCGCCCGGCCCGCCGGATCGGCGGTCTCGCCGAAGCCGGAACTGAACACGACCGCGACCCGTACACCGGCGCGGGCACACTCGTCGATCGCCTCGACTGCCTTCGCTCCGGGCACCGCGACGATCACCAGTTCGGGCACTTGCGGCAAGACCGACAGCGACGCGTACGACACCAGTCCCTGGATCCGGTCGCGGGTCGGGTTGACCGGATACACCGGACCCTTGAAACCGAAGCGCTGCAGGAACGCGATCGGCCGCCCGCCGATCTTGTTGACGTTGTCCGACGCCCCGATCACCGCGATCGACCGCGGATCGAGCGCGATCTCAAGACTGCTGCGCGGATCGTGGTTCATGGGGATACGGGATCGTCCGACGGTTCGAAATACGGCAGCGGACGGCCCGCAATGTCGCGAAACGACACCCGCACGCGCCGGCCGATCGACAGCGAGGGGGCGCCGTGTGCCATCACCCGCGGCCCTTCGACCAGCGCCACCAGCACCAGGCGGTACGGTGTGATCCGACGAAACGCATCGTCGGGGGCACGATGCACCAGCGTCGAGGCCTCGACGGTACCCGCGCCGGCACATCGGAAGGCGAGCGGCCCGGCCGCGCCGCAGGCGGGGCAGAAATCGCGGCGGAAGTACCAGACATGGGCACACCGGGTGCATCGTTGCAGCGCCAGGCCGGCCTGCCCGCGGGTCCAGTCGGCCACCGGAATTTCGGTCGTGTCGTTCATCGCACCGCCTCCAGCACCAGGCTCACGTGGGAAGACAACACCCCGCCGTCACCGTGCAGCAGCGCGACGCCCGCACGCGGCACCTGCCGGTCGGCGGCGCGCCCGGTCATCTGATGATGGGTCTCGGCCAAGTGCGCCATCGCGCCGGCCACGCCACAGTGCCCGTACGACAGCAGGCCGCCGTGCAGGTTCAGCGGCAGCACCCCGTCGCGGTCGAAGTGGCCGTCGCGTGCGAGTGCTCCGGCGCGGCCGCGGGGCGCCAGGCCGATCTCTTCGAGCAGCAGCGTCAGTGTCACCGTGAAACTGTCGTAGATCGCCGCGTATTCGACGTCGGCCAGCCCGCGTCCCGCCTCGTCCAGTGCCCGGCCGCTCGAACGGTCGGCGCCGAAGCGGGTCAGATCGGGCGCGGCGCTCACGTGCTGCGATCCGTGGCACTGCGCGGCCGAAGCGATCCGCACCGGAAAAGCGCCCTCGGCGTCGCGACCGACGATCACCGCGCAGCCGCCGTCGGACAGCGGACAGCAGTCGAGCATCTTCAGCGGCGTGGCGATCGGGCGCGAGGCGAGCACGTCGGCGGTCGTGATCGGTTCGCGGAACTGCGCACCCGGATGCCGCGCCGCATGGCGCCGCATCAGGACCGCGAGTTCGGCGAAGTCGGCCTCGGTGGTGCCGAACTCGTGCATGTAGCGCGACGCGACCAGCCCGTAATACGCCGGGATCGTCGCCCCCAGCGGCACCTCGTAGTCCGGATGGCCGACCTGGGCCAGCACCTGGACCGCGGCGTCCCGGCTCTGCCCGGTCATCCGGTTCTCGCCTGCGACCACCAGCACCCGGCGCGCGGCACCGGCTTCGACCAGCAGGTGCGCGAGCATCACCAGCGCGAAGCCGGTCGCCCCGCCGAGCTGCACCGCGTGGGCGTAGCGCGGCGCAAGCCCGAAGTGCTCGGCGAACCGGGTCGACAGCATCAGGTGCGGCAACGTCGTCGAATAGCCGCAGATCAGCCCGTCGATGTCGGCGCGCACGAGACCGGCGTCGTCGAGTGCGGCCTGCGCCGCCTCGCTCATCAGGTCCAGCGTACCCCGGGTGTCGTGCCGCCCGAAGCGCGTCAGTCCGCTGCCCAGCAGGTGGCTCATCCCCGCCTCCCCGATGGGGTCACGCGGCACCTCGCAGTGCCGGCCTGGCCGCCCCCGGTGCCGACAGCGCGTCGGCCGCCTGCTGCAGGGCCGGCAGCAGCAGGTCCAGCCGCGAGCTCAACCGGTCGCTGAGGGCGGCGATGCTGATCGCGGCCACCGGCCTGCCGTCGGCGCCGAACACCGGCACCGCGAGTCCGCCCATGCGCTCGACGACGACGTCGAGCAGCAGCACGTAACCGAGCCGCCGGGCGGCGTCGACCGCGTCCTCGAGCAGCCCGCGCGAGATGCGCGGATAACGGGCGCGCAGCCCCGGGCCGATCTCGTCGAGCACCGCGCGGACTTCCTCGTCATGCAGCCACGCGAGCAGCGCCATGCTGCCGCCGCCCACGCCCAGCGGTCGGCGGCTGCCGACATCGAGATAGTTCGCCCGGATCGGGTAGTCGCCGAACTCGCGGTCGATGCACACCGACTCGACGCCGCTGCGGGTCGACAGCAGCACGGTGTCGCCGGACAGGCTCGCGAGGCGCACCAGCCACGGCCGCGCGCGCTCGCGGACGTGATCGCGCCGCTGCATCGCGATGCCGAGCACCGCGGCCTCCTCGCCGAGTGTCCAACGCCTGGAATCGAGGTCGCGCCGCGCGAATCCTTCGCGGGCCAGCGATTCCAGCAGGCGCAGCACCGTCGCCTTGTTCAGCGCCGTGGCCTGGGCGATCTCGGCGAGCCGCATCGGCACGGGGTTCGACAGTACACGCAACACGCGGCAGACCTTCTGGACCGGATTGGTGTCGGATGCGTGCGCCATGGAGGTCGGCCTGCCAGGCGACTCAGACGGTGGCGATCGGGGTCGCGGGAGAACCGACCGCCCCCGGCAGGCGCAGTGCCGGCGCGGTCAGCAGGAAGCGGTTGCGACCGTTGGCACGCAACCATCGGGCCAGCGGCGTCAGGTGCCAGATCTCGCCCAGGTGCACACCGAGCTTGAACAGGCAGTGTTCGTGCAGCGGCAAGGTCGCACAGCAGCCGGCGGGCTGCGAGGTCGGCGGATGTGCCTCGACCGCGTAGTTGTCGGCCGCGAGGATCGCCAGCCCGCTGTCGGTGATCCACTGCAGCAGGCGGGGATCGCGGCCGTCGAGCACCGCGCAGGCGCCGTGCAGCACCTCGGCGTCGGGTTGCCCCGCCATCTCGACCAGCTTGTCCGCGAAACCGGTGTGCAGCAGCACCATGTCGCCCGGTTCGACGACGACCCGGTCGTCGTCGAGGACCTGCATCAGCCGGTCGTAGCCGACGACGATCCGTGTGTCGCCGACATGGGCGCGCAGATCGATCATCACGCCGCGGCCCTGCACGCCGTGGTGTGCCATGTGCTCGATGCCCAGCGCACGCGCACCCGAGGTCGTCTTCGGGCCGCCGCGCGTGGGCACGCCCGCATCCTCGGGGTCGGTCGGCCCGAAGATGTGGAAACCGGCGCGATACCCGTTGTAGAACACCGGCTCGGGCAGTCCGTCGCCGTTGGCATCGAACATCGAGCCGACGTGGGCGAAGCTGTCCCACTGCGTCGAATACTGCAGGTGCATCACCACCAGGTCGTCGCAGATCACGTCGCTGTGATCCGGATTGTCGTCGCACAGGCGATACGGCATGTTCGGCCGCCCGTTGCGCAGCGTCGGTCGCAAGATGGGCGGATGGCGACGCGGATTCAGCGCGCTGCCCCCGGGCAGGTCCAGCGGCAGCGACAGGCAGAAGGTGCGGCCCTCACGGACCTCGGCCACGCCCTGCCTGACCTTCTCCGGCGTGATCAGGTTCAGCCTGCCGAGCTGGTCGTCGGGTCCGAAGTCGCCCCAGGTCGATCCGTCGGGCCGGCGCACCCAGCGCGGCGCACCCGGTCGTTCGTCGATGGCCATGTCGTCTCCCGTGTCCCGCATCGATTCGTCGTTCGTGCCGGCCTCAGGCGGCGTGGCCGCCGAGGTACACCCGGCGCACCAGCTCGCCGTCACGCAGTCGCTCGGCCGGTGCACTGACCGCGATCCGCCCGGTCTCCACCAGGTAGCCCCAATGCGCGTGGCGCAGCGCCTTCTCGACCAGTTGCTCGACCAGCAGGATCGCGAGGCCTTCGGCACACAGCGCCGCGGCGACCTCGAGGATCCGGTCGATGACGATCGGCGCCAGCCCGCCCGACGGTTCGTCGAGCACCAGCAGCCGCGGATCGCCGATCACGCCCTGCGCGACGGCGAGGATCTGCTGCTGGCCGCCCGACAGGCGCGAGGCCATCTGCGAGCGACGCTGCGCCAGTTCAGGGAACAGCGCGTAGATCCGTTCGAGCTTCGTGGGATCACCCCGCGGCGCCTTCGCGTAGGTGCCGATCAGCAGGTTGTCCTCGACCGACAGCGTGTGGAACACGCGGTGGCCCTCGAGCACCTGGACGATGCCGGCCTGCACCGTCTCGCGTGGTGTCGCCGCGGTCAGGTCGCGGCCGTCGAACGTGACGGTGCCGGCGCGCTTGGGAATCAGCGCCGAGATCGCATGCAGGATCGTGCTCTTGCCGGCCCCGTTGCGCCCGAGGATCACGACGAACTCGCCGGCGCGCACGTCGAACGACACGTCGCGCACGACCTCGGCCTTGCCGTAGGCCACGTGCAGCCCGCGCACGTCGAGCAGCACCTTCGCCGGCCGTCGGTCGATGTCGCCGGTGTCCATGGTCACGCGCCCAGGTACACCCGGATCACCTCCGGATCGGTGCGCACCGCCTCGGGTGTGCCGTGCCGGATCATCCGGCCGACGTCCAGCGCGGTGACGCGGTCGCAGACCCGGAACACGAAGTCGGTGTGATGTTCGACCAGCAGCACGCCGATCCCGCCGTCGCGCAGCGTGCGCACGATGTCGCCCAGATGTTCGATCTCGTCGGTCGACAGGCCGCCGGCCGGCTCGTCGAGCAGCATGAATCGCGGCGACATCGCCAGGCCGCGGGCGATCTCGAGGAACCGCTGCTCCGCGTGTTCGAGCAGGTTCGCGCGCCGGGTGATCGCATGGCCCAGTCCGACGCCGTGCAGCAGCTCGATCGCGTGTTCGCGCGCGGCCGCGTCCTCGCGCGCGGCGCCGGGCAGGCCGAACGCGGTGCCGAGGAAGCCGGCCCGGCCGTGGACCCAGGCGCCGAGCATCGCGTTCTCCAGCACCGACAGTGTCGGCAGCAGCCGAGGCTTCTGGAACGTGCGCGCGATGCCGAGCACCGCGCGCCGCTGGACCCGGGCGCCTTCGAGTCGTTCGCCGCCGATGCCCACCGAACCCGAGGTCGGCTGGTAGTAGCCCGACAGCATGTTCAGCATCGTCGTCTTGCCGCTGCCGTTCGGTCCGATCAGCCCGTGGATCTCGCCGGGCCGCAGCTCGAGTGACACGTGGTCCAGTGCGACCAGGCCGCCGAAGGTCTTGGTGACGTCGTCGGCGCGCAGCGGCTCGCCGGCGTGTGCGGCACCGTTTGCGGGCGCGGGCGTGGCGACGGCGGCCGGTGTGGCGACGGTGTTCACGCGGCCCCGCCGGGGGAACGGCGCTCGCGGATCGCCCGCGCGAGCCGGGGCAGGTCGGGCCTGACCGGCACGCTGTCGAGCTTGCGCGGGCGCAGGCGCTCGCCGATCACCTCGAACAGCCGGCCGATGCCCTCGGGCACCACCAGCACGACGACGAGCAGCAGCAGTCCGTAGAAGAAGGTGCCGAGCTTGGCGAGCGGCGCGACCAGTTCGGGCAGCGCCGTCAGCACCACCGCGCCCAGGAACGGGCCCAGGATGCTGCCGCGCCCGCCGATGATGATGCAGACGAAGAAGAACATGCTGAGTTCGAAGTGGAACGTGTCCGGCGTGATGTAGCTCTGCAGCGAGGCGAAGAGCGCACCGCCGACGCCGGCGGCCACGCCGCTGAAGACGAAGGTGACCAGCTTGGACCGGAACACCGGCACACCGACTGCCTGCGCGGTGACGACGCTGTCGCGGATCGCGATCAGCCCGCGCCCGAAGCGACGCCGGGCGACGTTCCAGGTCAGCCAGGTCACCAGCGCCGCGGCACCCGCGGTCAGGTAGTAGAAACCGGCGGGGGTGTCGAACGGCGCGGGGAATCCCGGCACCGCCAGGCCGATGCCGCCACCGGTCAGCTCGCCTTGGGCGAGCACGAACTCGCCGACGATCAGCGAGACCGCCATCGTCGCCATCGCGAAGTAGAACCCGGGCAGGCGCAGCGACGGCAGTCCGAGCAGCAGGCCGGCGGCACCACACAACGCACCCGAGGCCGCAACCGCGAGCCACGGGTTCACGCCGTATTTCCCGGCGACGATCGCGAACGTGTAGGCGCCGATCGACAGCAGGCCGACGTGGCCGATCGACAGTTGCCCGCTGTAGCCGATGACCAGGTTCAGGCCGCCGATCAGCACCCAGTAGGCGGCGATCAGCGTCGCCAGGTGCAGGCGGTACTGGTCACCGGCCCACCACGGCAACGTGGCCGCGGCGAGCAGGAACACCACTGGCAGGGCGAACGCCTTGATCCGCATCACACCGGCCGCACGTTGCGCGAGCCGAGCAGCCCCTCGGGCTTGACCAGCAGCACCAGCATCAGCAGCCCGACCGCGACCGTCTGCTGGTACTCGCCGCCGATCCAGTAGCTGGCGAACGCGTTCAGCAGGCCGAGCGCGAAGCCGCCGATCAGCGCACCGACGTTGCTGCCCAGCCCGCCGACCGCCAGCGCGATGAACCCGTTGAGTGTCAGCGACAGGCCGAGTGCAAAATACGCGAACGTCAGTTGGCCGGCGGCGAAACCGGTCAGCCCGCCGAGCGCCCCGGCGAGCACGTAGGAGGCGGCACGGATCCGGTCGGTGGACACGCCGCGTGCACGTGCGGCGAACGCGTCCTCGGACATCGCGACGAAGAGTTTGCCGTACATCGTCCGCGAATAGAACACGCCGAGCCCGGCGGCCATCGCGATCGCCAGCACGACCGGCAGCCAGAACTTCTGGTCGGCGATGCCGGCACTGAAGTCCTGCGCGATCAGCCGCGGGAACGGTTTCGGTTCGGTTCCCCACCACAGGCCGACGGCCTGCTGGATCATCGTGGCCACGGCCAGTGTCGACAGCAGCCACAGATGTTCGTCGCTGCGCGCGAGCACACGACGGATCGCGATCAGGTCGGTCAGCCAGCCGAACGCCGCGCCGATCGCGACCGCGATCACCAGGCCCAGCCACCACGGCAGCCCGAGGCCGGAGATCGCGTAGGCGCCGAACACGCCGCCGAGCATCGGCAGGTGTCCGGTGGTCACCGACAGCACCTTCGAGGTCGAGAACATCACGTTGTAGACCAGCGCCGTGGCCGCGAACACGGCCCCGGTCGCCAGTCCGGCGACGATCACGAACAGCATCGGTGTGACCCCGCGGTGCGACGCGTCAGCGCGCGACCTTGAAGCTGCCGTCGCGGAACGTGTTGGCGACGTTGGCGACCATGCCGCTGTCCGGGAATCCGTTCTTGTTGGTCGCGCTCCAGCTGTAGGTGCCGTAGACGCCCTTGAACCCCTTCGTGCCCTCGAGCGCGGCCTGGATCGCGGCCGGATCGGTCGAGCCGGCGGTCTTGATCGCGTGTTCGATGATCTTCACGCAGTCGTAGCCCATCGCGACCCACCAGAACAGGATGTCGATCTCGCCGCCGCCGGTGACCAGTTTGGCGCGGACCTTGTCGACCAGCTGCTGGGTCTGCGCCGGCAGCTTGCCGTCGTCGCCGTACGAGGTGCTGACGTAGCCCGAACCGAACGTGTTGCCCCAGTACTCGGGCTTGTTGAGCAGCTTGCGGATCTGCGCGGCCATCAGCGCCGGATGGCCGACGACCGGCACGTCCCAGCCCATGTCGCCGCGTGCGTTCAGCATCCGGCCGAGCAGGCCGGTGGCGGCCGACCACGGCATGATCACGTCGGCGCCGGCGGCCTTCGCCTTCTGCATCTCGTCGGTCAGGTCGGTCTTGTTCGGATCGATCAGCACCGAGTAGACCGGCTCGACGCCCGCGGCCTTGAGCATCTCGGTCGCGGTCTTTGCGCTGGAGGTGCCGTAGCCGGTCGTGTCGCCGATCACCGCGACCTTCGATTTCTTCAGGTTCTTCAGCGCGTAGTCGTTGGCGGTCGTGATCCACTGCCGGTTCGTGTTGATGACCCGGAACGCCCGCGGGTACTTGACCGGATCGATCAGCTCGTCGATCGCGCCGATGACCAGGTTGGGCACACCGGCCTTGGCCAGGATCGGGGTCGCGCCGAGTCCCTCGCCGGAGTTCACCGGGCCGATTACGAACTGCACCTTCTCGCTGAAGGCGAGCTGCTGCGCGAAGTTCACCGCCTTGGTCGGATCACCGGCGGTGTCGCGGGTCAGCAGTTCGACCTTGCGGCCGAGGATCCCGCCGGCGGCGTTGATCTCGTCGACTGCCAGCTGCACACCCTGGTTCTCGGCGATCGCCGCCGACGACAGCGGGCCGGTCAACGACGACAGCCAGCCCACCTTGATCGCGTCCTGGGCCCGCGCCGGCGAACCGGCGACCAGCAGCGACAGCACCAGCGATGCCGCCGAAATGGATTTCGTCAAACGGAACGTCATGGTCTCCTCTTTCCGGCCCTCGAGGGCTCTATGGGTCTGCGGATCATTCTCTCTGCATGGGAATCTGTCAATCCCCCGCGGAATCAGGTGCTCCGGGGGAAGTCGGTCAGACGAAACGATGGGCGGAGGACCTCGACAGACCACGGCGCGCGGACGGCGCCGTATCAGCCGAAGATCGGGAAGGGTTCGTGGCGGCCGCGCAGGACGGCGGCCGACTGGTCGCTGCCGAGCCAGCCCGAGATCATCGTCGCGTAGACGCGGCGGAAATCGGTCGTGTGGATCAGGTTGTCGCCGGCATCGAGCCTGGCCAGGCTGACCGGCTGGCCGTAGTGCCCGCCGCGCACCGACTTGCCGACGACGAACATCTGGTTCGCGGTGCCGTGGTCGGTGCCCAGGTTGGCGTTCTCCGGCACGCGCCGGCCGAACTCGGAGAACACCATCATCGCGACCCGGTCGGCCTGGCCGATCCGTTCGAGGTCGCGCATGAAACCGGCGATCGCGTCGGAGACGTAGGTCAGCAGTCGCGAATGCAGGTCGGCCTGCTGGACGTGGGTGTCGAACGCGTTGTTGCGATACGCGACGTAGTACAGCCGCGTCGGCAGCCCGGCGTTGATCAGCGCGGCGACCTTCGGCAGCTGCACCGGAATGATCCCGTAGTCGACCGGCGTCTTGTAGCCGGCCCACGCCTGGCGCACCAGCGCCGACGAATCGATCGCGCTGCGCGCGGTGCCGCGCAGGAAAACACGCGTCGCGTTGCCGTCGTCGAGCCCGGTGTCGACCGCATCGAGGATCGGCCGCGACTGGAAGTTGCCCTTGCGCCGGAACCGTTCCGGATCGTCGAACACCACCGGCACGTGGACCCGGCTCTTGACCGCGAGCGATTGGGCTCCGTCGATGTTGACGATCGTGTTCGGCTGGTAACGCGGCTCGATCACGTCGGCGAGCCGCCCGACCCAGCCGTACTCCTCGCCGCTGTTGGGCGCCGCGGTGTGCCAGTACGCCATCGACGTGAAGTGTGAATACGACGGATTGTCGTAGCCGCAGCCGTGCACGATCGCGACGCGGCCGTCGTTGGCGAGCCGCTCGAAACCGGCCATGCCGGGTGACCAGCCGAAGTGATCGTCGAAACGGCGCACACGCTGCTTCGGAATGCCCAGCCTCGGCCGCAGCCGGTAGTAGATGTCGTCGCCGTACGGCACCAGCGTGTTGAGACCGTCGTTGCCGCCGGACAGCTCGACGACGACCAGGATGCGTTCGTTGGCGGGCTCGGCGGCCAGCGCGGACTCGAGCACGTACGGCGAGGCCGCACCCGCGCCCAGGACGACCGCGTTGCGCAGGAAGTGCCGGCGGTGGCGGTCCAGCAGGCGGCGGTCGCTGTGATCGAGGCTCATCGGCGTCGCGTCCGGTTCAGCCGAGCTGGTACTCGGGCAGGCTCAGGATCAGGTGCAGCAGCAGGCGCAACGGCTCCTCCAGGTAGCTGCCCGAACGCGCGACGTCGTCGGTGCCGAGCTCGGTGCGCAGGAACGCGGCCAGCCGCGCGCGCTCACCGGCGGCGATCGGCACACGCAGGAAACGCACGAGCAGCGCGTCGACGACATCCTGCGTGGTCTTCGGTTGCGCGGCCAGGACCATCGAGGTCAGGTCGAGCCGGGCCGGCCGGCGCTCGATCGGCCTGATCCGCTCGGTGGCCATCTGCCAGCCGCGATAGCTGGCATAGCGGGTGTTGAAGTCCTCGTCACGGTCGGCGGCCATGTTCGACATCGCCATCGGCTCGCCGGTGCTCTCCTTGCCGTCGGGCCGGGTCGCCGCGGTCAGGTCGAGCCCGCGCGCGATGCGTTCGCCGACGCCCCGGTTGATGTCGCCCAGCGCGCCGGTCGGCGTACGGTCGGGCGCGACGAAATCGACGTCGGGGAACACCACGTCGCGCGCGAAATTGCCGCGCTCGATCAGCAGGCCCGGCGTGATCCACGACCTGCCGTAGGCCCACCCGGCCACCGTCGGCGGACGCATCAGGTGCTGGCCGAGCACGCCGGTGGTGGTGTTGAAGTCCGGTACACCGGGCAGGTAGTCCAGGCCGAGCTTGCGATAGGTCCCCACCAGCAGCTCGACCGGACTCTTGATGTGGGTCGCGTACGACGGCTCGCTGTAGAAGTCGCGCGACAGCAGCAGCGTCTTCAGGAACGGCTTCAGTTCGTACTTCGCGCCGCGCAGCAGGTCACCCAGGGCCCGACGCTGCGCGGGATCGATGTCGTCGCGGACGAAGAAACGGTACAGCCTGGCCGCGACGAACTCGGCGGTCACCGGCCGCTGCATGATGATGTCGACGATCTGCTCGCCGTCGAAGCGGCCGGTGCGGCCGAGAAACGTCTTCTCCCCGTCGTCGTGGCGCTCGGTGTCGATCACGAAATCCAGCCCACGCACGTTCCAGCCGGTGAACGCACGCGCAGCCTCGCGGATGTCGGCCTCGGTGTAGTTGCCCGGGCCCATCGTGAACAGCTCCATGATCTCGCGCGCGAAATTTTCGTTCGGCCGTCCCTTCACGTTCAGTCCGGCGTCCAGGAACACCAGCATCGCCGGATCGCGCGCGGTGGCCAGCACCAGATCGCGGAAGTTGCCGGTCGCGTGCTCGCGCAGGAACATCAGCTGCTTGAGCATCTTCCGGTAGTCGCGGACCTTGTCTTCGCTGGTCGCGAAGTGCCCGTGCAGGAACAGCGCCATCTTCTCGCGCAGCGGTCGGCGCGTGACCACCATCTGCCCGGCCCACCAGTTGCCGATCCGGTTGGTCTCGAGCATGCTGGCCCGCAGCCAGTAGAAGAACTTGTCGGCGACCGGCTGCAGGCGCCGGCTGCCCTCGGGCTTGACCTTGACCCCGAGCGCCTCGCCGGTCTTCTTCGCCTGGTCGGTGGCCGCCGGGCGACTGGGCGGGAACGGATCGAGGCCGGGCTCGAAGGCGCCCGATTCCTCGAACGGCCGCACCGCGGGATCGTCGATGCGCTCGTAGTCGACCAATTCGTCGACCGCCTGCTGCGGGCTCATTCGGGCCAGCCGGTCGATCTGCTGCGGCGTGCCACCGAAGCCGGCCCGTTCGAGCAGGTGCGCCGCTCGCGCCGCGCTCCAGTCGGCGGGCCCGATCGGTGTCAGGTCACCGGCCCATGCCCTCGGCCCCGCGGCCGGGCCGCGCGCAACCGCCGCGCTGCCGCGCTCCGACAGGCCGGCGCCCGACGCGCCGCTCGAGGTGTCCCCGGCGGTCGCGGCCGCGCCGACATGACAAACCAGCAGCGCGCTCAGCGCACACGCGCTGAGGGATAGGAACCGGGAGCGGGGACGGGCGTGATCGACCACGGGCGCATGATAGCGCCCTCGGGCACCGGCGGCGCAATCAGGCCGGTTCGGTCTCGCGCGCCGCGCGTTTGCGCTCGTGGTCCTTCAGGAAACGCTTGCGCAACCGGATGCTGCGCGGCGTGATCTCGACCAGTTCGTCGTCGGCGATGAACTCGACCGCCTTTTCGAGCGTCAGCTGGATCGGCGGGGTCAGCACGATCGCCTCGTCCTTGCCCGACGCACGCACGTTGGTCAGCTTCTTTTCCTTGACCGGGTTGACGACCAGGTCGTTGTCGCGTGTGTGGATGCCGATGATCATGCCCTCGTACAGCGCGGTTCCCGGCTCGACGAACATGCGGCCGCGATCATCGAGTTTCCACAACGCGTAGGCGACCGCCTCGCCGTCGTCCTGGCTGACCAGCACGCCGTTGCGGCGATCCTCGATCGGACCGGCCATCGGACCGTAGTCGTCGAACACGTGGCTCATGATCCCGGTGCCGCGGGTCAGGTTCAGGAACTCGCCGTGGAAACCGATCAGCCCGCGCGCGGGCACCCGGTAGTCCAGACGCACCCGCCCCTTGCCGTCGGGTTCCATGTGGGTCATCTCGGCACGCCGGGTACCGATGTACTCCATCACCGCGCCCTGGTGCTGATCCTCGACGTCCATCACCAGGGTCTCGTACGGCTCTTCCTTCTCGCCGGTCTGCGGATTCGTGCGCACCTTCGGCTTGGGCCGCGACACCGCGAGTTCATAGCCCTCGCGGCGCATGTTCTCGAGCAGGATCGTCAGGTGCAGCTCGCCGCGGCCGGAGACCACGAAGGTGTCGGAGTCGGCCGGGAACTCGACCCGCAGCGCGACGTTGTGCTGCAGCTCGCGCTCGAGCCGGTCGCGGATCTGGCGGCTGGTCACGTACTTGCCCTCGCGCCCGGCCAGCGGCGAGGTGTTGACCATGAATTCCATCGTCAGCGTCGGCTCGTCGACCTTCAGCAGCGGCAGCGCCTCGGGCACGTCGACCGAACAGATCGTGGTGCCGATGTCGATGCCCTCGACGCCGGTGATCGCGACGATGTCCCCGGCCAGCGCCTCGTCCATCGGGATCCGTTCCAGCCCCTTGTAGCGCAGCACCTGGCCGATCTTCGCGGTCACGATCTTGGCGCCCGGACCGTGGATCACCGCGACCTGCGAGCCGGAGGTGATGCGGCCGCGATTGATGCGCCCGACACCGATCCGGCCGACGTAGCTCGACCAGTCGAGCGACAGGATCTGCAGCTGCAGCCCGCCGGTGGTGTCGTCGGCGCGCATCGGCACGTGCTTGAGGATCGCGTCGTACAGCTTGCGCATCGTGCCGACGTGCATGCCGTTGTCACCCATCGGCAGGTGATCGAGTTCCTCGATCTCGTCGACCGCGAAACCGGCGAGCGCCGAGCAGTAGATCACCGGGAAGTCCATCTGTTCGTGACTGGCGCCGAGCTTGTCGAACAGGTCGAAGATCTGGTCGATCACCCAGTGCGGACGCGCACCCGGGCGATCGACCTTGTTGACGACGACGATCGGCTTGAGCCCGAGCGCGAGCGCCTTGCGGGTCACGAAGCGGGTCTGCGGCATCGGGCCGTCGACCGCGTCGACCACCAGCAGCACCGAGTCGACCATCGACAGCGCACGCTCGACCTCGCCGCCGAAGTCGGCGTGTCCCGGGGTGTCGACGATGTTGATGCGGGTGCCGTCGACCTCGATCGCGCAGTTCTTGGCGAGGATCGTGATGCCCCGCTCGCGTTCGATGTCGTTGGAGTCCATCACCCGCTCGGCGACGTTCTGGTTCGCGCGGAAGGTGCCGGACTGGCGCAGCAACTGGTCGACCAGCGTGGTCTTGCCGTGGTCGACGTGCGCGATGATGGCGATGTTGCGGATCTGGAGTTTCATGTGCACTTCACTGGGGAGGATCGGCCGCGCGGTCGGCCTGGAGGGCGACGGCGGTCAGGTTCGGCCGCGCGCCGGCGTCGTCGCGCCGGTCGTCACCTGCCTCGGAGTCGCAAGCGGTGCTGACCAGGCGCTCGGGCACCAGCAGTCCCTCGGACAGGACCGCCAGGCCGAGCAGCCGGCCACCGGCATAGATTCGCACGAAAGCGTCGCCGCCGAGGTCCGCCGGCCTGTCGGCCTCGCGCACCGGCACCCGCTGGCCCTGCAGGAAGCGGCGGGCCGGGTCGGCATCCAGATCGAGCCGCGGCCATGCGGCGACCAGCGCGTCGACCGGCAGCAGCAGCATCACGCGCCGCTCCGGGGCGAGTGCCTCGATCGCCTCCAGCGAATGGGCGCCGGCGAGTTCGATGCCGTCGATCCGTTCGCGACACAGTGCGCTCAGGTGGCCGACGGTGCCCAGCGCGAGTGCGATGTCCTCGGCGAGTGTGCGGATGTACGTGCCCTTGCTGCAGGCCACGCGGATCGTCGCCGACGCGGGGGTGTGATCGAGCAGGTCGATCGATGCGATCGTCACCCGCCGCGGCTCGCGCGCGACTTCGATGCCGGCGCGTGCGTAGTCGTACAGCGGCCGACCGTCGCGTTTGAGCGCCGAGTACATCGGCGGCACCTGGTCGATCGGACCGACGAATCCGGCCAGCACGCGTGCCAGTCGCGAGGTGTCGATGTCGACCGGGCGTTGCTCGATCACCGCACCTTCGGCATCCCCGGTGTCGGTCCGTTGCCCGAACGCGATCGTCGCCCGATAGGTCTTGCCGGCGTCGAGCGACTGGCGGGCGAACTTGGTCGCCTCGCCGAGCAGGATCGGCAACAGACCCGAGGCCATCGGATCGAGTGTGCCGCCGTGGCCGCCCTTCTTCGCACCGAACAGCGCCTTGACCCGGCCGAGCGCGGCGTTCGAGCCCAGGCCGCGCGGCTTGTCGAGCAGCAGGACACCGTCGACCGGACGTCGCGGCTGCGTGTTGCGTGCAACCACGATCAGTCCTCGCCGTGGCGGGCGTTGGCCTCGTCGATCAGCCGCGACATCCGCATGCCGCGGGCGAGCGACGCGTCGTGCACGAAGCGGATCTCGGGCGTGGTGTGGATCCGCACGCGGCGGCCGATCTGCGAGCGCAGGAAGCCGGCGGCCGCCTTCAGCCCGGCATCGGTCTCGCCGAGCCTGGCCGGATCGTCGGTCAGCGCGGAGTAGTACACGGTCGCCACCGCGTAGTCGGCCGTCAGCTCGACGCCGGTCAGCGTGACCATGCCCACGCGCGGATCCTTGACCTCGCGGGCGATCAGCTGCGCGAGCTCGTGGTGCAGCTGCTCGGCGACACGCGTGCCGCGGCTGCCGCCCGAGGAAGGCTGATGACGGCCCATGCCGTGACGACCTGCGTCGCGTCCGGGGCGAAGGGGATCGCGCGCCGCTACAGCGTGCGCGCGACCTCCTTGACCTCGAACACTTCGAGCTGGTCGCCTTCCTTGATGTCGTCGTAGTTCTTCAGCGACAGGCCGCACTCGAAGCCTTCCTTGACCTCGCGCACGTCGTCCTTGAATCGCTTCAACGAATCGAGTTCACCTTCCCAGATCACCGTCGAATCGCGCAGCAGCCGTATCCGCGCGCCGCGCCGGACCGTGCCCTCGAGCACCATGCAGCCGGCGACGTTGCCCACCTTCGGGATGCGGAACACCTGGCGGATCTCGACCAGGCCGATCGCCTCTTCCTTCTTCTCCGGCGACAGCAGGCCGCTCATCGCCGCCTTGATGTCGTCGACCGCGTCGTAGATGATGTTGTAGTAGCGGATGTCGATGCCGTTGGTCTCGGCCAGCCGCTTGGCGAGCTGGTCGGCGCGCACGTTGAAGCCGATGATCACCGCCTTGGACGCGGTCGCCAGGTTGACGTCCGACTCGGTGATGCCGCCGACCTGCGCGTGCACGATCTGCACCTTGACCTCGTCGGTCGACAGCTTGGCCATCGCATGCACCAGCGCCTCCTGCGAGCCCTGCACGTCGGCCTTGACGATCAGCGCCAGCGACTTGCTGCCGCCCTCGCCCATCTGCTCGAACATGTTCTCGAGCTTGGCCGCCTGCTGGCGCGCCAGCTTGACGTCACGGAACTTGCCCTGCCTGAAGAGCGCGATCTCGCGTGCCTTGCGTTCGTCGCCCAGCACCAGCACGTCCTCGCCGGCACTCGGCACGTCCGCCAGGCCCTGGATCTCGACCGGGATCGACGGGCCGGCCTCGGCGACCGGCTTGCCGGCCTCGTCGAGCATCGCCCGCACGCGGCCGAACACCGCGCCGGCGAGCACGATGTCACCCTTCTTCAGCGTGCCCGACTGCACCAGCACGGTGGCGACCGGACCGCGGCCCTTGTCCAGCCGCGCCTCGATGACCAGGCCCTTGGCCGCGCCGTCGCGGATCGCGTTCAGCTCCAGCACCTCGGCCTGCAGCAGCACGTTCTCGAGCAGGTCGTCGATACCCTGGCCGGTCTTGGCCGACACGGCGACGATCGGCGATTCACCGCCGTATTCCTCGGGCACGACCTGGTTGGCGACCAGTTCCTGCTTGACCCGGTCCGGGTTCGCCTCGGGCTTGTCGATCTTGTTCATCGCCACCACGATCGGCACACCGGCGGCCTTCGCGTGATGGATCGCCTCGACCGTCTGCGGCATCACGCCGTCGTCGGCAGCGACCACCAGCACGACGATGTCGGTCGCCTTCGCGCCGCGTGCGCGCATCGCGGTGAACGCCTCGTGGCCCGGGGTGTCCAGGAACGTGATGACGCCGCGCGGCGTCTCGACGTGGTAGGCGCCGATGTGCTGCGTGATCCCGCCCGCCTCGCCGGCGGCGACCTTGGTGCGCCGGATGTAGTCCAGCAGCGAGGTCTTGCCGTGATCGACGTGGCCCATCACGGTGACCACCGGCGGACGCGGCTCGAGCTGGGCATCACCGACCGGCGCCTCCTCGACCAGGAACGCCTCCGGATCGTCCAGCTTGGCGGCGAGCGCCTTGTGGCCCATCTCCTCGACGACGATCATCGCCGTGTCCTGGTCGAGCATCTGGTTGATCGTCACCATCTGGCCGAGTTTCATCATCGACTTGATGACCTCGGCGGCCTTGACCGACATCTTGTGGGCGAGGTCGGCGACGGTGATCGTCTCCGGGATGTGGATCTCGCGCGAGACCTGCTCGGGCATCGACGCCTGCTGCGAGCTGTCGCCGCGGTCGCGGTGACGGTGGCCGCCGCCGCGTGCGCCGCGCCATCCGGCGCCGCCCGGCGTCGAATCGCCGCGTGTCTTCAACGCCCGCTTCTTGGCGCCTTCCTCGTGCCAGCTCGACGACAGCTTCTCGGCCTTGACGTGTTTCTTGTCCTTGGCCTCGGTGGCGGTCGCGCCGGGCTTGCCGTCGGTCTTGGGCTTGTGCAGCGTGCCGCTGACCGGCTTGGCCGCCGCGTTGGCGGCATCGGCCGGCTGCGCGGGCTGGCCCGGCGGCGTGGCGGCCGGTGCGGCGGCGACCGGTGCCTGCGGCGGCTGCTCGGGCGGCTTGGGCACCGGACGACGCTGCGCGGCCATCAGGCGATTGATCGCCGCGACCTCGGCCTCGACCGCACGCCGTGCGGCCTCGGCCGCCTGCTGGGCGCGACGCGCGGCCTCGGCCGCTTCGCGCGCCTCGGCCTCGACACGTTCGCGGGCCGCGGCGGCCTCGGCGTCGTCCTGCTGGCCGCGGGCCGCCTTCTCTCGTTCCTGCTCCAGCCGCGCCTCTTCGGCGAGGCGGGCGGCCTCGGCGGCCGCCTCCAGCTCGCGGCGTTCGAGTTCGAGCCGTTCCTGCTTCTCGCGCAGCTCGGCGGCCTGCCGCTCGAGCAGCTCGCGGCTGCGCCGTTCCTCCTCCTCGCGCGCGGCGACGCTTGCATCGTCGAGCGTCGGCACGGCACCTTCGGCGGCCAGCGGCACCACGTCCGGCCCGCCGTCGCCGGCGTCGCGCTTGACGAAGACCCGCTTCTTGCGGACCTCGACCTGGATCGTCCGTGCCTTGCCGGAGGAATCCGCCTGCTTGATCTCCGAGGTCTGCTTGCGGGTCAGCGTGATCTTCTTCTTCGGCGCGTCGTCGGCCCCGTGGGCGCGACGCAGCGCATGAAGCAACTGCTCCTTGTCGGTCTCGCTCAGTGTGTCGTTGGGCGACACCTTGTTCACGCCGGCCACCCGCAGCTGCTCGATCAGCACCTCGGGCGGCATCTTCAGCTCGGCGGCGAACGTCGCCACATTCGTACTAGCCATCTGTTTCCTTCCTGGTCCGTCGCACAACGCGCGGACTCTCGCTTGCCTGCGTCACCAGCGTTCACGCGGACTCGCTGGCGAACCAATGCGCTCTCGCCTTCATGATCAGGTCCTTCGCCCGCTCCTCGTCGATGCCGGTCGCCTCGACCAGTTCGTCGAGCGCCAGTTCGCCGAGCTCGTCGCGGGTGTGCACGCCGGCATCGGCCAGCTGCGCCGCGAGCTGGCGGTCCATGCCCTCGAGCGAGAGCAGGTCCTCGGCGGTGTTCTCGATCTTCTCCTCGGTCGCGATCGCCTCGGTCAGCAGCACGTTGCGCGCGCGGTTGCGCAACTCGTTGACCGTGTCCTCGTCGAACGACTCGATCTCGAGCATCTCGTTGATCGGCACGTAGGCGACTTCCTCGACGCTGGTGAAACCCTCGTCGATCAGGATGTCGGCGACCTCCTCGTCGACGTCGAGCTTCTCCATGAACAGGCCGCGCACCATCAGCCGCTCGGTCTCGAGCTTGGACTTGGACTCGTCGGCGGTCATGATGTTGATCTGCCAGCCGGTCAGCTCCGAGGCCAGGCGCACGTTGCGCCCGCTGGTGCCGATCGCCAGCGCGAGGTTGTCCTCGTCGACGACCACGTCCATGCTGTGCTTGTCCTCGTCGACGACGATCGACGAGACGTTGGCCGGTGCCAGCGCGCCGATGACGAACTGCGCCGGATCCTCGGACCAGAGCACGATGTCGACCCGCTCGCCGGCCAGCTCGCCGGTGACCGCCTGCACCCGCGAGCCGCGCACGCCGACGCAGGTGCCGATCGGGTCGATCCGCCGGTCGGTGGTGAACACGCCGATCTTCGCGCGCACACCCGCGTCGCGCGCCGCGGCCTTGATCTCGAGCAGGCCCTGCTCGATCTCCGGCACCTCGGTGGCGAACAGGTGCTTGATGAACTCCGGCGAGGTCCGCGACAGGATCAGCTGCGGCCCGCGACCCTCGCGATTGATCCTGAGCACGAACGCGCGCACACGATCGCCCACGCGCAGGTTCTCCTTCGGGATCATCTGGTCGCGCGGCAGCCGCGCCTCGACCTTGCCCGACTCGACGATCGCGCCTTCGCGGTCGATCCGCTTGACCGTGCCCGAGAGCACGTGTTCGCCGCGGGCGAGGAAATCGGTGATGATCTGCTCGCGTTCGGCATCGCGGATCTTCTGCAGGATCACCTGCTTGGCCGCCTGCGCGCCGATCCGGCCGAGTTCCACCGGCTCGAGCTCCTCCTCGATGAAGTCGCCGACCTGGATGTCGGAGATCTGCTTCTGCGCCTCGGTGAGGATGATCTGGATGTCGTGATCCTCCATCTCGCCGTCGGGCACGACCTGCCAGCG
>CADEEH010000045.1 GCA_902826305.1 uncultured Burkholderiales bacterium
GTCACACGACTCGAGGTGTGTGAAGCCGATGTGCCGCATCATCGGCAGGAAGTGCTCCGGGTGGTCCAGGCAGATCACGAAGCTGCCCAGGTCGGGCAACGTCAACCACTGGTGAAACGTCGCCATCTGCACGCCGTTCATCGCCGCCGAACGACGGACCTGCCCCCCCGCCGCGAAGTTCCAGCGCGCCAGCACCTGGCGATCACCCGGGCGCGGGGCGGACACGTCGTGCAGTGCCCGCCACACCGACGCCGTCACGGGGTCGGACGCGCGCTGCGCGTCGTCGAGCGCGGCAAGGTCGATCGACAGCGTCGCGCCGACGAGTTGCCCCGGCCCGGGTCGTACCACCCACGCCGTGCACGATCGATGCACCCACCAGCGGGCGATCGACGCGCGTTGCGCCGCCGACACCTCGTCGCCGAGGATCGCGGGCAGCAACGCCAGGTCGCTGTGTGTCCCGCGCTCGAAGTACACGCTGCCCAGCGCCCGGAAATCGATGAAGGGCTGCATCGAAGGCGAGCGCCGATGGGTGTAGATGATGTCGAACGTCGGATGGGTGCCGGCCTGCGCGGGATGGCGCGCGCGGCCGTACAGGTGGGAGCGGACGGCAACGTGGACTTCGCGATAGCGATCGGGATGCCGCCAGCGCAGTTCGTCGTCGATCGCGTCGCGCACCAGGTCGTGCGGGAAGAGCCCCGTCGCGGCGCTCTCGACGAAACTCAGCGAGGCCAGCCACTCGAACAGCTCGCGGGCGCGGCCGGCGTCGACCGAGTCGGCCAGCAGCGGCTCGGTGGTCAGGCGCGCGTGTGCGCACACCTCGAGCGCCCGTCGATGCGATTCGCTGGGCGCCTGGGCGGTGAACCGTGCCGCCAGCTGGCGCACCACGTCATGGTCGAGCTGGCGCGGCACTTCGCCGGTCGATGCCACGATGTCGGCCACGAGCGTCAGTGCGAGCGGGTGGCCGTGGCTCAGCTGCACGATCGCCTCGTGATGCGCGGCCGGAATCGCCCGGGCGTCGAGATAACGCGCGCAATCGTCGTCGGCGAGATTGCGCAGGCCGACCGTGCGCGTGGCCTCGCGCCACACCGGATCGGTACGCCAGACCGCGTCCGGCGCCGCGCGCGTGGCGATCAGCACGCGCAGCGTCGGCGGCAGTTCGGCGAGGAAACATTCGCGCAACCAGCCGGCCAGATGCGCGAGGTGTTCGAACGAGTCGATCACGAGCAATCGCCGGGCGGGCTCGGATCCGCCGGTCTCGACGAGGCGCTTCGGATCGGCATCACCGTCCGCAACGCCCAGCGCGTGTCCGAGCGCGCGCACGAGTCCCGCGACCGTCGGCTCGACCTCGCGGGCGTCGATACGCACGGACTCGATGCCATGGCCGGTCGCGAGCGCGCGTGCCCGTTCCAGCAGGCAGCTCTTGCCGATGCCACCCGGACCGTGGATCAGGAAGATGGGCACCGCCGGAGGATCCGAGGCGAACGACCGATCCATCAGCGCCAGCTCGGCATCACGTCCGACGAATGTCTGTGCGATGCGGGCGCGCATCCTGTCGGCCAGACGCTCCATGGCCGAATGATGATCGCCCTGGGGGCCGGTGTCGACCCCGGCAGCGGGCTGCGCACTTGCAGACCGCCGCGCACAGCCGATCCCTCCGTCGCAGCGGACTATTGCACTCCGGCGGCCATCAGCCCCATCTCGGCGCTGCACATCAGGGCCTCGATGTCGATCAGGATGAGCATGCGTTCGACATCGCCGCTGCTGATGCAGCCCATGCCGGTGATGTAGCCTGCATCGACCGACGAGTTCAGCTGCGGCGCGGGCTTGATGTCACCGGCGCCCAGCTCCAGCACGTCGGACACCGAGTCCACGATCACGCCGATCACCCGCCCGCACACGTTGAGCACGATCACGACAGTGAAGTCCGTGAAGTCGGCCTTCTCGCAGCCCAGCTTCAGGCGCAGGTCCACGATCGGCACGATCACGCCGCGCAGGTTCACCACGCCCCTGATGAAGGGCGGGGCGCTGGCGATCCGGGTGGGCTCCTCGTAGCTGCGGATCTCCTGCACACGCAGGATGTCGATGCCGTACTCCTCGGCGCCCAGTCGGAAGCTGAGGTATTCCTGGGGCACGGCTGCCACGGTCTGCGCGGCGGCCGTCGCGGTGGCATCACCCACGAAGGCCGTGAGGCCGGAGCCGGCCGGACGCTCTTTGGCGACGATCGTCATCGCTGGATCTCCCGGCTGGAGTGAGCCGGCTGTCCGTGGCTGCCACCAGAGGCGAGCTTGAACACCGCCACCGCCTGCACCAGCTGCTGGGCCTGGCTGCGCAGGCTCTCGGCGGCAGCGGCACTTTCTTCCACCAGCGCGGCGTTCTGCTGCGTCGCCTGGTCCATCTGGCTCACAGCGTCGCCGACCTGCTGCACGCCCGCGCTCTGCTCGAGGCTGGCCGAGGTGATCTCGGCCACGATGTCGCTCACGCGCTGGATCGAGCCGACGATCTCGCCCATGGTCTTGCCGGCCTGGTCCACCAGGACCGTGCCTTGCTCCACCTGCTCGACGCTGCGGCCGATGAGGGACTTGATCTCCTTGGCCGCCTCGGCGCTGCGTTGCGCCAGCGTACGGACCTCTCCGGCCACCACGGCGAAGCCGCGGCCCTGCTCGCCGGCGCGCGCCGCTTCCACCGCGGCGTTCAGCGCCAGGATGTTGGTCTGGAAGGCGATGCCGTCGATCACGCTGATGATGTCGCCGATCTTGCGGCTGCTGTCGTTGATGCCCTGCATCGTGACCACCACCTTGCCCACCACTTCGCCGCCCTGGGCTGCGACGGCGGAGGCGCCCTGCGCCAACTGCTTGGCCTGCTGCGCGCTCTCGGCATTGTGGCGCACCGTGGTTCCCAGCTCCTCCATCGTGGCCGTGGTCTCCTGCAACGCGCTGGCCTGTTCTTCGGTCCGGCCGGAAAGATCCTGGTTGCCCTGGGCGATCTGTGCGCTGGCGGTGGCCACACTCTCGGAGTTCTGGCGCACGTTGTGGACCACCTGGGCCAGGCTGGCCTGCATGCGCGCCAGGTTGGCCATGATGCTGGTGCTGTCGCCCCGCTTCACGGGCACTTCCGCGCTGAGGTCGCCGCGCGCCACACGATCGGCCACGTTGGCGGCCTCGCCCGGCTCGGCGCCCAGTTGCGCGAAGATGCTGCGGGCCAGCAGGAAGCCCAGCAGGCCGGCTACCACGCACAGCGCGAAGCCGCCCAGCGACAGCGTGTAGGTGGTCGTCGACGCCATCGAGTCCAGCGCCTGCGAACGGATGACCAGCAGATCCGACTCGGCCTTCGCGAACTCGGCGATGCCGGCGCGGAAAGCGTCCATCGCGGCCTTGTCCTTGGCAGCCGCGAACTCCTTGAACACGTTTTCCACGGGCACCTTGCCGGCCGAGGCATCCCGGCGCAACGCCATCAGCGTGCCGGCCACCTCCATGAACTGCTTGTGCTGCCCCATCATCTTCTCCAGACGGGCTTGCTGCGCGGCGTTGTCGGAGGTGAGGGACCTGGCCTTGTCGAAATGAGCGCCGAAGTCCTGCTGGCCTTGCTTGAGCGGCTCCAGGAACTTCTCGTCGCCGCTGGCCACGAAGCCGCGCAGGCCGGTCTCGATGTTGACCATGCTCAGCAGCATCTGCTCGGACTGCGCCATCACCTGGTAGGTGTGCGTATTCCACTTCACCGTCTCGAGCAGTTTGCCGGTGCTCATCAGAGCCACACCGATCAGCACGCCGGCCAGGGCCAGGATGGCGGCAAAGGTGGCGACAAGCTTCTTCTTGAGCGTCCAGTGGCTGAACATGGTGGCCCCCTGCTGGCTGCCTGGCACCGCGCCCGGCTTGACCTTCGGAGGTATCGGCAGACGACCGCGCATCTTGAGTCCGGAGATCTTGCAGGTCGAACCGGTCACGGGTTCGCGAAACATTCCCTGTTTCGGGGCACGCTCGCTCGCTTGGCCGCGCCGACCCGGATGGTTCCGCGCGAAGCCTCAGATCGTTGATTCGACTGGGATTCCACGTTCGTCGGCCTTGCCCGAGCGCCCGGTGTCGAGCCTGCAGGGTCGCATCGGCATCGGCATCGGCCGGCCGGCCGGGTGCGCATGGGATTGGTGCATCACGCCGGGGGCGAGAGGGCCACGGATGGCTTCATCCCGTCGGGCGCACAATCGGGCGTCACCAGGAGTGCAGGCATGCGTCAATCCGGCAAGATCCTCGTCGCCCAGGGCGGCGGTCCGACCGCGGTCATCAACCAGTCGCTCGTCGGCGTGGTGCTCGAGGCGCGGCGCTTCCGTGACATCCAACGGGTCTACGGCGCACGCCATGGCGTGCGCGGCATCGTCGACGAGGATTTCGTCGACCTGACCCAGGAGACCAGCCACAACCTGGAGCAGGTGGCCGACACGCCGGCCTCGGCGCTCGGCTCGACGCGCGACAAACCCGACCTTGCGTACTGCCACGAGATCTTCAAGGTCCTGCAGGCGCACGAGATCGGCCACTTCTTCTACATCGGCGGCAACGACTCGGCGGACACCGTTCGCATCGTCAGCGAGGAGGCGCGCAAGGCGGCCTACCCGCTGCGCAGCATCCACATCCCGAAGACGATCGACAACGACCTGGTCGGCAACGACCACACGCCGGGATTCCCGTCGGCGGCGCGATTCGTCGCCCAGGCCTTCGCCGGGGCGAATCTGGACAACGCGGCGCTGCCCGGTGTCTATGTCGCGGTGGTGATGGGCCGCCACGCCGGCTTCCTGACCGCCGCCTCCGCGCTGGGCAAGAAGTTCCCGGACGACGGCCCGCACCTGATCTACGTCCCCGAGCGCACCTTCGTGCTCGACCGATTCCTCGCCGACGTGAAGGCGACCTACGAACGTTTCGGGCGCTGCGTGATCGCGGTCTCCGAAGGCGTCCACGACGAACAGGGCGCACCGATCGCCGCCCGGCTCGCCGGGGATCTCGAGCGCGACGCACACGGCAACCTGCAGTTGTCCGGCAGCGGTGCGCTGGCCGATCTGCTCTGCGAGGAGATCAGGAGCCGGCTGAAGATCAAGCGTGTGCGCGGCGACACCTTCGGTTACCTGCAGCGCAGCTTCATCGGTTGCGTCAGCGACGTCGACCAGCGCGAGGCCCGCGAGGTCGGCGAGAAGGCCGTGCAATACGCGATGTGGGGCGAGTGTGACGGTTCGGTGGCGATCCGGCGTACCGGCTTCTACTCGGTCGACTACGAGCTCGTGCCGCTCGATACGGTGGCCGGCAGGACGCGGATGATGGACGATGCGTTCATCAGTGCGAGCGGCTGCGATGTCACCGATGCATTCCGCCTCTGGCTGCGCCCGTTGCTCGGCTCGGGCATGCCCGACGCCTACCGCCTGCGTCCCAATGCGGTGGCCAAGGTGCTGAACCGCTGATGCCGCGAGCTTGACGATTTCTTGATGCCGGCGCGCCGATTCTTGGCACCAGCTTGATACGGCGAGTCGCAACATCCTCCGTGTGAATCGGAGGATGTGATGGACCTCGTCTACCTGCTGGTGGCGGCCTTGCTCTGGGGCGCCGTGTTCGGCCTCGCACGCGGCTGTGAACGCCTGCAACCCCGGGCGGTGACGCGATGACCGTCTGGGACATCGTCGGCGGCCTGCTCGCGCTGGTCCTGCTGCTGTACCTGGTCGTCGCGCTGCTCCGGCCGGAGCTGTTCTCGTGACCGCACCCGCCTGGATGCAGCTGGCGACGTACCTGGCGCTGCTGCTGCTGATCGCCTGGCCGCTGGCCCGCATGATGGAGGCGGTGATCCAGGGTCGTTTCACCGCCGGCGCGCGGTGGGAGCAGCCGCTCTGGCGGCTGGCCGGCATCGATCCCCGGCAGGAGCAGGGCTGGCTCGGCTACGCAACCGGGCTGCTGGTCTTCAACGGCCTGGGGGTCATCGCTCTGTACGCGTTGCAACGCCTGCAGCACGTGTTGCCGCTCAATCCGCAGGGGATGGCCGCGGTGGCGCCCGATTCGGCCTTCAACACCGCGATCAGTTTCGTCACCAACACCAACTGGCAGGGCTACGGCGGCGAGTCGACGATGAGCGACCTGACGCAGATGTTCGGGCTGACGGTGCAGAACTTCCTGTCGGCGGCCACCGGCATCGTTGTCGTGAGCGCGCTGATCCGCGGCTTCGCGCGCCACGGCGCGCAGGCAGTGGGCAATGTCTGGGTCGACCTGACGCGGGTCACGTTGTGGATCCTGCTGCCGCTGTCGTTCGTCTTCGCGCTGGTGCTGGCCGGACAGGGTGTCGTCCAGACCCTGTCGCCGTACCCGGAACTGCAAACGGTCGAGCCGCTCGCCTGGCAGCAGCCGCGAATCGGCGACGACGGCCAGCCGGTCACCGATGCCCAGGGGCAGGTGGTGCTGGAGGACAGACAGGGGGACACGCAGACCCTCGCGGTCGGGCCGGTCGCGTCGCAGCTGGCGATCAAGATGATCGGCACCAACGGCGGCGGCTTCTTCAACGCCAACTCGGCGCATCCGTACGAGAACCCGACGGCACTGACGAACTTCCTGCAGATGTTGTCGATCTTCGTGATCCCGACTGCGCTGTGTTTCGTCTTCGGCCGCATGGTCGGCGACCTGCGGCAGGGCTGGGCGTTGCTGGCCGCGATGACGGTGGTGTTCGTGGTCGCGGTGGTGGCCGCCACGGTGGCCGAGCAGCAGGGCAACCCGGTGCTGGCCTCGCTCGGGGTCGACCAGCAGGCGGGTGCGACCCAGTCCGGGGGCAACATGGAAGGCAAGGAGGTGCGGTTCGGCATCAACGCCTCGACGCTGTTCGCGGCGATCACCACCGCCGCCAGTTGCGGCGCGGTGAACGCGATGCACGACAGCTTCACACCACTCGGCGGCGCGGTGCCGCTGCTGCTGATCCAGTTGGGCGAGGTGATCTTCGGAGGTGTCGGCTCGGGCCTGTACGGCATGCTGGTGTTCGCGCTGATGGCCGTGTTCATCGCCGGTCTGATGATCGGCCGCACCCCCGAGTACCTGGGCAAGAAGATCGAGACCCACGAGATGAAGATGATCTCGATCGTGATCCTGGTGACACCGCTGCTGGTGCTGCTGGGCACCGCGGTCGCCGTGCTCGCCGAGGCCGGCCGCACGGGCATCGCGAATCCCGGGCCCCACGGCTTCACCGAGGTGTTGTACGCGTTGTCCTCGGCGTCCAACAACAACGGCAGCGCGTTCGCCGGCCTGTCGGCGAACACACCGTTCTACAACACGCTGCTCGCGGTCGCGATGTGGTTCGGCCGCTTCGCGGTGATCGTGCCGGTGCTGGCGATCGCCGGTTCGCTGGCGGCCAAGAAGCGGATCGCGGTCACCGAGGGCACGCTGCCGACCCACGGCCCGCTGTTCGTGGTGCTGCTGATCGGCACCGTGCTGCTGGTCGGACTGCTGAACTACGTGCCGGCGCTTGCACTCGGACCCGTGGTCGAGCACCTGATGCTGAACCCGCGCTGAGGACATGCGATGAGCCGCCCCGCCCTGACCACGTTCGACCCGGCGCTGATCCGCGCCGCGCTGGTGGAAACGCTGCGCAAGCTCGATCCGCGTGTGCAGTGGCGCAATCCGGTGATGTTCGTCGTCTACGTGGGCAGCGTGTTCACGACGGCGCTGGCGATCGCGCGACCGGACGGATTCGCGGTCGGCGTGGCCGCGTGGCTCTGGTTCACCGTGCTCTTCGCCAACCTGGCCGAGGCGATCGCCGAAGGCCGCAGCAAGGCGCAGGCCGCCTCGCTGCGCGGACTGAAGAAGATGACCTTGGCCACGCGGCTCGACGGCGAGTACCGGCCCGGGCAGCAGAAGACCGCGATGTGCTGGCAGTCGGTGCAGGCCGACAGCCTGCGCAAGGGGGACGTCGTGCGGGTCGAGGCCGGCAACACGATTCCGGCCGACGGCGAGGTGATCGACGGCGTCGCCTCGGTCGACGAGAGTGCGATCACCGGCGAATCGGCGCCGGTGATCCGCGAGTCCGGCGGCGACTTCTCGGCCGTCACCGGCGGCACCCGGGTGCTGTCGGACTGGATCGTCGTGCGCGTCACCGTCGACCCGGGCGAGACCTTCGTCGACCGGATGATCGCGATGGTCGAGAACGCCAAGCGGCGCAAGACACCGAACGAGATCGCGCTGACCATCCTGCTGGTGGCACTGACCCTCGTGTTCCTGGGGGTGGTGGTCACGCTGCTGCCGTTCTCGGTCTTCGGCGTGCGGGTGTCGGGCAGCGGCGAGCCGGTGAGCCTGGTCATCCTGGTGGCACTGCTGGTCTGCCTGATCCCGACCACGATCGCCGGGCTGCTCAGTGCGATCGGCGTGGCCGGCATGAGCCGCATGATGCAGGCCAACGTGATCGCCACCTCCGGGCGGGCGGTCGAGGCCGCCGGCGACGTGGACGTGCTGCTGCTGGACAAGACCGGCACCATCACACTCGGCAACCGGCAGGCGAGTGCGTTCATCCCCGCCGCGGGGATCAAGGAAGCGGACCTGGCCGACGCCGCGCAGATGGCGTCGCTGGCCGACGAGACACCCGAGGGCCGCAGCATCGTCGTGCTGGCCAAGCAGAAGTTCCAGTTGCGCGAGCGCGACCTCGCGTCGCTGGGCGCGAGCTTCGTGCACTTCACCGCGCAGACCCGGATGAGCGGGGCCGACCTGCCGGGCGGCGAGGGCAGGCCACGCCCGCTGCGCAAGGGAGCGGCCGATGCCATCCGGCGCCATGTCGAGGCCCTGGGCGGAAGTTTTCCGGCCGCGTTGCAGAACGTCGTCGACGAGGTGGCCCGGCGCGGCAGCACGCCGCTGGTGGTGGCCGACGCGACCCGGGTGCTCGGTGTCGTCGAACTGAAGGACGTCGTCAAGGGCGGCATCCGGGAACGTTTCGCCGAACTGCGCCGGATGGGGATCAAGACAGTGATGGTCACCGGCGACAACCGGCTGACGGCGGCGGCGATCGCGGCCGAGGCCGGCGTCGACGACTTCCTCGCCGAGGCCACGCCCGAGGCCAAGCTCAAGCTGATCCGCGAGCACCAGGCCGCCGGCCGGCTGGTGGCGATGACCGGCGACGGCACCAATGACGCGCCGGCGCTCGCCCAGGCCGACGTGGCGGTCGCGATGAACACCGGCACTCAGGCCGCCAAGGAGGCCGGCAACATGGTCGACCTCGACAGCAATCCGACCAAGCTGATCGAGATCGTCGAGACCGGCAAACAGATGCTGATGACCCGAGGCGCGCTGACCACGTTCAGCATCGCCAACGACGTCGCCAAGTACTTCGCGATCGTTCCGGCGGCGTTCGTCGCCACCTACCCGCAGCTGGCTGCACTCGACGTGATGCATCTGACCAGTCCGGCCTCGGCGATCCTGTCGGCGGTGATCTTCAACGCGCTGATCATCGTCGTGCTGATCCCGCTGGCGCTGCAGGGCGTGGCCTACCGCGCGGTCGGTGCGGCCTCGCTGTTGCGGCGGAACCTGCTCGTCTACGGACTCGGCGGGATGATCGTGCCGTTCATCGGCATCAAGCTGATCGATCTGGCTCTGGCCGCGTTCGGCCTGGCCTGAGGAGAGGTATCCGTGAACTTCCAGCTCCGCCCCGCGGTGACGTTGTTCGTCGTGTTGTCCCTGGTCACCGGCCTGGTCTATCCGCTGCTGGTGACCGGCGTCGCGCAACTCGCCTTCCCCGCGTCCGCCGATGGCGGCCTGATCGTGCAAGACGGCCGTGTCGTCGGAACGGAACTGATCGGCCAGTCGTTCAGCGACCCGAAGCACTTCTGGAGCCGGCCCTCGGCCACCGCACCGATGCCGTACAACGGCACCGCCTCGTCGGGTTCGAACCAGGGTCCGGGGCATCCGGCGCTGGCCGCGGCGGTCAGCGCCCGCGTGGCCGCGCTGCGGGACGCCGACCCATCCAACACGGCGCCGGTTCCGGTCGACCTGGTCACCGCATCGGCCAGCGGGCTGGATCCGCACATCAGCCGCGCGGCGGCGGACTACCAGGCAGCCCGTGTCGCGCGTGCCCGGTCGCTGCCCGCGGACCGTGTGCACGACCTCGTGGAGCGCCACACCGAAGGGCCGTGGCTGGGGTTCATCGGCGAGCCCCGGGTGCACGTGCTGCGGCTGAACCTGGCGCTCGATGGGATCGGGCGCTGAAGCGCGGCATGGGAAGATGCCTCCGATGGAGGAGGACGACCCATGCTGATCAACTGCGTCGCGTACCAGGACGGCCGCAAGCTGGCCGACATCCCGATCGAGGAGATCGACCAGTGGCTGCTCAAGCCCGGCTGTTTCGTCTGGGTGGCGCTGCGCGATGCGACCGACGACGAACTGCGGCTGATGCAGCAGGAATTCGACCTGCACGAGCTGGCCGTCGAGGACGCCCGCAACGGTCACCAGCGCCCGAAGATCGAGGAATACGACAACGCGCTGTTCGTCGTGATGAAGCTGCCTGAGCTGCGCCAGGGCGAGCTCGAGACCGGCGAGGTCGCGATCTTCGTCGGCGTGAACTTCGTGCTTTCGGTCCGCAACAACAGCCGGCAGGGGTTCCTCGGCGTGCGCGAGCGCTGCGAACGCGAACCCGACCATCTGAAGCAGGGCGCGGGCTTCGTCCTCTACGCGCTGATGGACGCGGTGGTCGACCGCTACTTCCCGATCCTGGATGTGATGGAGACCGATCTCGAGGAGATCGAGAGCCGGATCTTCGAGCGTGGCACCGCGCGCTGGAACATCCAGCGCCTGTATGCGCTGAAGCGGCGCGCCACGGAGCTGCGCCATGCGGTCGCGCCGCTGCTCGAGGTCGCCGGCAAGCTGCACGGCGGTCGTGTACCCGCGGTCTGCTCGCGCAGCCAGGAGTACTTCCGCGACGTGCACGACCACCTGGCCCGGATCAACGGCGCGATCGACGGGATCCGCGACACGATCGGCACGGCGATCCAGGTCAACCTGTCGACGGTGACGATCGAGGAATCGGAGACCACCAAGCGCCTGGCGGCCTGGGCCGCGATCTTCGCGGTCTCGACGGCGCTGGCCGGCATCTGGGGCATGAACTTCGAACACATGCCCGAACTGAAGTGGACCTACGGATATCCGATGGCGCTGGGCGTGATCGCGACCTCGGCCGGCCTGCTGTTCTGGCGCTTCCGTCGGGCCGGCTGGCTCTGATCATGCTCGCCGGTGACCGGCCCGACCCGGACCACCTGCTGCGGCAGATGCGGCAGGACGAGGCGAAGGCGCGCCGCGGCAAGCTGAAGATCTTCTTCGGCGCCTCGGCCGGTGTCGGCAAGACCTACGCGATGCTGGCCGCCGCCCGGTCGGCGCAGGCCCGGGGAACGGCACTGATCGTCGGTCTGGTGGAAACCCACGGCCGCGCCGAGACCGAGCTGATGGCGCGCGACCTGCCGCGGCTGGCGCTGAAGTCCGTGCCCCACCGCGACCAGGTGCTGCAGGAGTTCGATCTCGACGCCGCACTGGCGTATGGGCAGGCCCATGCCGAGCCGCTGGTGCTGCTGGACGAACTGGCGCACAGCAACGCACCGGGCTCGCGCCACCCCAAGCGCTGGCAGGACGTCGAGGAGATGCTCGACGCGGGCATCGACGTCTGGACGACGATGAACGTGCAGCACCTGGAGAGCCTGAACGACATCGTCAGCGGCATCACCGGCATCCGCATCCGGGAGACGGTGCCCGACCGCCTGTTCGACGAGGCCGACGAAGTCGTGGTCGTGGACCTGCCGCCGGACGAACTGCTCGAGCGGCTGAAGGCGGGCAAGGTCTATCTGCCCCAACAGGCCGAACGTGCGGTTGCGAACTTCTTTCGCAAGGGCAACCTGCTCGCCCTGCGCGAACTGGCCCTGCGCCGCACCGCCGACCGTGTCGACGGCGAGATGCAGGCCTACCGGCGGCGCAGTTCGGTGCAGTCTGTCTGGCCGAACCGGGAGGCGCTGCTCGCCTGCGTCGGCACCGGCGACAGCGGCGAGAAGGTGGTGCGCGCCTGTGCCCGGCTGGCCGCCCAGCTCGACGTCCCGTGGCACGCGGTGCACGTCGAGACACCCGCGGTGCATCGCCTGCCGGAGGCGCGGCGCGAGCAGGCGCTGCGGGTGCTGAAACTGGCCCAGGAACTCGGCGCGATCGTGGCCACACCGGCCGCGCCGCAGGTTGCCGCCGCGCTGGTGCGTTACGCACGTGAGCACAATCTGTCCCGCCTGGTGGTCGGCCTGTCGACGCGCCGTTGGCCCTGGCAGCGATCACCGGCCGATCGTGTCGCCGAACTCGCGGACGACCTCGACGTGGTGCAGGTCGCGCTGCCGGCCGCGGTGCGCGGGCCGCCGTCGACCGCGTCGGCGACCGCTCTGGCAGGCGAGTTGCCGTGGCGCGGCTACGCGGCCGCGGTGGCCGCCTGCATCGTGACCGCGTTGCTGGCCACGCCGCTGCTCGGCCTGCTCGAGCTCACCAACATCGTGATGATCTTCCTGCTGGCCGTCGTCGGCGTGGCCTGGTTCCACGGGCGCGGGCCGGCGGTGGTGGCCGCGTTCCTCGGCGTGGCGCTGTTCGACTTCTTCTTCGTGCCGCCGCGTTTCTCGTTCGGGGTCAGCGATGTGCAGTACCTGGTGACCTTCGCGGTCATGGGGGTGGTGGCGCTTGCGATCGGCCAGCTGACCGCCGGGCTCAAGGTGCAGGCCGAGGCGGCGACACTGCGCGAGCATCGGATGCGCGGGCTGTACGAGATGTCACGCGACCTGTCCTCGGCGCTGATGCCCGACGAGGTGGCGGCGATCGGCGCGCGTTTCCTGCGCGCGGAGTTCGATGCCAAGGCGACCGTGCTCGCTGCCGACGAGAACGATCGGCTGGCGGCGCTGGCCGGTGGAACGGCGGCGGTCGACGACGCGGTCGCGCAGTGGGCGTTCGATCGCGGCGAGGCCGCCGGCTTCGGAACCGACACACTGGCTGCCAGCGCCTGCCTGATGCTGCCGTTGAAATCGCCGATGCGGATTCGTGGCGTGCTGGCGGTCGAGCCGGCCGACCGCCACACCCTGGGCCCGGACCAGCGCCGGCTGTTGGAGACCTGTGCCTCGCTGCTGGCGATCTCGCTGGAGCGCATCCACTACATCGACGTGGCGCAGAAGAGCACCGTGCAGATCGAGTCCGAGCGGCTGCGCAACTCGCTGCTGTCGACGATCTCGCACGACCTGCGCACGCCGCTCGCGGCGCTGGTCGGGCTGGCCGACACGCTGGTGATGACGGCGCCGGCGCTTGCGGCCGATCAGCGCGAGCTCGCCGGTGCGATCCGCGAATCCGCGCTGCGGATGAACGCGATGGTCGGCAACCTGCTGGACATGGCGCGCCTGCAGGCCGGCGCGGTCCCGATGCGCCGCGAGTGGCAGCCGTTCGAGGAGGTTGTCGGCAGCGCGCTGGCCGCGTGTGCCGCCGCGCTGCAGGGGCGCCCGATCCGGGTCAGGTTGCCCGAGTCGATGCCGCTGCTGCACCTGGACGCGGTGCTGTTCGAGCGGGTGCTGGTCAACCTGCTGGAGAACGCCGCCAAGTACACAGCGCCCGGCACTCCGATCGAGGTCTCGGCCGAGGTGTCGCCGTCGACGGTGACGATCTTCGTCGACGACGAGGGTCCGGGCCTGCCCGCGGGCAGGGAGGACGTCCTGTTCGACAAGTTCGAACGGGGCAGCAAGGAGGGCGCGACCCCGGGGGTGGGGCTCGGCCTGGCCATCGCCCGTGCGATCGTGCTCGCGCACCAGGGAACGATCCGCGCCGAGAACCGACCGGGGGCCGACGGCTTCGCGGGGGCGCGCTTCACGATCGAACTGCCGCGCGGCGAGCCGCCGGCGGACGATGGCAGCTCGAGCGCCAGGCACTAAGATCACATCATGGAACCGCGCGCACGCATCCTGGTCGTCGAGGACGAACCCGACATCCGTCGTTTCGTGCGCATGACGCTGGAGGCCGAAGGCCACGAGGTCTTCGAGGCGGCGACCGTCCAACGCGGCCTGATCGACGCGGGCAGCCGGCGTCCCGACCTGGCGATCATCGACCTCGGCCTGCCGGACGGCGACGGCGTCGGCCTGATCCGCGAACTGCGGACCTGGTCCGCGGCCGCGATGATCGTGTTGTCGGCGCGCAGCGCCGAAACGGACAAGATCGGCGCGCTCGATGCCGGCGCCGACGACTACCTGGTCAAGCCATTCGGCGCCGGGGAACTGCTGGCGCGGGTGCGGGCCCAGTTGCGTCGGCAGACACTGGCAAATGCCGGTGCGGATCCGGTGCTGCGGTTCGGTACCGTCAGCGTCGATCTGGCCCGGCGCGTGGTCGAACGCGACGGCCAGCCGCTGCACCTGACCCCGATCGAATACCGGCTGCTGACCCACCTGGCGTCCCAGCCCGACCGGGTCGTCACCCACCAGCACCTGCTGAAGGCGGTCTGGGGACCGGGCCATGCCGAGGACACCCATTACGTCCGGGTCCACATGGCCAACCTGCGCAAGAAGGTCGAGGACGATCCGTCGATGCCCAGGCACCTGCTGACCGAAGCCGGCGTCGGCTACCGCTTCAGGCCGTGACGACCCTCAGACGTTCATCACCGCGATCGCACGCACGTTCAGATACGCCTCCAGCGCCTCCGGCCCGCCCTCCGAACCGTAGCCCGAGTCCTTGACACCGCCGAACGGCATCTCGGCCGAGGGCATCGCCGGCATGTTGATCCACAACATGCCGACCTCGACGCGACGTGTGAGCAGGTCGGCATTCTTCAGCGAGCGGGTGAACGCGTAGCCGGCGAGCCCATAGGGCAGCCGGTTGGCCTCGGCGATCGCCTCGTCGACGGTCTCGACGGTGCGGATCGCGGCCAGCGGGCCGAATGGCTCGTCGTTGAACACCTTGGCCTGCAGCGGCACATCGGATAACACGGTCGGCTGCCAGAAGTTGCCGGTGTCACCGATGCGTTCGCCGCCGGCGAGCACGGTGGCCCCGCGCTCGATCGCGTCCTTCGTGAACTCGGTCATCGCGGTCAGCCGGCGCGGATTGGCCAGCGGGCCCATCTGGGTGCCGTCGGCGAGGCCGTCACCGACCTTCAGTCCCTGCGCGTGTTTCGCCAGTTCGGCGGCGAACTCCGGCGCGATGCGCCGGTGCACCAGGAAGCGCGTCGGCGAGATGCAGACCTGGCCCGCGTTGCGGAACTTCGCGCCGCCGGCGCTCTTGACCGCCAGCGCGATGTCCGCGTCCTCGCAGACGATCACCGGCGCGTGACCGCCGAGTTCCATCGTCACCCGTTTCATGTGCTGGCCGGCGAGCGCGGCGAGTTGCTTGCCGACCGGGGTCGAGCCGGTGAAGGTGATCTTGCGGATCGCCGGATGCGGAATCAGGTACGCCGAGATCTGCGCCGGGTTGCCGTAGACGAGGCCGAGCACGCCCGGCGGCAGACCGGCGTCGGCGAAGGCACGGATCAGCGCGGCCGGTGCGGCGGGGGTCTCCTCGGCCGCCTTGACCAGCATCGAACAGCCGGAGGCCAGCGCGGCGCCGACCTTGCGCACCACCTGGTTGATCGGGAAATTCCACGGCGTGAAGGCCGCCACCGGCCCGACCGGATCCTTCAGCACCAACTGGCGCAGCGCCGGGTTGCCGCGCGACGGCACGATGCGGCCATAGACGCGGGGGCCTTCATCGGCGAACCATTCGATGATGTCGGCGGCGGCCATTGCTTCGCCCTTCGCCTCGGCGAGCGGTTTGCCCTGCTCCTGGGTCAGCACGCGTGCGATATCCGCGGCGCGTTCCCGCATCAGGACCGCCGCGCGGCGCATGATGCGGCCGCGTTCGACCGGCGCCAGGTCGCGCCATGTCTCGAAGCCCTTCTTCGCGGCTTCGAGCGCGGCATCCAGATCGGGTGTGCCGGCGTGGGCGACGCGGCCGATCTCCCGGCCGTTGGCCGGATTCAGGACCGCAAGGGTTCGGCCATCGGCGGCATCGCGCCACTGGCCGTCGATGAACAGCTGGGTGTTGGGATAGTTCATGTTCGCGATGGTAGTCGATCCGCGGCACGGACCCACGGAGGAACCTGCGCCCGGGGCATGGAGTTTGCGTCACAGCCTGGTCGGGCGCGCCGCGGGCGGCCTGCGCATGGTTTCCCTGTCGAGGAGAGAAGTGATGCCGACCGATCACCTGGACCGACACCAGGACGCCGCAGTCCGGCACGTTCCGGGCGGGGAACACGAGGGCCGACCGATTCGTCTCGGCCCGCTGCTCGTCGTGCTGGTCTCGGGGCTGCTGCTGGTCGGTGCCGTCGGCGCGCGACGTGCACCGACGGACCGTTTTCGTGGGCCGGGTTCGCGGCGTCGCGCCGGCTCCGGGCGCGGCCGGCCGGCCAGGGCAGCGCCGGCATCGGTGGCGGCCGACGACTCGTCCTTGACATCCGTCGCCGGCGAGGAGGATCCGGGGGCGTCGATCGACCTCGATACGGATCGTGACAGCGGCCGGTGGGGCACGCTCAGGTCGACGTGAGTGTTGACCTGAGTGTCGACCTGAGTGTCGACCTGAGTGTCGAGGACCGACCCGGGCGCCGATGTCAGGACCCGGGCAGCAGCTGGCGGATCACCTTCACCAGGTCGGCCCCGGCGACCGGCTTGACCAGCCAGCCGGTGGCCCCGCTCTTCTTCGCCTCGTCGCGTTTGGCCTGCTGGCTTTCGGTGGTCAGCGCCAGGATCGGCGTGAAGCGCAGCAGCTTGCGTGCCTCGCGGATCAGCGAGATGCCATCGAGTTTCGGCATGTTGATGTCGGTGATGATCAGGTCGGGTTTCAGTCCGGCCTTGAGCCTGACCAGTGCCGCCTCGCCGTCGCCGGCCGTCTCGACCTTGAAGCCGCTGATCTCCAGCGTGCCCTTCAGGCTCATCAGCATGGTCGCCGAGTCATCGATCAGGAACACGCTTTTCATGGGTCGATCTCCAGGGAAGGCCGGATGTTCGCGCCGGTCGCCGCATCAGAACAGTTCGATCGCCGGCAGCACCTGCCCCGGCCCGTTGTCGCCGGTCACGTTCGCATGGGCGTCGCGCTGGCTTTCCATCACGTAGCGGCTGGCCTGCGCGTCGAGGCGGCCGCGCAGGCTCTGCAATCCGGCGCCATCGTCCTCGTGCCGATCGATGTGGTCGGCGATCGCCTGCAGGTGTTCTTCGAGGTCCAGCAGCGCCGCCTGCACCCCCTCGATGCGCTGGCGCGTGACGTCCTGCACCTGCAGCTGGCCGAGTGCGTCGGCGATGCCCACGGCGATGCCCACGTGGCCCTGCAGCACCGCGCTGATCACGTCGTCGATGCGGAGCCGATCGACCGATGTCGCGAAGCGCGGCTGCATTTCCGCGATGTCGACCAGGACCTGTCGCATGTTGCCGCTTCCGGTGCGCTGATCGGCCGCTTCGGTCGCCGCCGCCAGTTCACGGTCGATGCCGTGTGTGGCGCCCTTGATCTTGTCCGCGATGTCGACCGCGACCTCGGCGGTGCGATTGGACAACTGCCGGATCTCCGCGGCGACGACTGCGAAGCCGCGCCCGGCCTCGCCGGCACGCGCCGCCTCGATCGCGGCGTTGATGGCGAGGAAGTTGGTCTGGCGGGCGACGTTCGAGATCACGTCGACCAGGGGCTGCAGCTCCTTGATGCCCTGCAGCCGCTTGACCCGTTCGAGATTGGCGACGACGTCCTCTTCCTGTTTCTCGACGAACAGCTGCAGGATCGAACCGAGCTGGGTGTCGGTCATGATCTTGTCCTTGACCACTTGGGCGAGTTCGCGACTGCTGGTCTCGGTCGAGGCGATCCGCTCGGCCTGTTCACTGCTGGTCCGATGGATGTGATCCATCCGGCGGATCACGCCCTGGACGCCCTGTTCGCTGGTCTGCAGCGTTCCGTCCAGTTGCTGGCGCAGCACCTGCAGGTAGGTCCGCGACTCGCGCAGTTCACCGATCGCGGCCACGGTCCCGGGCCGGGTCTCCCGGCTGGCGAAGCGGGCGAGAAGGCCGGACGACATCAGCGCCACGCAGATCGCGGCACCATGGGTCACTCCCGCGGGCATCGGCCCGACCAGCCACGGTGCGACCCAGGTCGCCACGAACCAGCCCGCGGCGCCGGCCACGAGGGCACGTGCCGCGCGTCGGATGCGACGGGCGGCGACCGGTCGGGCGGGTGAAGCGACGGACGAGGTCACGATGGTTGTGTCGGGTTGCTGCCGGAGTATCGGCATCAGCCGGTCGAAGTTGAGTCCGGATCGGCATCGGCCGGCTGTTCACCGGCCAGCCGGGCGACCACCTCGAGCAGTTCCCACGGACTGAACGGCTTGACCAGATACGCGCGCACGCCGGTGGCCAGGCCGGCATCGACATCACCGGAACCACCGAGCGCCGACAACATCACGGTCGGGATACGCGAGAGCTCCGCATCGGCCGCCATCGTCCGTGCGACCGACAGGCCGTCCATCCCCGGCATCATCACGTCGAGCAGGATCATTTCGGGTCGTTCGCTGCGCGCCAGGCGCAGACCCTCTTCGCCGTTGCCGGCCTCGAGCACGCGGTGGCCCTTGAATTCCAGGGTCATCCGGATCAGTCGCCGGATGTCCGGCTGGTCTTCGATGGTCAGGACGGTGTGTGGCATCGCGGTTCCTTGGACAACGTGGAGTCATCCCGATCGTTCTGGGGCTCGGCACTGCGGTTGCGCCACTGCCGCAGCGCCGACAGTGTGGGCCGGGCGGTCGGTGGCGATCCGGGGGAAGGTTCTGGCGTCGGCTCGACCTGCGGTGCGGCGGGTGGCAGCCAGATCCGGAAGAGTGCGCCGCCGTCCTCGGGCAGTTCGGCAACGATCCGGCCACCATGGGCGCCCATGATGCGGCGGCAGATCGCCAGTCCGAGACCGGTGCCGCCGGCGCCGTCGCGAGTCCGGGTGCTCTGCACGAAGGGCTCGAAGATCGTCTCGAGTTCATCGGCGGGGATGCCCGGGCCGCGGTCGCGCACCATCACCTCGATGCCATCGCGGCCGAGGTCGCGCCCGACGACCTCGACCACCGAGTCGGCGGGCGCATGGCGCAGCGCGTTCGCGAGCACGTTGCGGATGACCTGCTGGAAGCGGAACGGGTCGACGTCGCCGACGATCGCCGGTGGCAGCAGGCAGTCGAAGCGCACGCGGCTCTCGTTCGTCAGGGGCACGAGTTCGCGCGTGACCGCGGTCACCAGGTCGGCGAGCGGCATCCGCTTCAACGTCAGCGATCCGACGCTGCCATTGATCTTCGAGATGTCGAGCAGTCCGTTGACCAGGTGCAACATCCGCTGACCGGCGGCGTGGATGTCGTCGAACATCGGCTTGAAGCGCGGCATGTCGGCGGCGAAGTGGCGACCGAGGTCCGAGAAACCCATGATCACCTGCAGCGGCGTACGCAGTTCGTGACTGATGGTCGCGATGAACTCGGACTTGGCGCGGTTCGCCCGTTCGGCCGCTTCGCTCGCCTTGACCAGCTCGGTGATGTCGATGCGGAACCCGACCGTATGGCCGTCGGGCATCTTGCGGTCGATCACCCGCAGGATGCGACCGTCGCCGAGCTGCTGCACCACGGTGCGATTGCCGTCGCGATGCACGGCCATGCGCTGGGCGATCCACTCCTCGACGCGGCCGACCGCGGCCGCGTACTGGCCGCGTTCGGCGCCGTGGCGCAGGATGTCCTCGAACCGGACCCCGGGGACGATCAGTTCGCGCGACACCGAGTAGATCTCGCGGTACCGGTCGTTGCAGACCACCAGCCGGTCATCCGGGTCGTAGAGCACGAACGCCTCGCCCACCGCCTCGAACGCGCCGCGCAGCAGCGCGACGTTGCGCGCCAGTTGAGCCTTCAGGTGCCGGCGGTCGGTGATGTCGAGCAGCGAACCGGTGACCCGCGGGTGTGCCGGATCGCGTGTCGTCGACACCTCGACCGTCACGTCCATCCAGCGCGGCTCGCCCTGCAGCGTGCTCACCTGGAGCTCGGCGCGCCGCGGTGTGCCGTCGCGTTCGCTGTCCTCGAGCAGCCGGCGCAACGTCTGCCGACCAGCGACGTCGAGTCGGCGCAGTCCCTCGCGCAGCCCGAAGTGTGCGTCGGCTTCGAAACCGAGCAGACGGGCCACCTGGCCGGTGTGGCGCAGTCGTGCCGGCGAACCCTCGACCGTCCAGCCGCCGACGCCCGCGATCCGCTCGACGCGATCGAGCAGCGCGGCACTGTCGTGCAGCGCCTGTGCCGACCGCCTGCGTTCGGTGACGTCCGATTCGATCGCGACGAATCCGGTGAGCACGCCGGCGGCATCGCGCAGCGGCTGGATCTGAAGCTGCAGCCAGTAGGGCTCCGGGCGTCGGCCGAGATTCTGCACCTCGCCGACGAACGGTTCGCCGGCGTCCAGCGCCCGGCGCATCGCCTCGACCGTCGCCGGGTCGGTGCCCGGATACTGCAGCAGCTCGGCGGGTGTGCGGCCGATCGCCTCGGCCGTGCTGTAGCCGGTGATCCGTTCGAACGCCTCGTTGACCCACGTGATCCGGCGTGTGACGTCGGTGACGATCACCGCTTCGATCGCATGGCGGACCGCCTGCGCCAGCGGCAGCAGGTCGGCGCGCGCCCGTGCCGCCGCGCGTTCGGCCCGCCGTCGGCGACGGATCTGCCAGCCCAGCAACATGGCCAGCATCACGCCGATGACCGTACCGACCGTGAGTGCGGCGATCAGCCCCCGGAGCAGGGTCGGGTCGATGAGCTGGGGCATGGTCGACGGACGCCGCGCGCGGGACGGCCGGGTGTCAGGTGGACGCGGCGAGGGTCTGCGCGAGCCAGCGTTCGGATGGCGCGGCGACGATCCGCGGTTTCAGCGCCAGCAGCACCTGCAGCACCGCCGAGTGCACCTGGTCACATCGGCCCAGGTGGACCGCCGGTTGCCGGCGCTCGCGAATCCAGTTCGACAGCGCCTCGGCCTCCTCGGCGCTGACGACACCCTCGAGTGCCGCGTGTTTCTTCAGGTAGCGGATCGGCATCAGACGATCTCCTTCGGATTCAGGATCATCAGCACGCTGCCGTCGCCCATCAGCGCGGTGCCGGAGAACCCGGTCAGGCCGGCCAGCACGCCCTCGAGCGGCTTGAGGATGATGTCGCTGGTGCCGTGGAACTCGTCGACCAGCAGGCCGGTCGTCTCGGCGCCCATGCGCACCACCAGCACCGCGTGTTCACCGTCGGCGTTCAGCCGCGCGGCCGCGTCCAGCGACAGCAGGTCGGCCAGCGCACGCAGCGGAACGATCCGTCCGCGCAGGACCACGGTGCGTGCCTGCTTGAAGCAGTGGATGTCCTCGGCCGGCACACGCACCGTCTCGACGATCATGTCCATCGGCACACCGAAGCGCCGTCCGGCCGCCTCGATCATCATCACGTTGGTCACCGCCATCGACAGCGGCAGCGCGAGGCGGATCGTCGTGCCCTGGCCACGCACCGACGACAGCTCGACCTGGCCGTTGACGCGCTCGATCGCCGAACGCACGACGTCCATGCCGACGCCGCGGCCCGACAGGTCGCTGATCGTCTCGGCGGTGGAGAAACCGGGCAGGAACACCAGCTGCACGGCCTCGTCCTCGCTCAGCGCACCGGCCCGATCGGCCGGGATCAGTCCGCGTTCGACCGCCTTGGCACGGACACGGTCGGTATCGATTCCGGCGCCGTCGTCGCTGATCTCCAGGCAGACCCGGTCGCCTTCCTGGCGTGCGCTCACCCGCAGCGTGCCCACCGGCGACTTGCCCGCGGCGACACGCACCGCCGGCAGTTCGATCCCGTGATCGAGGCTGTTGCGCAGGATGTGGATCAGCGGGTCGGCGAGGCTCTCGATCACGTTCTTGTCGGCCTCGGTGCCTTCGCCCTCGATGACCAGCGCGACTTCCTTGCCGAGCTTCTTCGAGATGTCGCGCACCAGCCGCGAGAAGCGCTGGAAGATCGTGCCCACGGGCAGCATGCGCACCTGCATGATCGCGTGCTGCATGTCCTCGGCGATCCGGTTGATGACCGAATACTGTGTCTTGATCTCCCGCGACAGCTCGCGTTGGCCGAACACGGTCTCGGCACGGCTGGCCAGGTACGGCAGGGCGTTCTTGGCGACCACCATCTCGCCGATCAGGTCCATCAGCCGGTCGATCTTGTCCTGCGCGACCTTGACCACCTTCTGCGGCGCGCCGTTGTCGTCCGGCGACGGTGGGGCACCTCGACGCGGTTCGAGCGACACGACGGGTCCGGTCGAGGAGGCCGTCGGGACCGCGGCGGCGGGTTCGCCGGCCGTCGCGGCGGCGGCCGACGCGTGGCGCGCGGCCCAGTCGGCCAGCGCCGCCGCGCCCGGGGGCAACGAGTCCAGTTCGGCCAGGGCTGCTGCCGTGGCCGGCCCGTCGCCCCGGCACGCGAGCAGGTGGGCGAATACCGCGCGGGTCGCGGCGACGGTACCGGCGGCGAGCCGGGGCCGGGCGAGCAGCCGGCACTGGTCACCCCAGATCGTGTCGATCCGGGTGCGCAGCATCGCCGTCGCGGCATCGACCGGTGTGTCGCCGGGGGTGCCCGCATCGGCGGCGAACGTGTGCAGTTCGACCTGCTCGGGAACGTAGCGGAAGTGTTCCTCCACGTACGCCGCCGGCGCGTCGCTGACGATCAGCAGCTCGAGGTTGCAGCGGTAGCAGTCGAAGGCCTCGGCCGGCGGCCACGGCGCCTGGGTGCCGACCTCGAGGTGGATCAGGCCGGGCGTCTGGCGGGCAAGGAGCCAGGGGTCCTCGCCTTTGAAGAAACATTCGGGCTCGGGCAGGTACCGGAGCGCGACACGACCGCCGGTGCGCAGGTCGGCCGGCAGCACCTCGGTCCACGACGGCGCGACGCCGGCGGTCGTCGCCGCCGGCGGGGCGGCGATCGTCTCGGCGGCGGTGCCGGTGCGCTCCTCGAGATGGGCACGAAGCGCGCGGGCGAGTTCGGTCGCGCGGCTGTCGGCACCTTCCGGCAGCCGGCCCTGCTCGGCGATCGCGTCGACCAGTTCGACCGTGTAGTCCATCGCCTCGAGCAGTGCGTCGGCGATCCGTTCGCCGTAGGCGAGACGGCCGTTGCGGACCCGGTCGAGCACGTCCTCGCCGGCGTGCACGACCCGCTCCAGCGGTTTGAAATCGAACAGGCCGCAGTTGCCCTTGAGTGTGTGCACCGCGCGGAACAGGTCGTTCAGCAGCTCGCCGTCGGTCGGGGCGCGTTCGACCTCGAGCAGTCGCCGGCCGATGCGCTCGAGGCATTCGCGCGACTCGACGACGAACTGGTCGAGCAGTTCGGACGATCGGAAGGTCATGGGCGCACTCCAGCGGCAAGCAGCGACGCGACGCTGCGGCCGGCGACGCCGGCGTCACCCAGCAGCAGCGCCGCCGTCAGCACCAGTTCGGACGGCTTGGCCGGCTTGACAAGGTAGCAGTTGGCACCGGCATCCTGGCCGGCGGTCGCGTCGTGGGCCTGGGACTCGGTCGAGACCATCAGCACCGGGGCCTGGCGGACCTGCGCCAGTCGGCGCAGCTCGCGGACGAACTTGTAGCCGTCCATCTTCGGCATGTTGATGTCGACCACCAAAAGGTCGAACGGTTCGTCGGCAGGCTGGTTCATCACCTTCTCCAGTGCCTCCATCCCGTTGACCGCCTCGTCGATGTGCCAACCGGCATCACCGAGCATCTTGCGGTGGTACATGCGCACGGTCGCGGCGTCGTCCACGACCAGGATCCGGGCCGTCATGACGGGGCTCCCTGCAGGGGTTTCTGGTACACCATCGCGTCCGCGAAGCGACGCACCGAGAACAGGTTGCTGATCCGGCTCATCGACTCGGAATGTCCGAGGCAGACGAAGCCGCCCGGCGAGAGCGCATCGAACATCGCCTCGGCGGCGACCCGGCGCGACAAGTCGTCGAAGTAGATCAGCAGGTTGCGGCAGAAGATCAGGTCGATGTCGCGGAAGCGCCGCGTATCGTTCGGATCGGACAGGTTCGCGCGCGTGAAGTCGACCACCGCGACCAGGTCGCGCGACAGCGCGAAATCGCCGCTGGGCAGCAGCTTGAAGTAACGATCGAGGTAGGGCCGGGGCACCTGGGCGACCGAACGCGGCGAATAGATCGCGCGTTGCGCGGACTCGAGCACCACGGTGTCGATGTCCGACGACAGGATCTCGACTTCGAACTCGTCGATCCGCGGCCAGCGTTCGAGCAGATACATCGCGATCGTGTAGGGCTCCTCGCCGGTCGAACTGGGCACCGACCAGATCCGGATCCGCTCGCCCGGCCGCTTCCTGCGCACGATCTCGGCCATCATGTCGTTGACCATGCAGTCGAAGTGGTACGTCTCGCGGAAGAAGTAGGTCTCGTTGACCGTCATCGCGTTGACGAGCTGCTGCAGCTCGTGGCCACCGGCCTCGAATCTGAGCGCGATGAACCAGCTGCGGAAATCCTCGTGGCCGCTCGCCGTGATCCGGTCGACCAGCCGCTTGTCGACGAAGTAGCGTTTGTTGTCGTCGAAATGGATGCCGGTCTTGCGATAGAAGTAGTCGCGGAACTTCTGGAAGTCGGCGTCGGTGATCTCGATGCGCGGGGAGACGGCCGATTTCATCGGGCGCTCCTCGCGGAGGTGTGCCGTGCTCGCACGCGGGTGGGCATCACGGCGACTCGATGCGGCCGATGGCGACATCGGCGGCGAACGCGACGAACGGGTCGTCGCCGAAGCGGCGCGCCGCCGCGCCGAGCGCGGCCAGATGTTCGGTCGAGCCGACCTCGGCCAGCACTTCGATCGCCGCGCAGACCACGTTGACGGAGACCTCGTGCTCGAGCACGCCGAGCAGCCACCGCGGCACCCGCTCGTGACGCAGGTCACCGAGCAGGTTGACCGCGAAGATCCGCACGTCGGCATCCGCATCGGCCAGCAGCGCATCGATCCGCACGCCGGCGATCACGGGCATCGAGGCCAGGGCCTCGATCGCGCCGTTGCGCAGTTCGGCATCCTCGCTGCGCAGCAGGGGCAGCAACGCGTCGGCGGCCGCGTCGTTGGCATGCCGGGACAGGCTGGTGAACAGGGCTTCGCGCACGCTCGGGTCGGGCTCGGCGGCCAGCCGGCTGCCCAGCGCCGCCGCCGCCGCCGGGTGTGCGGCCAGGTCGCGTGCGGCCCACCGGCGCTGTTCGGTGTCGCCGGTCTTCAGTTGTGCGAGCAGTCCGTCCGGATCGCGGGCGTGTTCGCGTTCGACGACCTCGCGCAGCGGCTCGGCAGCGGTTCTTCGCAGTGCCATGGCGGATTCTTCCGGTTCGTTGTTCGTGGTTCAGGCGGCCACCGGGCGCCGCGTCCAGGTCGCGAGCTGTCGCGCGATCGCTCCGCAGTCGAGCACCAGCGTCGCGCCGCCGAGTTCGATCAGTTCATGCGGCATGCCGAACACGACCGCGCTGGCTTCCGACTCGGCGATCGTCCGCCCGCCGCGCTGCTTGAGCTGTGTCATCGCCGTCGCGCCGTCGTTGCCCATGCCGGTCAGCAGCACACCGACCATGCGCTCGGCGGGCATCAGGCCGAGTGCGCTGTCGACCAGCACATCGACCGACGGATGCCACGGGTGGCGCGGATTCTCCGGCCGCGGCTGCGCCGCGAGCCGGCCGAGCCGTTCGACGACGACCATGTCGGTGCCGCCCTGGCCGATGTAGACGTGGCCGGGTTCGAGCGGCACGGTGGCGTTGCATTCGCGTACGGTCAGCGCACACAACGCGTCCATCCGGCGGGCGAAGGTGTCGGTGAAGTTGCCCGGCATGTGCTGGGCGACCAGCACCGGCCACGGGAAGTCCGCCGGCAGCGCGGGCAGGATGTCCTCGAGTGCACGCGGCCCGCCGGTGGACACACCGATCAGCACCAGCCCGTCGGGCCGGCCGGCCACGTTCGCGGGGACCGGGCGCGATGTCGGCCTGGCCGCGGGCGCGGGTGCCGGATTGCGCACCCGCGGCGCGGCGGCCGTCGAGGCGGGCAGTCGTTCGCCCGGCGTGCGCCGCGGCAGCCGTGCGCGCGCGGCCGCCCGCACCTTGTCGATCAGCTGCGTGGCGATGTCCTCGACCGACAGCGAGATCGTGCCGCTCGGCTTGGCGATGTAGTCGACCGCGCCGAGCGCCAGCGCCTCGAACGTCGCCTGGGCCCCCTGTTCGGTCAGCGACGAGACCATGACCACCGGGGTCGGCCGCGCCTGCATGATCAGCGACAGCGCGGTCAGGCCGTCCATCTCGGGCATGTTGATGTCGAGCGTGACCACGTCCGGGCGCCATTCGGTCAGCTGCTGTACGCCCTCGAGGCCGTTGCGGGCGGTGGCGACCTCGAATCCGGCGTCCTTCAGGACGCCGGAGATCAGGCGGCGCATCAGCGCCGAATCGTCGACGATCAGCACTCGTGTCACCGGAACCCCCCGGATCAGGCCGCCCGGGCCAGCGAGGGCGCCGCCGGCGGCTCGACCTCGCCCTCGGACATGCCGTCGCCCATCGCGCTGACTTCCTGCGCGCCCAGCAGCTGCTGCGCTTCGATCAGCATCACCAGCCGACGACCGTCGTCGACCTTGGCCACGCGGGTGATCAGCAGACGCTGCTCCTCGCTCAGCTCGGGTGCCGGCTCGATCAGTGCGCGCGGAATGCGCAGCACTTCGGCCACGGAATCGACGATGAAGCCGGTGCGCAGGCCGCCGAAGTGGTAGACCATGATCCGCTGCCCGTCGTTGCGTTCGATCGACGGCAGGCCCAGTCGTTTGCGCTGGTCGATCACCGGCAGCACCGTCCCGCGCAGGTTGATCACACCTTCGACGAACGCGGGTGTCTTCGGCACCCGGGTCAGCGACTCCGGGACACGGACGATCTCCTGCACACTCATGATCGGCACGCCGAATTCCTCGGCGCCGAGGCGGAAGATGACGACCTGGGTGTCCTCGTCGTCGCCGGTCGTGGTCGAGCCGGTGGTGGCCATGGCTTGCTCCTCGCCGGACTGGCCGGCGGATTGCGCCCGGGCCGCCGAGATCGCTTCGCGGATCTCCTGCAGGCCCAGCAGCTTGTCGGTGGCGATGATCGACACCAGGCGCCGACCGTCGTCCAGCCGGCAGATCGATTCGAATTCCTGCAACGAGCGGTCGCGAGACAACACGCCGGGCATCGCGTCGGCCTGGTGGCGGGGCACCGACAGCACTTCCTTGACGGCGTCGGTGACCAGCCCGACCTGCGAGCCGTCGGGAAGCGCGGCGACGACGATCCGGTGCTGGATGTCCGCCGCCGCGGGCGGCAGCCCGAACAGGCCGCGCAGGCTCACCAGCGGCAGCAGGCGCTGACGCAGCGAGATCAGGCCGATCACGTGGGCCGGCGTATTCGGCACCGTGGTCACCTGCTCGGGCATCTGCACGATCTCCTGCACGTCGGCGATGTCGAGTGCGTATTCCTGGTCGCAGACCGTGAAGCTGACCAGCCGCAGTTCGTCACTGGTCGCCGCGCCGGCCTGGGCCGCCGGGCCGTCGCGGCTCGCGACGCCCGCCGCAGCGCCGCTCGTGCGCGCGGCACCGGCACTGATCGAGGCGAATTCCTCGCGCACCAGCCGCTCGAAGTCGACGATCATCATCAGCGGCGGGGCCGCTTGGCCGGGACTGGCCTGGCGCCGGATCACGCCGGTCAGGTACTCGGATCGGACGACACTCTGGATGCTGGCGGCCGGTTCGATCTCGCCGGCGTCGACATTGACGACGCTGGCGACCCGATCGACGACAAAACCGAGCGGATGGCCGAGATTGATGACCAGCGCGCGGGTCGCGTCGTCATGTTCGTGTTCACCGACGGCGAAGATCCGGCGCAGGTTGACGATCGGCAGCACCCGGCCGCGCAGGTTCGCCAGGCCGTCGAGCGACGGGGGCGCCAGCGGCAGGCGGGCGACCTCGGGCACGCGGATGATCTCCTGCACCGGTGCCATCGGCACGGCGAAGGTCTCGCCGGCGACACTGAACGTGACGAACTGGTTGTCCTGCGGTGCCGTCGCGGCGGCCGCCGGGGTTTCACTGGTGGCGTTCATGGCGCACCTCCTTCAAGGGTCGGGGATGCGCTTCAGTTGCTCTGCAGTTCGTCGGCCAGCGACGAGATCTCCTCGATCGCCGCGGCCAGTTCCTCGGCACCCTGCGACTGCTGCTTGGCCGCGCTGGCCGCCTGTTCGGCCGCCTTCTCGGCCTCCTGGGCCGCGGCCGAGACCTGGTCGACGCCGACCTTGACCTGGCCGATCGCGGTGGCGATCTCCTGTGCGGTCGCCGCCGCTTCCTCGCTGCCCTTTTCGATGTCGACGACGTCGGTCTCCATCGTCACCAGGTTCGTCGTGATCGAGCGCGTCTTCTCGATCTCGGCGATCGCGGCGGCCATTGTCTCGGCGAGATCGCGACCGACCAGGCCGATCTGGTCCTGGATGCCCTTGACCAGGTCCTTGATCCGGTCGGCGTTCTCGGCCGAATCGTGCGCCAGGTTGCGGATGTCGGTGGCGACCACGACGAAGCCCTTGCCGTACTCGCCGGCACGCGCGGCCTCGACGTTGCCGTTGACCGCCAGCATGTTGGTCTGGATCGACACCTGCGTGATCGAATCGACGATCTTGTCGATCCGCCGGCTGACCAGTTCGAGGTCCTTGACCTGCTTGCTGCTGGCGCGGGTCGACTCGACGCTGCTCGAGATGCCATTGACCAGGCCGTCGATCCGGGTCTTGTTCGCCGCCATCAGCGCACGGATCGCGCCGGCCCGCTCGCGCGCGGCCTGCGCCCGCTCGCGGGCGAGTTCCGCACCCTTCTCGATCTGGGTGATCGCCGCGGCCGACTCGGTGGTCGCCGCGGCCTGCGTCTGCGCGCCTTTGCGGATCTGTTCGATCGCGACCATGATCTGGCTTGCGGAGCGATTGATCTCCTGGACCGCGCTGGACAGTTCCTCGGCCGACGAGGCGACCTCTTCGGCACTCTTGGCGATGTCGGTCGAGTTCTTCAGGTCCTCGGCGATCTCGGACAGGCTCTGCGCGGTCTGTTCACACTGCGACAGCGCGGCGCTCTGCTCCTCGACCGTCTTGGCCGCTTCCTCGGCGGCGCTCGACTGTTCGGCGGCGGCCGATGCGCTCTGTTCGGATCCCTTGGGCGCCTGCTGGGCGGCGATGTTCGACGGCTGTGCCGCGCTGGCGTACTCGGTCGCTCCGGCGACGATCGCTCCGGCAACCGCGCGTATCCGCTCGAGCTGCTTGATGATCTCGTCGCTCTTGGCCACTTCGGTCTGGATCGTGTCGGCGGCCTCGTTGATTCCCTGCGAGATCGATTTCACCTCGCCCTGGATCTGCCCGACCAGGTCCTGGATCTGCTTGGCGCTCTTCTCGCTGGTTTCCGCCAGCGTGCGCACCTCGTCGGCGACGACCGCGAAACCCTTGCCGTGCTGGCCGGCGCGCGCGGCTTCGATCGCCGCGTTCAGCGCCAGCAGGTTGGTCTGGTCGGCGATCCGGGCGACCGCCTTGACGATGTCGCCAATGCTCGCCGCCTGACGCTCGAGTTCGGCGACCATCTTCACGCTCTCGGCCTGCCGCTTGGCGGCGATGGCGACGTTGCCGATGGTCGCCTGGACCTCGCTGTTGACCCGCGCGGCCAGCCCGCGGCCGTTCTCGGCCTTGTTCTGCGCGATGTCGGCGGCGTTCAGCTGCCGGGTGATCGCACCGGCCACCTGGTTGATCGCCGCCAGCGATTCCTGCGCCGCGCCCGATGCTTCCTCGGCACCGCTGGCGATCTGGTCGGACGCCCGTTTCAGTTCCTCGGCCGCCGAGGCGGCCTCGTTGATGCCGGCGGCGAGCTGGCCGGAGGCACTGGCCACGCGTTCGGCCGCCTGCTGCTGCTTGGCCAGCGTCCGGGCCCGCTTGCGGTTGTTCTCGGCTTCGCGCGCCATCGACTTGGTCAGGCCCTTCGCGGCGGGCGTGGCGGGAGCGGCGGGGGCAACCGTTTCGCGGTTCTTGATCACGAGCGACATGGAGGATTCCTCGGCAGACTGGATAAGGGTTCCGGATCGGCCGGACCGCCGTCTCCTCGGAAGATTGGTTACCCATGCGCGGGGAGGAGAGGGCTCCCAATGTAGTCGCCAGGCGCACATCAGAAGCGGCGAAAAAGGCGTGTGCATCGACCCTTTTCCACGCCCGGTGCCGGCGCATGAACGGGCGTTCTTGCGTCGCGAACACACGACACGGCGGTGCGCGGTGAAAGCCAGTGCCACGGGTGATGCGCCGGGCGCCGGAAAAGGGGGACGGAAGGAAAGGTCGCGCCGGAGCACACTCGGCGCGCGCGGTATCGTGAGCAAGATGATCCGGCGCCGGCGGCTTGGCTGGCGGCACGGAGACCGCGGGGTGACTTGTCGCTCAGACGAAAACGCCGGCAGCCGCCGGCGTTTCCATCCTACCGTTCCGGTGATCCCGACCTGACGGCCCGGAACCCGGAATCATCCGTCTATGGTGCGACCTGGATGTTCGAGGCCTGTTTTCCCTTCGGGCCTTGAACGACCTCGAACTGAACCTTTTGTCCCTCCTTGAGGCTCTTGAATCCATTCATCTGGATGGCCGTGAAGTGTGCAAACAGATCCTCACCGCCGTCGTCCGGTGTGATGAATCCGAAGCCCTTCGCATCGTTGAACCACTTGACCGTACCCGTTGCCATTGAACGCTACCCTACGAAGCATCAAGCCTGGGCAGCAATCGGGGGTGAACTTTCGATGGGCCGTACCGCCCCAAAGGTGGGTTGACTCCCTGTCTGCCCGCCAGCGCCGGTCTTGTAATGCCCGACCGTCACCCCAAGGTGTACGACTGCAAAGGGGTGAACACAGGTGTCACCGGACCGGCGAAATCCCCTGCGGCACGGATGGAATCTTTGTTCAATATTGCTTGCCAAGTCAAGGTATTCGCCCGGGAACACCTCACGTTATTGCCTCAGGACCGGATGTTGCATTGCCCACTGGCTGAGGTCACCCGCCGGCAGGCCGCGGACGGGGTCGTGCACCGCGGGGGCCGGCGCCGCACTTGGATGGGGCTCGATCGCCCCGGAACGGCCCGCGGCCTGCGGGGTGCCCGTGCCCGGTCCGGCCGGTCGCCGGGCAGGGCGCCGGAGGGATGCCGATTCAGGCCGCTCATCGGCATGGCTGGCCCGCGGGCACCGTGATCGCGCAGGATCGAGGCATCCGTCGCATGTCGGCGCTGGAAATTGGCTCACAATCGGATGCAAGCGAGATGAAGGCAGGGAGCGTTTCTAAATTCGGACGGATCGATCTGGATCTTTATTGCGTCGCAGCCTTGACTCGTTAGAATTCAACGGATGGCGACGCGGCACGATCCCTCGACGATCCTTGAGAAGCAGGAACAGAGGGTCAAGCCTCCGCCGATGTACCAGGTGGTGCTGCTCAACGACGACTACACTCCGATGGAGTTCGTCGTCAGCGTGCTGCAGAAGTTCTTCGGCATGGGTCGTGAGAAGGCCACTCAGGTGATGCTCAAGGTGCATCGTGAGGGGCGCGGCGTGTGCGGCGTCTTTCCGCGCGATGTCGCTTCGACGAAGGTCGAGCAGGTTTGCAGTTATTCACGCCAGCACCAGCACCCGCTGCAGTGCGTGATGGAGGAAGCATGATCGCGCAGGAATTGGAAGTCAGTCTGCACATGGCCTTCGTCGAGGCCCGGCAGCAGCGGCACGAGTTCATCACCGTCGAACATCTGCTGCTGGCGCTGCTGGACAACCCGTCGGCCGCGGAGGTCCTGCGGGCTTGCGCCGCCAACATCGACGACCTGCGCAAGAACCTGACCGCGTTCATCAAGGAGAACACCCCGGTCGTGCCGGGCTCCGAGGAGATCGACACCCAGCCGACGCTCGGCTTCCAGCGGGTGATCCAGCGCGCCATCATGCACGTGCAGTCCACCTCCAACGGCAAGAAGGAGGTCACCGGGGCCAACGTGCTGGTCGCGATCTTCGGCGAGAAGGACTCGCACGCGGTCTACTACCTGCACCAGCAGGGCATCACCCGGCTGGACGTGGTCAACTACATCTCGCACGGCATCACCAAGGCGCCCCAGCCCAAGGAAAGCGCCAAGGAGGAGGCGGCGGAGACCGAGCAGGAATCCGGCGCCAGCCAGCAGAGCGCACTCGACCAGTTCACCCAGAACCTGAACGCCGCCGCTCGCGAGGGCCGGATCGATCCGCTGATCGGGCGCGAGCCCGAGGTCGAGCGCGTGATCCAGGTGTTGTGCCGCCGGCGCAAGAACAATCCGCTGCTGGTCGGCGAGGCCGGCGTGGGCAAGACCGCGATCGCCGAGGGCCTGGCCTGGCGGATCACCCAGGGCGACGTGCCCGAGGTGCTGTCGGACGCCACCGTCTACTCGCTGGACATGGGTGCGCTGCTGGCGGGCACCAAGTACCGGGGCGACTTCGAGCAGCGCCTGAAGACCGTCCTCAAGCAGCTCAAGAGCGCCAACAACGCGATCCTGTTCATCGACGAGATCCACACGCTGATCGGGGCCGGCTCGGCCTCCGGCGGCACGCTGGACGCCTCCAACCTGCTCAAGCCGGCGCTGTCGTCGGGCACGCTGAAGTGCATCGGCGCCACCACCTACAACGAGTATCGGGGCATCTTCGAGAAGGACCACGCGCTGTCGCGCCGGTTCCAGAAGATCGATGTCATCGAGCCGACCGTCGAGCAGACGGTGCAGATCCTGCGCGGGCTGAAGTCGCGTTTCGAGGAGCACCACGGGGTCAAGTATTCGTCGTCGGCGCTGTCGGCCGCGGCCGAGCTGTCGTCGAAGTTCATCAACGACCGCCATCTCCCGGACAAGGCGATCGACGTGATCGACGAGGCCGGTGCCGCCCAGCGGATCCTGCCCAAGAGCAAGCAGAAGAAGGTGATCGGCAAGGGCGAGATCGAGGAGATCGTCGCCAAGATCGCCCGCATTCCGCCGGCGTCGGTGTCCTCGGACGACCGCAGCAAGCTGCAGACGCTCGATCGCGACCTGAAGGCGACCGTGTTCGGCCAGGATCCGGCGATCGAGGCACTGGCCGCGGCGATCAAGATGTCGCGTTCCGGCCTGGGCAAACCCGACAAGCCGATCGGCGCGTTCCTGTTCAGCGGGCCCACCGGCGTCGGCAAGACCGAGGTCGCCAAGCAGCTCGCGTTCATCCTCGGCATCGAGCTGATCCGCTTCGACATGTCCGAGTACATGGAACGGCACGCGGTGTCGCGGCTGATCGGCGCGCCCCCGGGTTATGTCGGTTTCGACCAGGGCGGGCTGCTGACCGAGGCGATCGCGAAGAAGCCGCATGCGGTTCTGCTGCTCGACGAGATCGAGAAGGCCCATCCGGACATCTTCAACATCCTGCTGCAGGTGATGGACCACGGCACGCTGACCGACAACAACGGTCGCAAGGCGGATTTCCGCAATGTGATCGTGATCATGACCACCAACGCCGGTGCCCATGACCTGCAGAAGCGGTCGATCGGTTTCTCCGACAGCCGGCAGGCCGGCGACGAGATGGTCGAGATCAAGCGGCTGTTCACGCCGGAGTTCCGCAACCGTCTCGATTCGATCATCAGCTTCCGCTCGCTCGACGAGGAGATCATCCTTCGCGTCGTCGACAAGTTCCTGATGCAGCTCGAGGAGCAGCTCCACGAGAAGAAGGTCGAGGCGATCTTCACCGACAAGCTGCGCAAGTTCCTGTCGAAGAAGGGCTTCGATCCGCTGATGGGCGCACGGCCGATGCAACGCCTGATCCAGGACACGATCCGCAAGGCGCTGGCCGACGAGCTGCTGTTCGGCCGTCTCACCGGCGGTGGCCGCGTGACCGTCGACATGGACGAGGCCGAGCAGGTGACGTTGTCTTTCTCGGATGCGGCCCCGCCGCCGCCGTCGGGTGACAGCGAGGAGCAGATCGAGACGCTGCCGGCCTGACCGGGCGGTCGGGCGTGGCGCGTCGATCGCGCCGGTTGCGGAAAGGAAGGGCGGCTCGGGCCGCCCTTTCCTTTTCCGGGAGCAGGCGCGGCGGAATCGATCTTGTACACTTTCGCGACCCGGTCCTGCGGGCCACGAAGGAGACTCGATGCGATTCAAGAAAAGAGCGGCCGTATTGACGGTTGCGATGGCGCTGGCAGCGCCCGCCGTCGCCCAGGACGTACGTTACCTGGCCGCCAACTGCGCGAACTGCCACGGCACCGATGGCCGCTCGGCCGGCGGTGGCGGCATGCCCGGGCTGGCCGGATTGTCGGTGGCCTACTTCACCGAGCAGATGAAGGCGTTCAAGGCCGGTACCCGGCAGGCGACGATCATGCATCAGATCGCCAAGGGCTACAGCGACGAACAGGTCGCGGCGATGGCCAGGTTCTTTTCCCAGCAGAAGGCCGAGTGACGTGAGGGACAGCGAATGAAGCGAATCGACATCGATCGGCGCCGTCTCGTCGGCGCATTCGGCTCTGCAGGCGCAATCGGCGGGCTCGGGCTGCTCGGGGCCTGCGCGACGTCGTCCGGACCGCCGTCGGGCGGACCCAAGCTGGGACGTGTGCTGGTGGTCGGCGGCGGCTTCGGCGGGGCGACCGCGGCCAAGTACCTGAAACACTGGGGCGGCGACTCGGTCGACGTGACGCTGGTCGATCGGAGCACGTCGTTCGTGTCCTGCCCGCTGTCGAACCTGGTGCTCGGTGGTTCGCGTGCGATCGGCGACCTGACGATGAACTACGCCGGCCTGCGCAAGCTCGGTGTGCTGGTGCTCAACGACGACGTCGAGTCGATCGATGCCACCAGTCGCAAGGTGTCGTTCAAGAAGATCGCCGACCAGAGCTACGACCGGATCATCGTGTCGCCGGGGATCGACTTCAACTTCGAGGAGATCGCCGGCTACGACGCCGAGGCACGCAAGACGATCCTGCATGCCTGGAAGGCCGGACCCGACACGGTCGCGCTGCGCAAGCAGCTCGAGGCGATGCCCGATGGTGGTGTCGTCGTGATGT
>CADEEH010000046.1 GCA_902826305.1 uncultured Burkholderiales bacterium
CCTTCACGTTGTAGTCCACCACGCGCTTGACTGCGACCAGGACTTTCATCGACTGCAAACTCCTCAGAAAATCGAACGACCGTTCGTTGATCGGACCAATTATAGTGAATCGGCGCGGGCCGCCGGCCGACACGGACCCGCTCCGACGGGTCGGCCGGGCATCCGACGCGGCCGCGCCGACGGCCCCGGGATCACCGGAGCCGTGATCACCACCTGGGCGGCCGCTTCTCCAGGAACGCGGTCACGCCCTCCTCGGTCGCCGGCTCGACCATGTTGCAGGCCATCGTCTGGCCGGCGAGCTGGTAGGCGGCGTCGATGCCCATCTCGAGCTGGCGATAGAACAGGCCCTTGCCGGCCGCTATCGCCGCCGCCGGCTTGGCGACGATCACCGAGGTCAGCGCGGCAACCTCGGCGTCGAGCCGCTCCGGCGGCACGACGCGATTGACCAGCCCGCGCGCCCGGGCGGTGGCCGCGTCGATGAATTCACCGGTGACCAGCATCTCGAAAGCCTGCTTGCGGCCGAGGTTGCGCGACAACGCAACCGACGGCGTCGAGCAGAACAGCCCGAGGTTGACGCCGGAGACCGCGAAGCGGGCGTCCTCGGCCGCGACCGCGAGATCACACATCGCCACCAGCTGGCAGCCGGCCGCGGTCGCGATGCCGTGCACCCGCGCGATCACCGGCTGCGGCATGCGCTGGATCGTCATCATCAGCTTCGAGCAGCGGTTGAACAGGTCGCGGTAATACTCGAGGCTGCCGTGGCTGCGCATCTCGCGCAGGTCGTGGCCGGCACAGAACGCCTTGCCGGCACCGGCCAGCACCACCGCCCGCGCCTGCGGGTCGACGGCGATCGCCTCCAGTCCGCTCTGCAACGCCCCCAGCACCGCCTCGGAGAGCGCATTGAACTGCGACGGCCGGTTCAACGTGACCCGGACGACCGGGCCGTCACGTTCGATCACCACCGGCGGCGGCTCGGTCGGAACGGCGGTTTGGGAGGGCAGGACGGCGGACATGGTTCGACCTCGGCGGCGATGACGGATTGGCGGATCGACCGGGGCGGCGGCCGACCGGCGGGCCGCGGCCGATCGGCGGGCGGTGACCGCTCCGCGATGATACGGCCAGAGGCCGGCCGTTGCATCGCGGCCGCAGCCGGCCCCCGGCGGCACCCGTTCGTCGGCCGGTTGCCGCTCCGGGTCGCCCCGCCCGGGCCCCGGAGCCTTCGCCGGTGCGAGCCTCGGGTGTGTCCGACCCCAGCCCGGGCGACAGGCGCGCAGCGACGCGGACTGCCGATGGTCAGCGCCCGCCGGCCAACAGGAACAAACCTCACCGTCCCCATGATCGGCAGCCCTTACACTGACCCCTCCGTTGCCACGGGCAAAGGTGCCCGCATGTCTTCGCCCTCGTCCCACCCGGTCATGCTCGACAAGATCCAGTCGGTCGCCGCCCAGGTCGGCTCCGTCGTGGTCGGCAAACAGCCCCAGATCAAGCTGGCGCTGGCGTGCCTGCTCGCCCGCGGCCACCTGCTGATCGAGGACCTGCCGGGGGTGGGCAAGACCACCCTCGCCCATGCGCTGGCGATCTCGCTCGGCCTGGAGTTCAAGCGCGTGCAGTTCACCAACGACCTGCTGCCGGCGGACATCGTCGGTGTGTCGGTCTACGACCGCGACCAGTCGCGCTTCGTGTTCCATCCGGGACCCGTGTTCTCGCAGGTGCTGCTCGCCGACGAGATCAACCGGGCATCACCGAAGACACAGAGCGCGTTGCTGGAATCGATGGAAGAACGCCAGGTCTCGATCGAAGGGGCACGCCATCCGCTGCCCGAGCCCTTCTTCGTGATCGCCACGCAGAACCCGCAGGACCAGATCGGCACGTTCCCGCTGCCCGAGTCGCAGCTCGACCGATTCCTGATGTGCCTGGAGCTCGGTTACCCGGACCCGAAGTCCGAACGGGCGCTGCTCGAAGGCCAGGATCGTCGCCAGATGCTGGACCAGCTCGCGCCCCGGCTGAGCGGGCCGCAACTGATGGAGGCCCAGCAGGCCGTGGGCCGCATCCGCTGCGCACCGGCGCTGCTCGACTACGTCCAGAACCTGCTGACCCACACCCGTCGTTCGTCGAGCCTGGCCGAGGGGCTGTCGCCCCGCGCCGGCCTCGCGCTCGTACACGCGGCGCGCGCCTGGGCGATGCTCGAAGGCCGCAATCACGTGCTGCCCGACGACGTGCAGGCGGTCCTGAACGCGGTCGCCGGCCATCGGCTGCGTCCGGCCAAGGGCGGCGGCGCATCACACCGCGCACGCGCCGAGATGGTCGCGGAGATCGTCAAGGCCGTCCCGGTCCCCTGAGCGCGGCGGGATGTCATCGGCACGCGAATCGTGGGTCGATCGCCTGGCCCGTCACCTGCTGAAGCGGCAAGGACCGCAGGCCGGTGACGTCCGGCTCGGCCGCCGCAACATCTACATCCTGCCGAGCAAGGCCGGCCTGTTGTGCGCCGCCGTGCTGGCGACGATGCTGATCGCCTCGATCAACTATCAGCTGTCGCTCGGCTTCGCGCTGACCTTCCTGCTCGGCGGCATCACGCTGGTCGCGATGCTGCAGACATTCCGCAACCTGGCCGCAGTGCTGCTGCGACCCGGCCGGGCCGAGCCGGTGTTCGCCGGCAACATGGCCGAGGTCAAGCTGCAGATGTTCAACCGCTCGACCCATGAACGGTTCGCGCTGCGGCTGCAGGCACCCGAGATGGCGCAGGCGACATTGATCGACCTGCCGGGCGCCTCGGACAAGCTGGTCGTGCTCGCGATCCCGACGGTACGCCGAGGCTGGATGCCGATGCCACGCTTCAAGCTGTGGACCGATTTTCCGCTCGGCCTGTGGCGCGCCTGGGCCTATTGGCATCCGGCCAGCCGGGTGCTGGTCTATCCGTCACCCGAGACACCGGCCGCGCCGCTGCCCGAACTCGCGATCGTCGGTGGTGAAGGCGACGGGCGGGGCCAGGGTGAGGACGACCTGGCCGCCGTGCGGCCGTTCGCCGCCGGCGACTCGCCGCGCCGGATCGCATGGAAGGCGATGGCACGCACCGGGTCGGACACCGTGCTGGTCAAGCAGTTCGAAGGCGGATATCGCGGCGACCTGCTGCTCGACTGGGCGCGCCTGCCGGCCGCGCTGCCGGTCGAGGCGCGGCTGTCGCGGCTGACGCGCTGGGTGCTGGATGCCGACGCGTCCGGCACACGGTACGCGCTGCGGCTGCCGGGCACCGTGATCGACACCGACGCCGGACCGGCACATCGCCAGCGCTGCCTCGAAGCGCTGGCCACCTACGGCGGATGACGCGATGAACCGGGTCCGCCTGCAGTATTCGCTCAAGGCCCTCGGCGGCACGATGGGCGCGCAGTGGGAACGCGATCGGCGCGACGCGCTGTTCCTGATGGGCGCGATCCTGCTGGCCACGATGCCGCACTTCGGCCACCTGCCCTGGTGGGTCTCGGTCGGTTTCCTGTTCCTGTTCATCTGGCGGCTCGGCCTGGTGCTGTCGGGGCGCTGGCTGCCGCGCGACTCGATCCGCTGGATCGCCGCGTTCGCCTGCCTGGCCGGGGTCTACGCCGAGTACAAGACCCTGACCGGGCGTGATGCCGGAGTCGCGCTGCTGGTGCTGTTCCTCGGGCTCAAGCTGATGGAGATGCGGGTCAAGCGCGACCTGTTCGTGGTCATCTTCCTGTGTTTCTTCCTGTTGCTGACCGCGTTCTTCTATTCACAGTCGATCCTGACCGCGATCATCACGATCGCCGCGCTGGTCGCGCTGCTGGCGGCGATGCTGACGATGCAGTTCGGCGAGAACGAAGTGTCGGTCGGACGGCGGTTGCGCACCGTCGGCAACCTGCTGCTGCAGGCGCTGCCGATCGCGGCCGTGCTGTTCGTGCTGTTCCCGCGGATGCAGTCGCCACTGTGGGGGCTGCCGCGCGATGCGTTCGCCGGCAAGACCGGCCTGTCGGACCGGATGCAGCCGGGCTCGATCAGCGAACTGAACCTGTCCGACGAGATCGCGTTCCGTGTCCGCTACCAGGACGGGGCCAGCCCGCCGCCGCCGGGTTCGCTGTACTGGCGCGGCCCGGTGTTCGGGCTGTTCGACGGACAGGTCTGGCGCATCGCGCAGGCGACACCCGATGCGATGCCCCCGCCGCTGCAGGTGACGGCCGAGCCGGGCAGCCGCCCGCTGGGTTACACCGTGACGTTGGAGCCGACCGAACAACCCTGGCTGGCCGCGTTGGAGGCGCCGGTGGCGCTCGACGACGACACCGCGGCCACCGCCCGACTGCAGCCCGACATGACGCTGGTCGACCGGGCGCCGGTCGTCACCCGGATCCGCTACTCGGTGACCTCGCACCTGGACTACCGGATCGGCGCCAACGAGACGCCGCAGAGCCTGCGGCCGTGGCTCGAACTGCCGGTGGGCTACAACCCGCGCACGATCGCGCTGGCCGAACGCTGGCGCAGCGAGGGTGCACACGGTCCCGGGGCAATGGTCGACCGCGCCTTGTCGATGTTCCGCAAGGACAGTTTCCGCTACACGCTGACCCCACCGACACTCGGCGTGCACGGCGTCGACGAGTTCCTGTTCGACACCCGGTCCGGGTTCTGCGAACACTACTCGGGGGCGTTTGTCGTCTTGATGCGCGCACTCGGCATCCCGGCCCGCGTGGTCACCGGCTACCAGGGCGCGGAGCGCAACCCGGTCGACGACTACTGGATCGTGCGCCAGTCCGACGCCCACGCCTGGGCCGAGGTCTGGTTCGCCGACCGCGGCTGGCAGCGGATCGACCCCACCAATGCGGTCGCCCCCGAGCGGATCGAACGCGGCCGCCGTGCGACCCGTCCCGTGGAGAGCCTGATCGGCGGACTCGGCGAGCATCCGCTGCTCGACAAGGTCCGCTTCAACATGGATGCACTGGCCAACGCGTGGAACCAGTGGGTGCTGTCGTACGACAAGAACCGGCAGCAGCGACTGCTCGACGTGATGGGCATCAGCCTGGACGACTGGCGCGAGGTGGCCGGCGCGCTGGCATTGAGCCTCGGCTTGCTGATCGGTGCGGCGGCGCTGATCACGCTGCACCCACGCTTGCCGCGCGACCCGATCGAGCGCGCGTACGCCGATTTCTGCGACCGGCTCGCCGCCGCCGTCGGCCTGCACCGGATGCCACACGAGACGCCGGCACGGTACCTGTCGCGGGTCGAGCGGCTGCTCGAGGCATCGCAGGTCAACGATGCCCGTCGCATCGTCGCCGACTACAGCCGCTTGCGATACGAACAGGACGCCGCGGTCGCCGATGACGTGCGACACTTCAGTGCGATGGTGAAGGCATTCAAGCCATGACGATGCGGCGCGTGCTGGTGGCCGCCGCCGCGGTCGCCCTCGGCTTGTCGGGCGCGGCGGGCGCCGACGCGGCCTCGGGCAAACGCAAGCCCCGGGGCGCCAAGTCGACGCTCGTGCGGACGTCCCCGCCCACCGTCGCGCCGGCGGCGAGAACCACGCCGGCCCCGGCGCCGATCCCGGCCGCCGATTTCGCCGCCGATCCGGCGGTGCGTGAGTTCATCCGCGGCATGGTCGAGCGCCACGGCTTCGCCGAACAGGACCTGGTACGGATGTTCGCCGACACACGACGGGTCGATGCCACGTTGCGACTGATCGCGCCGACACCGCCGGCCAGGCGCTCCTGGGCCCAGTACCGTCAACGCACGCTGGTGCCGTTGCGGATCAGCGAGGGGCTTCGTTTCTGGCGCGACAACGAGGCGGTACTCGAGCGCGCCGCGATCACCTGGGGTGTGCCGCCGGCGATCATCGTCTCGATCATCGGCGTCGAGACCGTGTACGGGCGCACGAGCGGCGACTTCCGTGTCGTCGACACGTTGGCGACGCTGGCGTTCAACTATCCGCGCCGGGCCGAGTATTTCCGCGACGAACTCGAGAACCTGCTGCTGTATACCCGCGAGACCGGCATCGATCCGTTCGAGTTGCGCGGCTCGTATGCCGGCGCGATCGGCATGCCGCAGTTCATGCCGGGCAGCATCCGGCGCTGGGCGGTCGACTTCGACGGCGACGGCCGCATCGACCTGCGGCGCAACCCGGCCGACGCGATCGGCAGCGTCGCCCGTTTCCTCGCCGGGCACGGCTGGCGGTCGGGCGAACCGACACATTTCGAGGCCACGCTCCAGGACGTCGCCCGGGTGACACCGCTGCTCGAGTCGGGGATCGAACCGAAGTGGACAACGGCCGAGCTCGCGACCTTCGGCGTGGCCAGCCCCGATTCGATCGGTTCCGATCTGCGCCTGGCGCTGATCGACCTGCCCAACGCCGATGATCCGCCGACGTTCTACCTCGGTGCCAACAATTTCTACGTGATCACACGCTACAACCGGTCGAGTTTCTACGCGATGTCGGTGATCGACCTGGCGTCGGTGCTTGACTCGATGCGCCGCACGGACCGACAGGCCAGCGCGATCGTTCGCTGAGCGGCCGTGTGACGCTTGCGCGGGCAACCGCGCCTCGTCACATCACCGCCAGCAGGGCCTCGGCCAGCGCCTGAGGCGCCGTGATCATCGCCATGTGTCCGGTCGACAGTTCGCGGTACCGCCACGACGGATCGGCCCGCACCTGCTGCGCGAACTGGCCGAACGATCCGCTGGCGGGCCGGGTGCAGGCGATGTAGGCCCGCGGCAACGGGTCGCCCGCGTCGGCCAAGCGGCCGATCGGTTGCGTGAACGTGCGGAACGGTTGTGCCACCACACGGGCGCCGATCCAGGCGAGGTCGGCCGGGTCGCTGATGCCGAACGCCGCCGGCGGAATCGGCGCGACCGAACCGGTCCGGGTTCCTGCCTCGACGATGGCCTCGCGCCGATCCAGCGGCAACAGGTAGTCGATCACCCGCCGGCCCTCCTGCGGCACGAACGCGTCGAGGTAGACCAGGCTGCGCAACCGCTCGCGCTCCAGGCGCGCCAGTGCGCTGATCACGAAGCCGCCGTAGCTGTGGCCGACCAGGCAGACGTCGCGCAGGTCCTCCTGCACCAGGAGGGCCTGGATGTCCTTCACGTGCAGGTCCAGGTCGACCGAGGCGGCGGCCAGGTGTGCACGATCGCCGAGACCGGTCATCGTCGGCGTGTGCACCCTGCAGCCTGCCTGCTCGAGCAGCGGCCGCAGCCTGTTCCAGCACCAGCCGCCGTACCAGGCGCCGTGCACCAGCACGACATCGACGGGTCGACGCGCCACGGCACGATCCGCCAGCGACACACAGGCGGCCGCCGACGTGCCGGCGAGCGCCGCGCCGGCGGCCAGCAGGCAGGCGCGACGCACGGCGGCCTCGCCCTGCAGCACCCGGACGGCGGCGCCGCGTGGCGGACCCTCGTCTTCATGCATCGCCCCGACCTTCATCGCAGATGGTCCCGGCGATGGGCGCGGCGGAAGTCGACCAACGGGCCCGCCGGCACGATCCGCGACGGATTCAGCGCCGCCATGCTGCTCCAGTAGCCATCGCGTGTCTGGAACTCGTCGATCGTCGCCTCGATGCCCGGCCACTGGAACAGGTCACACGCATACGCGAACAGGTTCGGATAGTCGACCAGGCGTCGCAGGTTGCACTTGAACAGGCCGTGGTAGACCCACTCGAAGCGGATCAGCGTGGGAAAGAGCCGCCAGTCGGCCTCGGTCGGTCGATCCCCGACCAGGAAGCGGCGGCTCGCCAGATGGTCATTGAGCGCGTCGAGTTCGGCGAAGAAGATGCGCACCGCCGGGTCGTAGTCGGCCTGGCCACGGGCGAAGCCGGCCCGATAGGCGCCGATGTTGAGCCGCTGCTGGATCCGCTCGTTCCAGCGGTCGATGTCCGCGCGCCACTGCGCCGGGTACAGGTCGAGTGTCGGGTTGCGTGCGAAACGGTCGAACGCGCCGTTGAGCATCCGGATGATCTCCGACGACTCGTTGTTGACGATCGTCCGCTCGCGCTTGTCCCACAGCACCGGCACCGTCACACGGCCGTCGAAGGCCGGGTCGGCGCGCCGATACAGCTCACGCAACAGGCGCGCGCCGTACAACGGATCGGGTCGCTCGTCGGCGAACGCCCAGCCGGTCGCCGGGTCGAGGCGGTGGAAGGTCGCCGTCATGCCGATCACGTCCTCCAGCCCCTTCAGCATGCGAACGATGATCGTGCGATGGGCCCAGGGGCAGCCGAACATCACGACCAGGTGATACCGGCCCGCCTCGGGCTGGAACCGGGCGCCGGGTTTGTCGACGATCCAATCGCGGAAGGTTGACGGTTCGTGGATTTCGGCCGGCCGGGCGTCGGTGCCCGCCGGTGGCCGCTTCTCGATGACTTGCTGGTTCATGAGGTGCTCCTTCACTGCGAGAGGGCGAAGATCTGGCGCGGCCGGCCCCAGCCGGCGGTCTCCTCGGTGTTGGCCTCGACCTGCAGCTCGTCGCAGTCGAGGTTCCACAGTTGCCCGTGCTGGCCGGCGTTCCACAACACCGAATAACGGCGCCGGCCCTGATGCGTGAAAGGCTGGATCTGGTGCGCGCGGGCCCATGACCAGTTGTCCGCGCCGAGTTTCGCGGCCTCTTCCTGTGAACAGTTCACATCCGAGACCTGGCGATGCTGGCCGGCGTTCCACAGGCCGCAGTAGCGAAGCTCACCACCGATGACGAACGCAAGGATCTGATGCGGTCGCGCCCACTGTCGCGTGTCGGCCGTGTTCCTGCGGACACCCGCCTCGTCGGTGTTCACGTTCCACAGCTGCGCGTGCTGCCCTTCGTTCCACAGGCAGGCGTAACGGACACGGCCCTCGACGACGAAGGGGATCACCTGCTGCGGCCGTCCCCACGACCAGGTCTCCTCGGTGGTCTTGCGGAAGTGGGCCTCGTCGCAATCGAGGTTCCACAGTTGCCGCACGCCGGTGAACTCCCAGATCAGGTTGTAGCGCACCTGGCCGCCGGGAAGGACGTACGGCTGCAACTGCAGCAGCCGGCCGCCTTCCTTCCACAACGCGTCGGCCTGCGCCGTGACCTGCGCGGCACTTCGACCCATGGCACTGACGACGCGCCGGTTGCCTGCATCCCACAGGCCGCTGAATCGCTGGTCGACCAGCGTGCCGCGGCCCGGCGTCAGGGTCGCGCCCTCGGCGATGTACTGGATCCGGTAGTGGACCGTGTAGTTGAAGTCCAGATCACCTCTCGACTTCCGGTACTGGGTGCCCGCGCCCTCCCAGCCCGGCTCCGGCGAGTGGGTGCGCTTGAAGCCCGGGATCCGGTCGTTGCTGCTGGAATCATCGAGTTCGGAGGCCCTGACCTCGATCGACAATTCACCGTCCAACATGACGTCGAGTTGCCGGTCGAGCTCGTAGGTGGTGTTGTCACGGATGCCGCTGCGTTCCCAGCGCGTCCAGCGCCGCTCCTTGCCGCCGACATGGGTGATGAAATAGAGCCGCCATTCGGCGCTCTTGCCGGCCTCACCTTCGATGAGCGCGTAGTGCTCGGACTGGTGGACCTCGATCTTCTCCAGCGTGATGCGAACGATGCGTGCCATGACTGCGCCTTTGTCGACGGTTGCGGGCGGCGGGATTCCGCCACCACGGACGATCGAAGTATCGGCAGCCCGACCGGAACCGTATTGAAGGAACGCGACAGCGGCGACAAACTGTGGTGCATGCTGGTCGATCCGCAAAAGCGCGAGGCGATCAGTGTCCAGTTCGACTACAAGATGGGACCGGAGGGGCACCTGGTCCAGACCCAGATCGACGACAACGACCGTCGCCGCGCGCTCTGGGACGAGGACCTGCGCTGGTATGCACTGATGGTGCAGGAGTTCGCCGCCGCGACGGCCTGAGCCGGCCGCCTCAGTGTCGCCTCAGTGCGGCCTCAGTGCGGCCTCGGTGCCTCAATGCGGCAACTCCGCCTTCGACAACTCGACGATCAGTCGGGTCAGCAGGTACAACCGCGGTTCGATCGAATCCAGCTCGATGTACTCGGCTTCGTTGGAGTGGTAGTTCCAGCCCGCGAAGCCGAGTGATTCGACGACCGGCCTGCCCGAGGCGGCCGCGAACGCGGCGTCGGTGCCGCCGCCGCTGCCGGACTCGTCGGCGACCAGCTTGCGGCCGATCTCCAGGTAGATCGACTGCGCCGTCCTGGCGATCACACGGGACGCCTCGGTCGCCTCCAGCGGGGGGCGCCGGCGTTCGAACACCGACTCGACCCGGGTGCCTTCGATCGTCGGCTTCGACGTCCTCTCCAGGAAGATCTTCTCGATGCGGTCGAAGTCCGCGACCGTGCGCACACGCACGTCGGCGGCGGCGAACGCGCGGTCGGGGATCACGTTGCGGGTGGTGCCGGCATTGGCCATCGTCCAGTTGAACTTGACCCCGCGGGAAGGGTCGCTCAGATCGCGGGTGTTGACGATCTGGTGCGACAGTTCGACCAGCGCGTTGCGTCCGAGTTCCGGCGCAACGCCGGCATGTGCGCCCTTGCCGTGCACGGTGAGCAGCGCCGCGCCGATGCCGCTGGTGACCAGGCCGATGCCGTCGGTGCGGACGGTGGTCGGCTCACACGACAGCACCGCGTCGTGTTCAGCCGCCAGCCGCCCGATCGCCAGTCGTGCGCCGGGTGTGCTGATCTCCTCGTCGGCGTTGATGACGACGGTGAGTGCCGCGTAGTCCCGGAAATTGCGTTCATTCAGGATCCGGATCGTGTGGAGGATGTTGGCGATGCCACCCTTGTCGTCGGCGATGCCGGGACCGTAGGCCAGGTAGCCCTCGACCCGGAACGGCAACTTCGCCAGCGTGCCGCGCGGATAGACCGTGTCCATGTGGGCAAGCAGCATCAGGCGGCGCTGTCCGGTGCCGGTGAACCGCGCGACCAGCGTCTGCCCGGTCCGCGCCGGTGCGTCGTGCAGCGCGGTGCGATCGGCGTGGTCGATCAGTTCCACCCTGCCGCCCAAGGCCTCGAACCGCTGTCGCAGCAACAGGGCCAGCGCTGCCAGCCCTTCCAGATCGCGGCTGCCGCTTTCGATCTCGACCAGTTCCTTCAGCGTGTCGATGACCGCGGGCCGGCTGTCCTTGACACGACGCAGCAGGTCGTCGTCGGGCGCCGCCGTCGCGGCACCCGCCAGCATGAACACGACCGCAACCACGAACTTGGCGATGACGATCATCGGCTGCTCCCGGGGTCGGAGGACCCGTGACGGCTGGTGCGGCGGGCACCAGGTTTCCCGATCATAGGCCGCATCGGGGCGACACACATGCCAGGACGACGGCACCGCCGTGGTCATCGGCCGCCGCCCCGGGCCTGCCGCTTGCGAAACGCTTCGACCAGCCAACCGGGTGCAATGTGATGACCACGTCCCGAAACACCAAGTCGAAGACCGCCCCCTGGGATCGAGCGGATCCGAAAGCGGGCCGACGCAAGTCCCGGCCCCTGTCGACGGCGGGCAAGGCATCGGCGAAGAAGGCTGCCCGGCGTGCCGGTCGACCGTATCCGAACCTGGTCGACAACATGCGCGCCGCGGCCGCCAGCAAGGGTGGCGCGAAGTCGACGAAGTCCGCGAAGGCCTCGAAGTCCGCGAAGTCTGCAAAGGCCTCGAAGGCCTCGAAGGCCTCGAAGTCCACGAAATCTTCGAAGTCGTCGAAATCTTCGAAGTCTGCGGGGCCCCCGAAGTCCTCGAAGTCCACGAAGTCCTCGAAGTCCACCCGCGATCCGCATGGAGGCCTGACTGCTGCCGGCCGGGCCGAGTTTCTGCACAAGGACGGGTCGCACCTGAAACCCGGCGTCCGCAAAGCGACGAGCGAGATGACGCCGCAGGAGATGAAACGCAAGGGAAGCTGGGCGGTCCGCTTCTATGGTCGGGCGACATTGCCGCCATTGACCGACACGAAGGGCCGTGCGACGCGATTCGCGCTGTCTGCCCATGCCTGGGGCGAGCCGGTACCGCGGACCGAGGCTCAGGCGCGAAAGATCGCCGCCAAGGGTCGACGGCTGCTGGATCGGGCCAGGCAGGCGGCCGCCGGCGGGGACCGCCAGCGCTGATCGCACCCGAAGCGCACGCGAACCGGCGATCGGTGCGGTCCCCGAGGCCGGTCGATCACCACTTCCGCCTGACCATCGCCAGCGCCACGCCGGTCACCAGGATCATCACCATGCCGATCAGCGCCTGGTAGTCGGGGAACTGGTCGAACATCAGATAGCCGAAGATCGTCGCCGCCACCATCTGCGTATACGAGAACGGGGCCAGCAGCGAGGCCGGTGCACGTTCGAACGCCCGCACGACCAGCAGGTGACCGATCGCGCCGATGATGCCGGTGAAGATCAGCAGCAGCGTGTCCAGCGCGCTGAGCGGCGTCTTCCAGTACGACGGCACGATCATCGACATCACGACGGCGGCGACCAGCCCGCCGATGAACAGCGTCGTCAACCCGTTGTCGACGCCGGCGAGCTTGCGGGTGATCAGCGAGTAGCCGGCGAAGCAGACCGCGGTCGCCAGCGGCAGCAACGCGGCCCAGGAGACCGCGCCACCACCGGCCGGCCGGATGATCAGCAGCACGCCGATGAAGCTGACGATCAGCGCGACCCAGGTCGTGCGCGGCGCCCGTTCGCCGAGCCAGAACACCGCGGCGATCGTGGTCAGAATCGGCGCCACCTGTGTCAGGGCGGACGCATCGGCCAGGGGCATCATCGACAGGCTGGTGAAGAAGAGGATCGAGGCCAGGCCGAGGATCGCACCGCGGGCGACCTGCAGTCCCGGTCGTTCGGTCCGCACCAGCTGACCGCGCATCCGTGGACCGAGCAACAGCACCATCAGGACCACGTGCACGAAGTAGCGCGCCCAGACGATCATCGGTACCGGGTAGGTCGCCGCCAGGTGCTTGGCGATCGAATCGAGGATCGTGAACGAGGTCATCGCCGCGATCATCAGCACGATGCCCATCAGCGGCTGGTCGACGGGCCGCGGATCGGCGGCGGCCTGGCGTGTGCGGGGGGCCCGTGCACTCACGACGTCGACCGCGCCAGTCCGATGCGACCGGGAAATCAACCGGGAAACACGCCGGTCGACAGGTAACGATCACCGCGATCGCAGACGATGAACACGATCGTCGCGTCGCGCACCTCGGCCGCGATGCGCAACGCGATCACGCAGGCTCCGGCCGCCGAGATGCCGGCGAACAACCCCTCCTCGGCCGCGAGCCGACGGGCCATCTCCTCCGCCTCGACCTGGGTCACCGACTCGATCCGGTCGACCCGCGCATGGCGATAGATCGCCGGCACGTACGCCGCGGCCCACTTGCGGATGCCGGGTATCGACGCACCGTCGGCCGGCTGGGCGCCGACGATGACCACCGACGGTGATTGCTCCTTCAGGTATCGCGATACGCCGGTGATGGTGCCGGTCGTGCCCATCGCGGATACGAAGTGCGAGACCCGCCCGCCGGTGCCGCTCCAGATCTCCGGGCCGGTCGTCTCGTGGTGCGCACGCCAATTGTCGTCGTTGGCGAACTGGTCGAGGACGCGGCCCCTGCCCTCGGCCTGCATCGACGCGGCCAGGTCGCGCGCGTATTCCATGCCCTGCTCGCGGGTGACCAGCACCAGTTCCGCGCCATACGCCTTCATCAGCTGGCGGCGCTCCAGTGACAGGCTCTCCGGCATGATCAGCACCATTCGGTAGCCGCGGATCGCGGCGACCATGGCCAGCGCGATGCCGGTGTTGCCGGAGGTTGCCTCGATCAGCGTGTCGCCAGGCCGGATCTCGCCGCGCGCCTCGGCGCCGGCGATCATCGCCAATGCGGGGCGATCCTTGACCGAGCCGGCCGGGTTGTTGCCCTCCAGCTTGCCGAGGATCAGGTTGCCGCGATCGGCGCCGACGTCGCGACCGATCCGTTGCAGGCGGACCATCGGTGTCGAACCGATCGCCCCTTCGATGCTCGGATGGGCGAAGCGACCCGCCGGATCGGCCGCGGGCGCGCCGGTCAACGACGCGCCGATCGATCCGGGCGCGTTCAATGCGCCACCGCGGGTGCATCCGGCAGCCGCGTGCAGCCGGGCAGCGCGATCGCGAGGATCGCCGCACGCACCGCCTCGATCGCGGCGAGCCGGGGGAAACTCTTGCGCCAGGCGAGCACCACCCGCCGCAGCGGAACCGGCTGCTCGAACGGCACGTAACGCAGCAGGCCTTCTTCACTCGCCTCGGGCCGCGCCGTGATTGGCAGCACGGTCACGCCGATGCCGGAGGCGACCATGTGCCGGATCGTCTCCAGCGACGAACCCTCGAACGTCTTCTGGATTCCGCCGCTCGCGTCCGAGTATCGCGACAGTTCGGGACAGACCTCGAGCACCTGGTCGCGGAAGCAGTGTCCGGTGCCGAGCAGCAGCATCGTCTCTTCCTTCAGTTCGGTCGAGCGGATCGTCTTGCGCCTGGCCCACGCGTGGTTGCGCGGCACCGCGACGATGAACGGCTCGTCGTAGACGGCCTGTGTCATCAGGCCCTGGTCGGAGAACGGCTCGGCGAGGATCGCGAGGTCGATGTCGCCCTGCTTGAGCAGCTCGAGCAACCGCACCGTGAAGCTTTCCTGCAGCAGCATCGGCATGCCCGGCGCATCCTGGATCATCTGCCGGACCAGGGTCGGCAGCAGATACGGGCCGATCGTGTAGATGATGCCGACCTTCAGCGGGCCCGACAGCGGATCACGACCGTGGCGGGCGATCTCCTTGATCGAATGGGTCTGTTCGAGCACACGCTGCGCCTGCTCGACGATCTGCTGGCCGACCGGTGTCACCGAAACCTCGGTGCCGCCGCGTTCGAACAGCTGCACACCCAGTTCGTCCTCGAGCTTCTTGATCGCCACCGACAGGGTCGGCTGGCTGACGAAACAGGCTTCGGCTGCCCGACCGAAGTGGCGCTCCCGGGCCACGGCGACGATGTACTTGAGTTCGGTCAGGGTCATGAGTTGTCGGAGCGGCCATGCCGGTCCGGCCATGGGGTCCGGCTGTTACCCGGATTGTAGTCCGCTCCGGTCCCCGCCCGCGGCCACGTGCAGCCCGCTCGCGACGTTGGCCGCGACCGTCGAGCCGATGTCCGGTCCCCAGCCATGGCGGCCGGCCCGCGGACCCGCGCGGTTCACACCCGGAGGAACTCCTCGCGGCCACCGAGCCACCGATCCAGGTGGCGGGCCGCGTGGTCGGGAAAATCCCGCAGCATCACCGCCGCCAGGTCCCGTGCAAGGTCGATCCACTCGCTGTCGCGCTGCAGGTCGGCGAAGCGCAGCAGCGCCGTGCCCGACTGCCGGGCACCGAGGAACTCGCCGGGCCCGCGCAGCTCGAGATCGCGCCGCGCGATCTCGAAGCCGTCGGCACTCTCGTAGACCACCCGCAGCCGGTCGCGTGCACCCGGTGACAGCGGAGGTTTGTACAACAACACACAAGTGCTCTCGGCCGAGCCCCGCCCGACCCGACCGCGCAGCTGGTGCAGCTGCGACAGGCCGAAGCGCTCGGCGTGTTCGATCACCATCAGCGATGCGTTCGGCACGTCGACGCCGACCTCGATCACCGTCGTCGCCACCAGCAGATCGGTCCCGCCGGCGACGAACGCGTCCATCGCCGCCTGCCGGTCGGCCGGGGACAGACGCCCGTGCACCAGTCCGACGCGCAACGGGGCCAGTTCCTCGGCCAGCGTCTGGTGGGTCTGCACCGCCGTCTGCAGCTGCAGCGCCTCGCTCTCTTCGATCAGCGGGCACACCCAGTACACCTGGCGCCGTTCGGCGGCGGCCTGACGCACGCGAGCGATCACCTCGTCCCGGCGCGCCTGCGACACGAGTCGTGTACGCACCGGCGTGCGCCCCGGCGGCAATTCGTCGATCACCGAGACGTCCAGGTCGGCGTAGTAGGACATCGCCAGCGTGCGTGGAATCGGCGTCGCGCTCATCATCAGCTGGTGCGGCACCGACCCGCCGTGTGCCTGCTTCGCCCGCAACGCCAGGCGTTGTGCAACCCCGAAGCGATGCTGTTCATCGACGATCACCAGGCCCAGCCGTGGCAGCTCGACACCGGCCTCGAGCAGGGCGTGGGTGCCGACCAGCAGGTCGACGTCTCCGGCCGCCGCAGCCTCGAGAACCGCGCGCTTGTCGGCCGCCTTCTGCGATCCGGCCAGCCACGCGCAACGGATGTCCGCCGACGCGAGCAGCGGCGACAGCTTGCGGAAGTGCTGCTCGGCCAGGATCTCGGTGGGTGCCATCAGGGCGGCCTGCAGCCCGCTGCCCTTGCACTGCGCAGCCGCGAGCGCCGCGACCAAAGTCTTGCCGCTGCCGACATCCCCTTGCAGCAGCCGGTTCATCGGATGGGTTCCGACCAGATCCTCGCCGACCTCGCGCCAGACCCGAAGCTGCGCGGCGGTCGGCGCGAACGGCAACGACTTCAACAGGCGTGCGGCGAGATCGCGTCCGCCGAACGACGGCGCCGACTGTGCGGCACGCGACTGCCGCGCTCGCCGCAACGACAACTGCTGCGCGAGCAGCTCGTCGAGGATCACCCGTCGCCACGCCGGCGCGCTGCGGTCCTCGAGTGCGTCGACCGAGGTGCCGGCCGGCGGCGCGTGCAGGTCGCGCAGCGCGTGCATCAGCGAGGGCAGTGCCAGCCGCTCGACCCAGGCCGATGGCAGCGTCTCGTCCCAGTCGATCGACGCGAGCGCTTCGGCGACGGCCCCGCGCAGCACCGGCTGGCTGATGCCCGCCACCGTCGGATACACGGGCGTGAGCCGGTCGGGAAGCGGTTCGCCGGATCGCACCAGCCGGTACACCGGATGCACGAGTTCGACACCCAGCAGTCCGCCGCGGGCCTCGCCGTGGGCGCGCACGCGGCGGCCGGCGACGAACTGGCGCACCTGCGAGCCGTAGAAGTGCAGGAAACGCAGCGTCAGGGTCGCGGTGCCGTCGCCGATCTCGACGACCAGCATCCGACGCGGCCGAGGCACCACTTCGCCGCGCAACACCTCACCTTCGACCTGCACGTGCAGACCGGGCAGTACCGAGGCGATCGGCACGATCCGGGTCAGGTCTTCGTAGCGAAGCGGCAGGTGCAGCAGCAGGTCCGCCTGGCGACGGATGCCGAGTCGCGAGAACCGGTCGGCATCGGTCACCACTTTCCCGTTGCGCGAGCGACCGGCCATGCGTGAGGAATCCGCTGACGTGGCGCGCCGGTCGCCGCGTCCCGACGCCCGGGCCGGCACGCCGGGGCCGCTACGACAGCGTGAGGATCGCCTCGACCTCGAACTGCGCGCCGCGCGGCAATCCGGCGACCTCGACCGTCGAGCGAGACGGATACGGCGCCGCGAAGTATTTCTGCATGATCTCGTTGACCTTCGGAAAGTGGCTGAGGTCCGTCAGGAACAACGTCAGCTTCACCGTGTCCGCGAGCGAGCCGCCGGCGGCTTCGGCCACCGCCCGCAGGTTCTGGAATGCCCGGTGCACCTGCGCCTCGAATCCGCCGTCGATCAACTGGCCCGAGGCCGGATCGAGGGCGATCTGCCCGGACAGGAACACCATGTTGCCGACGTGGATCGCCTGTGAATACGGCCCGATCGCCGCGGGCGCGTTGGGGGTCGATACGACTTGCCTGGGCATGGGGAGGACTCCGTGTGCGGCCTGCGCCGGGCCGGTTCATGGCAAGCATACCAGCCGCATCGCGACTCTTCCCGGATCCGGGAGTCACATCACGGTGCCGGCCGGCCGAGCCGGACGAAGCCGCCTTTTGCACGCCGCATGCGGGTTTCCTGATAGGCTTTGCGAGCGGAATGTCCCGCGACACTGGAAGGGAGGTGATCATGTCTGGTCTATCGAGAGTCGCCGTTGGCGTGATCGCTCTTGCGTTCGCCGGCGCCGCGATGGCCTGCCCAGGTGGCGCAGCCAAGGACAAGTCGGCGCAATCGGGATCGTCACTGAGTTCCACGAAGTCGTCGCAGCCTGCGACGGACAAGCGGAGCTGACACCCCGCCCGCCACGATCAGAATGATCTGCGCCGGGCAGTTGCTCGGTAGGAAAATCCTGCGGGGCCACCGGAGCGGTGGCCCCTTTTTTTCGGGCCCGCATCGGAATAGACGGGGTCCGATCGCGTTGGCTCTCACGAGCGCCGGCCTACGAACGGCGCCGATCCGAGGAGACATGCATGACATTCGCAGGGCGAACCATGACAGTCGCCGCGCTGGCCGCGGTGGTTGGTGTTTCTGCGTGCAGCACCGGCGGCACCCCCTCCCCGTCCTCGTCGGGGATGTCGTTCTTCGTCACCAGCACCGGCTCGGGCAAAGGGGCCGACTTCGGTGGCCTGGCGGGCGCCGACCGGCATTGCCAGGCGCTGGCGAGTGCCGCCGGCGCGGGCGGCAAGACCTGGCGGGCCTACCTGAGCAGCAGCGCCACGACCGGCGCACCGGCGGTCAACGCGCGCGACCGGATCGGCCGCGGGCCGTGGGTCAACGCCAAGGGCGACCTGGTCGCCCGCTCGGTGCAGGATCTGCACACGGCCAACGCGCTGTCCAAGCAGGTTTCGCTCACCGAAAAAGGTGGGCTGGTCAAGGGTCGCGGCGACACGCCGAACCAGCACGACATCCTGACCGGCTCGCAGCCCGACGGCACCGCGTTCGCCGGACCCGAGGATCGCACCTGCGGCAACTGGACCCGCAGCGGCGACGGATCGGCGCAGGTCGGCCATCACGATCGGATCGGGCTGCGCGACGACGAGCCGTCGAAGTCGTGGAACTCGTCGCATCCGTCGCGTGGATGCAGCGACGAGGCGTTGCGCGGCACCGGCGGCGCCGGGCTGTTGTACTGCTTCGCGGCCAACTGAGCCGGCGCGTCCGCCCGCTCAGCCCCCGGGGTCCGCGTCCGGTGTCCGGCCGGGCCTCGTGGTTTCGCTCTGTGCCGGTTCCGTCCCGATGACCTTGATCATCCGGATGCCGTCCTCGACGCCGAGATAACGGCGCGCGACCTGCTCCTGCTCGACGAAACCGAGCTGCCGGTAGAACGCCCGCGCTCCTTCATTACGCACCCGCGCCTCGAGGTGGATCGTGCCGATGCCGGCGACCCTGACGGTCGTCTGCAGCCAGCCGAGCAGCGCCGTGCCGACACCCTGCCGGCGCCATTGCTCCTCGACCGCGAACAGCCACAGGTGTGCATCCCGTTCCTCGTATTTCATCAGCGCGAAACCGGCGCGTTGCCCGTGCAGCCGGGCAACGATCACGTTGACCGTCGGATCGGCGATGCAGCGCATGACCCGCGGCGGCGTCCAGCGCCACGGCAGATCGTGTTCGATCGCAACCTTCGACAACTCGGCGATCGGCTCCGCATCCTGCGGGCCGGCCAGCACGATCTGCAGCGGCGATGACGGGTCGGGCATGCAACGATGGTAACGGATCGGCCGGCATCGTGGCGGCGATGGGGCGAGCAGGCCCGAGTTGCGTGCAAGGAGCGCAAGCGTAGCGAGCAGGCCCGAGTTGCGCGGGAGGAGCGCAAGCGTACGAGGAGTACGCTGAGCACCGCAACGCCCAAATCGGGACGCGCAGTAGCTTTGAGACAGGTTCTAACGCAGGCCGCGCTCGGCGAAGCACCGCCTTGCCCCGTCATGCAGCGGAGCACCGACCGCGTTGGCCGCCATCGCGGCCGATGTCAGGCCGCCCAGCACCGGATGGGCCATCCGGAATGCGCCGACATCGTCGACCACCGCACGGGCCACCGTGTAGACCAGGTCGCCCGGTGTCGAGGCGCGGGCGACCAGCACGGTCTGGGCGCCGAAAGTCACCACCGATTGCCGGTTGTTGGCGTAGGTGCCGCCGGGGATCGTGACCAGGTTCAGGTCCGGCCGCTGCGGCACCGTCTTCTCGAGGTACGGGCCGGTCAGCGACATCAGCCGTGCGTCACAGGCCGCCGTCGCCTTGCGCACCGCTTCGTTCGGGTGACCGACGGTGATCACCGCGGCATCGATCTGGCCCGCGCACAGCGCACCCGCCGGGTCGGCGAACGCGGCGGTCCGGATCTTGACGAAATCACCCGGCGTGATGCCCAGGCTGTCGAAATAGTCCTCGGCCGCGAGACGGCCGACGGGATCGTTGCCGTACCCGACGCGCCGGCCCTTCAGATCGGAGACCGTCCGCAACGTCCCCGGCCGGACCAGCACGGTCAGCGGCTGCGGATTCAGTCCGAAGACCACGCGCAGGTCGGCGACCGGCTCACCGGCGAACGACTTCTGGCCGAGTTGTGCGTGGCGCAGCACGTCCGAGGAGGCGAGCGCGAAATCGGCCTTGAAGTCGCGCAGCAGCTTCAGCGATTCGACCGAACCGGCCGCCACGACGACCCGGCAACCCAATCCGTGCCGGGCCCGATCGGCGGCGAGCATCGCGCAGACCGCCGAAGCGGTCGCATGGCTGTCGCTTCCCGGCGAACCGGCGACGATGCCGATCGTGCGTTCAGCCGCCGGCGCGCCGGCCGGCTGCATCGCCGCGACAGCCAACACGGCCGCCAGGCCGACACGCCATCGACTGGACTTCGAGGATTTCAACGCTGGCTGTCCCGGGTCGCGTGACGCGGCCGCATCACTTCTTCGGACGAACCCGAGGTTAACGGTCAAGACCCGGCACTTCGGCCAGGTACCGATCGGCGGCGGCGCGAGCAGGACGAACGGCATCGGAGTTCCCGGTTGAATTACCATCGGAGCTTCCCCGCTTCAAACCCGCATCCATGCCGGACTCCGATCGTCCCGGGCAGCGCCGACCCATTCGCATCCGGGGCGCGCGCCAGAACAACCTGAAGGCACTCGACCTCGACATCCCCACCGGGGAACTGGTGGTGGTCACCGGTGTGTCGGGCTCGGGCAAGTCCTCGCTGGTGTTCGACACGTTGTACGCCGAGGGCCAGCGACGCTACGTGGAGACGTTCTCCGCGTATGCCCGCCAGTTCCTCGACCGGATGGACAAGCCGCAGGTCGACCGGATCGACGGGGTGCCACCGGCGATCGCGATCGACCAGACCAATCCGGTCCGCACGTCGCGCTCGACCGTCGGCACGATGACCGAACTGAACGACCACCTGAAGCTGCTGTTCGCGCGCGCGGCGATCGTGTATTGCCGCTGCTGCGGTCGGCCGGTGCGTCGCGACACCGTCGCCAGCATCCGCGACAGCCTCGCCGGCCGCCTCGCCGACGCCGGCGAGTCGAGGGTCGTGCTGACCTTCCCGGTGTCGATCCCGGCGAACTTCACCGAGGCGGAGGTCGAACAGTACCTGTCGGCGCAGGGGTATACGCGGGTGCACGGCCGCCACGCCGACGACGACGGCCACGCCCACACGCTGGACGTGGTCCAGGATCGCTTCCGCTTCGACAGCGTCGATCCGGCCAGGCTCGCCGAGGGGCTCGAGGCCGCGCTGGCCCGCGGGCATGGCCGGCTGACCGTGCACCTGTCCGACGCGACCGGCGACGAACGGACGTGGCGTTATTCGAGTGCGCTCGCCTGCGCCGACTGCGGCATCACCTACGCGGATCCGGTACCGAGCCTGTTTTCGTTCAATTCGCCGTTGGGCGCCTGTGAATCGTGCCGCGGATTCGGCCGCGTGATCGGCATCGACATGGGCCTGGTGATCCCGGACGAATCACGCACCCTCGCCCAGGGTGCGGTCAAGCCGTGGCAGACCGCGAGCTTCAAGGAGTGCCAGAGCGAACTGCGCAAGTACGCGCCGCGGGCGGGTGTGCCGCTCGATGTGCCGTGGCGCGATCTCGACGAGGCCGACCGGCGCTGGGTGCTCGACGGCGATCCGGCGTGGACCGGCGACTGGCGACGCCAGTGGTACGGCGTGCGCCGGTTCTTCGACTGGCTGGAGAGCAAGGCCTACAAGATGCACATTCGTGTGCTGCTGTCGCGGTACCGCGCCTACACGCCGTGTGCCGCCTGCGGTGGCGCGCGACTCAAGCCCGACGCTCTGCTGTGGCGCATCGGCTCGCGTGCCGAGGCCGATGCGGCACTGGACGAAGGTGGCGGCCGCTATGCCCGCTTCAGGCCGGCCGCGGTCCAGTGGAGCGACGAGACGCTCGCGACCCGCCCCGGGTTGTCGATCCACGACCTCGTGCTGCTGCCGATCGAACGGGTACGGCGCTTCTTCGGTGAACTTTCGCTGCCGGCCCCGCTGGACGAGGCGACCGACCTGCTGCTGACCGAGATCCGCACGCGGCTCGTGTACCTGATCGAGGTCGGGCTCGGCTACCTGACACTCGACCGGCAGTCGCGCACGTTGTCCGGCGGCGAGGTGCAGCGGATCAACCTGACCACCGCGCTCGGCACCTCGCTGGTCAACACGCTGTTCGTCCTCGACGAGCCGTCGATCGGCCTGCATCCACGCGACATCGGCCGGATCGCCGCGGTCATGCAGCGGCTGCGCGACGCCGGCAATTCGCTTGTCGTCGTCGAACACGACCCGCAGATCATGCTGGCGGCCGACCGTGTGCTCGACATCGGGCCCGGCCCGGGTGAACGCGGCGGCCGCATCGTGTTCTACGGCACGCCGCAGGCGCTGCGCGCCGGCCCGACGCTGACCGGCCAGTACCTGTCGAACCGGCGCCACGTCGACAGCGCGCCGCGGCGGGCGGTGCTGCCATCGACGCCGAAACTGATCGTCAGCGGCGCCCGCGAGCACAACCTGAAGGGTGTCGACGTCGAGATCCCGCTCGGCCGGTTCGTCGTGCTGACCGGTGTCTCGGGCAGCGGCAAGTCGACGCTGATGCAGGACGTGCTGCTGCCGGCGCTGCTCAAGCGCAAGGGCCGACCGACCGAGATGCCCGGAGACCACGACGCGGTGCTCGGCGACGAACGCATCGACGACGTGGTGTTCGTCGACCAGTCGCCGATCGGCAAGACCGCGCGCTCGAACCCGGTCAGCTACGTCGGCGGGTTCGACCTGATCCGCAAGCGGTTCGCCGCGTTGCCCGAGGCGCGCGAACGCGGCTACACGCCGGGGACGTTCAGCTTCAATTCCGGCGACGGCCGCTGCCCGACCTGCGGCGGCAACGGCTTCGAACACGTCGAGATGCAGTTCCTTTCGGACGTCTACCTGCGCTGCCCGGACTGCGACGGGCGACGGTACCGGCCCGAGATCCTCGAACTCAGGCTCGACGGCCGTTCGATCGCCGACGTGCTGGACCTGACGGTGAGCGAGGCGCTGGCCGCATTCGGCGACGACCGCGAGCTGGGCACGGTGCTGCGTCCGCTGTCGGATGTCGGGCTGGACTACCTGAAACTCGGCCAGCCGGTGCCCACGTTGTCCGGCGGCGAGGCGCAGCGGCTCAAGCTCGCCGGATTCCTCGCCGAGGCTGCCGGCCGCACCGTCGCCGAGCGCAAGCGGCGCAACGGCGGCCTCGGCTCGCTGTTCCTGTTCGACGAACCGACCACCGGTCTTCACTTCGACGACATCGCACGGCTGCTCAAGGCGCTGCGCAAGCTGATCGATGCCGGACACTCGCTGCTTGTCATCGAACACAACCTCGACGTGATCCGCGCGGCCGACTGGGTGATCGACCTCGGCCCCGAGGGGGGTGATGCCGGCGGACGGGTGGTCGCGATCGGCACGCCCGATGACCTGAAGGCGGCCGATGCCTCGTACACCGGCCGTGCGCTGGCCGACTACGAACGCCAGCTTGCGCAACCGATGACCTCGGCGGCGGACGCACCGGGCACGGTGTCGGACGCGGTCGGGGTGACCACGGCGACCGACTCGGCCCCGGCCGGCGGTGCCGACCCGGGCACGGCGGGCCGCTCCCTGGCCGAGCCGGTCGGACCGCCATTGCAGTCGGCGTTTCGCGCCCGTGCACGCGATTCGATCTTTGTGCACAACGCACGCGAACACAACCTGAAGTCGATCGATGTCGAGGTGCCTCGCGACCGCTTCACGGTGATCACCGGCGTGTCCGGTTCGGGCAAGTCGACGCTGGCCTTCGATGTCATCTTCGGTGAAGGCCAGCGCCGCTACCTGGAATCGCTGAACGCGTACGCGCGCCAGTTCGTGCAGCCGTCATCGCGACCGGACGTCGACGGCGTGTTCGGCATCCCGCCGACGGTGGCCATCGAGCAGCGCACCAGCCGCGGCGGGCGCAAGAGCACGGTGGCGACGCTGACCGAGATCTACCACTTCCTGCGCCTGCTCTACGTGAAGCTGGGCACGCAGTACTGCCCGAAGTGCGACCTGCCGATCGAGCCGCAGTCGTTCGACGTGATCGCGGCGCGACTGATGCGCGACTATCGCGGCCAGCGCATCGGCCTGCTCGCGCCGCTGGTCGTCGCCCGCAAGGGTGTCTACACCGACCTGGCGAAATGGGCGAAGGCCCGCGGCTTCACGCACCTGCGCGTGGACGGTGCGTTCCTGCCGACCGCGAAGTTCCCGCGGCTGGACCGCTACGTCGAACACGACATCGACCTGCCGGTGGCCGACCTGACCGTCGATGCGGCCGACGAGGCGGGACTGCGCGACGCACTGACCCGGGCGCTCGGCCATGGCAAGGGCATCGTCAAGGTGGCCGCGCCGCTGGACGACCTGCGCCGGGTGATCGCCGACGGCGATCCGACCGGCGCGGCGGCAAAGCTGAAGACGGTGATCTACTCGACCCGGCGCGCGTGTCGCGGCTGCGGCACCAGCTTCGCGGAGCCGGATCCGCGGCTGTTCTCGTTCAACTCGCGGATCGGCTGGTGCGTCGAATGCCTGGGCACCGGCGTCGAACTGCCGTACCTGCCGACGGTCGAGGAGAAGAACCGTTCCGACGAGGACGCCACCACCGAATCGGTCGGCGCACGGGCCGAACGCCTTGCCGACGAGAGTGCCGTCGACGGCGGCGCGCTGGCGAGCTGCCCGGCGTGTCAGGGCCAGCGGCTCAATCCGATCGCCCTGGCGATGCGGTTGCGCGACCTGTCGATCGCACAACTGACCGCGATGGCGGTCGACGACTGCCGGCAATGGCTGGCCGGCATCGAGTTCAGCGGCCGCGAGGCGGAGATCGCCCGCGACGTGCTGGTCGAGATCCGCTCGCGACTGCGTTTCCTGTCCGAGGTCGGCCTAGGCTACCTGTCGCTGTCGCGCAGCGCACCGACGCTGTCGGGCGGCGAGGCGCAACGCATCCGCCTGGCCGCGCAGCTCGGCTCGAACCTGCAGGGTGTGTGCTACGTGCTCGACGAACCGACGATCGGCCTGCATCCGCGCGACAACCGCGTGCTGCTCGACACCCTGGACCGGCTGCGTGACAAGGGCAACACGCTGCTGGTGGTCGAACACGACGAGGAGACGATCCGGCGCGCGGACCATGTCATCGACATCGGTCCGGGCGCGGGCAAGTTCGGCGGACGGATCGTCGCCACCGGCGATCACCATGCGATCGCGCGGCAGCCGGACAGCGTGACCGGCCGCTTCCTGGCGCGTCCGCTCGAACATCCGCTCGGCCGTCGACGCGAGATCACCCGCGACACGCCGCGCCTCGAGCTGCGTCGCGCACACCTGCACAACCTGCGCGCGGTCGACGTGGCGATCCCGCTCGGCCGGATGACGGTGATCACCGGCGTCTCCGGCTCGGGCAAATCGACGCTGGCGCGTGACGTGCTGCTGGCCGAGGTCGCCGCACAGGTCGGCGCGCGCAACCAGCGCAAGGCGGTCCCGCCGCCGCAGGGCGCCGAGTCGGTCAGCGGCACCGAGCCGATCAGCCGCGTCCTCGAGGTCGACCAGGCACCGATCGGCAAGACACCCCGTTCGTGCCCGGCCACCTACGTCGGCTTCTGGGACGCGATCCGGCGCCTGTTCGCCGATGCCACCGAATCGAAGGTGCGCGGTTACGGCGCCGGCCGCTTCTCGTTCAACACCGCGGGCGGTCGCTGCGACGCGTGTGATGGCCAGGGCCAGCAGACGATCGAGATGAATTTCCTGCCTGACGTGAAGGTGCCGTGTGACGTCTGCCGCGGGCGCCGCTTCAATCGCGAGACACTCGAGGTCGAGGTCCGCGGGCGCAACATCGGCGACGTGCTGGCGATGAGTGTCGAGGAGGCCGAGGAGTTCTTCGCGCTGCATCCGCCGATCGCCCGTCCGCTCGCGCTGCTGCGCGACGTGGGGCTGGGCTACCTGACGCTCGGCCAGCCGAGTCCGACGCTGTCGGGCGGAGAGGCGCAACGGATCAAGCTGGTGACCGAACTGGCGAAGGTGCGCGAGGTGGTCGACGATCCGCGGCTCGTCGCCGCGCGGGCCAAGGCGGGCAGGCCGGCGGCGCGACCTGCGCAGACTTTGTATGTGCTCGACGAACCCACGGTCGGGCTGCACATGGCCGACGTCGAGAAGCTGCTGCGGGTCCTGCACCGACTGGTCGACGCCGGCAACACGCTGGTGATCGTCGAGCACAACCTGGACATCTGGGCGGAGGCCGACTGGATCGTCGACCTCGGTCCCGAAGGGGGTGCCGGCGGCGGGCGCATCGTCGCCCAGGGGACACCGGAGCAACTGATCGGCCACGGCCGGCGGGCCGGTGCCACCCACACCGAACGCGTGCTCGCCGAGTTCGCCGACAGCCGCCCGCACGATCCGCGCGCCGACGCTGCCGCCGACACACGGCCGGCCGAGCCGGTGTCCTGATCCGCGGTACGATCCGATCCGGCGCGGATCCGCACCGTCCGATGGCCGGGCGATCGACCGACGCACGAGGCACACGACGATGAGACGACGGGATTTCCTGGCTTCGACGCTGGCCCTGCCGCTGGCGGGTGCGGCCGGCGCCCAGACGCGGGCGACGCGGGTGATCGTGCCTTATGCGGCCGGCGGACCGATCGACATCACGGTGCGTGTGCTGGCCGAGAAGGTGCGCGATTCACTCGGCATCCTGGTGGTCGAGAACAAACCCGGCGCCGGCGGCAATCTCGGCGCCGACGCCGTCGCCAAGGCGGTGCCGGACGGGGCGACGATCGGCATCGCGGCCACCGCGACCCACGCGGTCAACCCGTGGCTGTTCCGCAAGATGCCGTACGACGCGGCGCGCGACTTCGCGCCGATCACGCTGATGGTCCGCGTGCCCAACGTGCTGGTGATGAACGCCGAGGTCGCGCGACGGCTCGGCATCCGGTCGGTGGCCGATCTGATCGCCCATGCGAAGGCACGGCCGGGCAAGCTGAACTTCGGCAGCGGCGGCAACGGCAGCGCCGGTCACCTGGCCGGGGAGATCTTCAAGCGCGAGGCCGGCATCTACGCGGTCCACATCCCGTACAACGGCGGCGCGCCGGCGCAGCTCGGGCTGCTCAGCGAACAGGTCGAGTTCAACTTCGACAACCTGGCGACCGCGGCGGCCAACATCCGCGCCGGCCGGCTGGTCGCCCTCGGCGTCACCGGCGCCGCGCGTTCGCCGGCGATGCCGGAGATACCCACCGTCGCCGAGACGCTGAAGGGATTCGAGATCGACACCTGGTGGGGGCTGGTCGCTCCCGCGGGGACACCACCGGCGACGCTGGCGAAACTCAACGAGGCCTTCACCACCGCGCTGCGCGCACCGGATGTCAAGGCGCGCTTCGCGACACTGATGGCCGAACCGGTACCGACGGACACCGCCGCGTTCGGCGAACTGATGCGGCGCGAGCTGGCGCGTTACGAACGGATCGTCAAGGCCAGCGGCGCGACGATCGACTGACACCCGATCGGCCGCATGGCCGCGGCGGCGGCACTCGTGCCCTCAGCCGGCGCCGATCCGCTCGCGTGCCGCGACGTATTCGCGCTCGAGCCGGTCGACGAATGCAGCGACCGGCAACACGTCGGTGATCGCCGCGATCCCCTGTCCGCAGCCCCAGATGTCGCGCCAGGCCTTGGCGTCCATGTTGCCGCCCGAACCGAAACTCATCGTCGACGGGTCGCTGCGCGGCAGGTTGTCCGGATCGAGTCCGGCCGCGACGATCGACGGCTTCAGGTAGTTGCCGTGCACGCCGGTGAACAGGTTCGTGTAGACGATGTCGGACGACGAACAGTCGACGATCGCCTGCTTGTAGGCCTCTTCGGCGTTGGCCTCGGTGGTGGCGATGAAGGCCGAGCCGATGTAGCCGAAGTCGGCCCCCATCGCGCGCGCGGCGAGCACCGCGTCGCCGCTGGCGATCGCCCCCGACAGCGCGATCGGGCCGGCGAACCAGCGCCGGATCTCCTGCACCAGCGCGAATGGCGAGGTGGTGCCGGCATGGCCGCCGGCACCCGCGGCGACCGCGATCAGCCCGTCGGCGCCCTTCTCGATCGCCTTGCGCGCGAACCGGTCGCTGATCACGTCATGCAGCACGATGCCGCCGTAGGAGTGGATCGCGTCGTTGACGTCGGCGCGTGCGCCCAGCGAGGTGATGACGATCGGCACCTTGTATTTCACGCACTGCTCGACGTCGTGCAGCAGCCGGTCGTTGGACTTGTGGACGATCTGGTTGACCGCGAACGGGGCCGGTCGCCGGCCGGTTCGTGCCTCGAGCTCGGCGAGTGCCCCGGTGATCTCGTCGAGCCATTCGCCGAGTTGTGATGCCGGCCGCGCGTTGAGTGCCGGGAACGACCCGACGACACCGGCCGCGCACTGCGCGATGACCAGCGCCGGCCGCGAAACGATGAACATCGGGGCCCCGATCACCGGCAGCCGCAACCGGCTTGCCAGTGATCCGGCCAGTGCGGCGTCGCCGCGAGAATCGTCGCTCAAGTCGTCCTCCCGTCACGATCCGCCGCCGTGGTCCCGGATCGCCGCCTGTCGCCTGCGCCGGCAGCAATCGCCCGGCATTGTAGAACCTATCCCGAAACCGCTGCGCGTCGCGGCGTGCCCGGGACAGCGGGTCAGCGATCGCCCTCGTCGGCAACCGCCGGTGGTGTGTCGAGCCAGCCGCCGGCGGTCTCGCCGGACGACTTCGGCGGCACCACGGGCAGCAGGACCCGACAGACCGTCCCTTCCGGTCCTGACGTGATCCGCAGTTCGGCGCCGATCCGCTGCGCACGCGAGCGCATGTTGGCCAGGCCGTGCTGGTCGGCACGCGGCGTCGCGGCGGCATCGAACCCCCGGCCGCTGTCGGCGACGACGACCTCGAGCATCGGATCTCCAGGCGCGTAACGCGCGGTGACCGTGATCCGGCGCGCCCCCGAGTGCTTGAGGGCGTTGCCGATCGACTCCTGGATGATGCGCAGCAGCTGCAGTCCTGCCGTGGCCGGGACCGGCACGCGGTCACGCAGTTCGTTGATCAGTTGCAGGTCGATGCCGGCGGGGCGCACGCGCTGGTCGATGCGCACGATCAGGTTGCCGAGCGACGATTCGAAGTCGTTGCCGCCGCCGGACAACACGTCGATCGACAGCCGCATGTCGTCGATCGCCTGGCGCAGCACGGCCGCCACCTGCGACTGGTCGAGCTGCCCGTGTTCGACCAGGATCAGCGCCGACAGCAGTTGCGAGCCCATGCCGTCGTGGACATCCTGCATGATCCGCTGGCGCTCGTGAAGGCGGGCCTGCTCGCGTTGCGCCTGGGCCAGGCGCGCGAAGTTCGCCGCCAGCTCGCGCTCGCGATCGGAGACCCGCGCCTCGAGGGTCGAGGCGAGCGCCTCGTGGGACTGCATCGCGGCCGTGAAACGATGGACCAGCGAGATCGCCATCGCGAACAGCGGTGCGAGCGCGGCGAAACTCAGCCAGGTCAGCGTGTCGCGCGGCAACGCGTCGAGTGCGATCTCCAGGTCGTGGATGCTGGCGACCGCCGCGATCGCCAGGCCGACCCAGAACACCAGGTTGCGCGGCGTCTCGCCGCGGTATTGCGCACGGGCCAGCGTCGCCACCGCATGCAGCGCGGGCGCGAGCAGTCCGGCCTGCCAGCACTGCAGCACGATGTGATCGCCGCGCAGGCCGAAGGCGTAGACCAGGATCACGCCGAACAGACCGTACAGCAGGTACAGCAGTTCCAGCCCGGGCCAGCGCCGGCCGGCCAGCCGGTAGATGAACACCGCCATGCTGAGCACGAAGCCCGCGGTCGCCAGGTTCGACAGTTCGAGCCAGCGCGGGCCGAGCCAGGCCGGGATCTGCTCGACGCTGTAGTACAACGAGCGCAGCGCCCAGAATCCGCTCGCCAGCGAAAACAGCAGGTAGACGCGATCCCGACGCCGGCGCAGCCAGATCAATGCCGACATGAAGGCACCGGTCAACGTCAAGACCACCGACACCTGCGGCAGGAACAGCGCTTCGTAGGTGCGCTGGCGCCACAATGGCTCCAGCGACATCGCGGGGCCGACGAACACCGGGTAGAAGCGGCCATCCGGATCGGGCGCGTACGGCACGATCCTGAAACGCAGCTCGTGTTCGCCGCCGCCGAGCAGCGACGGGGCCACGTCGACCAGCATCCCGCGTCGCCAGGACACGCGCACGGCCGAATCGGAGAACGGCACCACGTCCAGCAGCCGTCCGTCCAGCCGGATCTGGCCGCCGTCGCGCATCCGGGTCGTGTAGACGCCGTAGGGTTCCTCGCCGATGTCGCCGACCGAGAAGGTCAGCCGGTACTCCGCGGCCTCGTAGTCCCGTCGCTGCTCGGCGGTCCAGCTGTGCGGCAGGCTGACCGATTCGGGCGCTGTCGCCGGCTGCCGGTCGCCCGGGTGCAGGAAGAACCGGACCTCCGCCCGATCGATCCGGATCAGCCCATGCGGTGGCCCGGACGAACAGCCGGCGCTGCCGATCAGCAGCAACAGCAACATCCACCATCGGGCGGTCGTTCCGAGGACCACGATGCGAGCCGTCAGTGCCGGATCAGCCGCCGCTGCTGCGCCTCGAACACCGCCTCGCCGCGCGAACTGACTTCGAGCTTCTCGTAGATCACCCGGACATGGGCGGTGACCGTGTGCGCCGAGATGCCCAGCGCACGCGCGATGTCCGAGAAGCGCAGCCCCTTGGCCAGCAGCTGCAGGATCTCGTCCTGCCGCTCGGTCAGTCCGGCATCGTTGCCCGGGCCGGATCCGCCGCGCCGGAAACGCATCAGCAGCTTGCGTGCGATCGACGGCGTGATCGGTGCGCCGCCTTGGCGCAGCATGCTCACACATTCGACGAGCTGCTCGACGCTGCTGTCCTTGAGCAGGTAGCCCGTGGCGCCGGCCTCGATGCTCGCGATCACGTGGTCATCGTCGCCGAACACGCTGACGACCATGAATTCGCTGCGCGGATGACGTCGATTGCCGATCCGGATCAGGTCGATGCCCGACCCGCCGGGCAGGCCGAGATCGATCATGTAGACGTCGGCCGGCATCTGGTCGAGCAGCGCCAGGCCCTCGCCGTAGCTGCGGGCGACGCCAGACAACGCCAGCGTCGGTGCGGCCTGGACGAGTTGCTCGAACCTCTGCAGGAAGACCGGGTCGTCTTCGACGATGGCGACGGTGATGGCGGACAAGGGAATCGGCTCGGAGGGTGGGGAGACAGTGGGGGATCGATAGTCCCGCCATCTGAGGACAGAGTAGACCCGCGGGCATCGATGATGCAATAGCAGGTATCGGGGGCCTCGCCCCGGAGGCCCCGCCGTCGGCCGCGTCCCCTGTGCTACGCTGGCCCACCGCAGGCACAACACCAATACCGGGAGACACCCATGATCCGCAGAACCTGGCTCCGCGCCGCGGGCGCCGCGCTCGTGCTCGCGTCGGCCGTCGGCACCGCATCGGCCCAATCGTATCCGAACCGACCGATCACGCTGGTCGTGCCCTGGGGCGCCGGTGGTGGTACCGACGCGACCGCCCGCATCATCGGCACCCTGCTCGAAAAGGAGCTGGGCCAGCCGGTCAACGTCGTCAACCGGACCGGTGGCAACGGCGTCGTCGGCCACACCGCGATCGCCTCGGCGCCTCCCGACGGATACACGATCGGCATGATCACCGTCGAGATCTCGATGATGCACTGGGCCGGGCTGACCCAGTTGACGCCGGCCGATTTCACCCCGGTCGCGCTGGTGAACATCGATCCGGCCGGGGTCACCGTGAAGGCCGACGCGCCGTACAAGACGATGGACGACCTGGTCAAGGCGATCCGCGCCAACCCCGGCAAGCTGAAGGCATCGGGTACCGGCCAGGGCGGCATCTGGCACCTGGCGCTGGCGGGCATGCTGCGCGACCTGAAGATCGACCCGGGTTCGGTGCCCTGGGTGCCGTCCAACGGCGCGGCCCCGGCGATGAACGACCTGGCCGCCGGCGGCATCGACCTGGTGACCTGCTCGCTGCCGGAGGCGCGGGCACTGATCGAGGCCGGCAAGGCGCGGCCGCTGGCCTTGATGGCCGAGCAGCCGGGTGCGTTGTTCCCTCAGGTGCCGACGCTCAAGGCCGCGGCCGGCAGCGGCTGGACGGTGGGTGCGTGGCGCGGCATCGCGGCACCGAAAGGTCTGCCGGCCGACGTCGTGCAGAAACTCGGCGCGGCGATCCGCAAGATCCACGAGGGCAAGGACTTCCGCGACTTCATGACCCAGCGCGGCTACGGGATGATCTACGCCGACGCGGCGGGCTTCGGCAGCTTCATGGCCAAGGGTGATGCCGAGATGGGTGTAGTGATGAAGGACCTCGGGCTGGCGAAGTAGGTCCGCCCCGATGCCATCCGGGAAGCACGCGTGCGGCTGAACGACGCGATCGCGGGCGCGCTGCTGCTTGCGCTCGCACTGGTGATCCTGTTCCACGTCCAGTCGTTCCCGAAGATCCCCGGGCAGAACGTGGGACCGGCCGCGTTCCCCGGCACGCTGGCGGCCCTGCTGGCGGTCTGCGCGCTGGTGCTGATCGTGCGCGGCTGGCGCGAGCGTGCGGCCCAGCCCTGGCTGGTGCCGGGCGCCTGGCTGCGCATGCCGATGCCGCGCCGGCGTCTGGCGGTTGCCGTCGGTGTGCTGCTGTTCTACATCGGCGCCTCCGACCGCCTCGGGTTCATCCCGACCGGCATCCTGTGCCTGTCGGCGATGTTCGCGGTGCTCGGCGTGCGCACGCGATGGGTGCTGCCGCTGTCGGTCGTGACGACGCTGCTGATCCACACCGTGTTCTACAAGGGACTGCGGGTGCCGCTGCCCTGGGGTGTGCTGCAGCCTTGGTTGTGGTGAGACGGCGACGATGACCCCGGCGGTGCTCGCGCAGGCCTTCGCGCTGGTCTTCGACCCGTACGTGCTGACGGTGATCTTCGCCTCGGCGCTGTTCGGCCTGTTCGTCGGCTGCATCCCCGGCCTGACCGCGACCATGGCCACCGCGCTGCTGGTGCCGGTCACCTTCTTCATGCCGCCGGTGCCGGCGGTCGCGGCGATCGTCACCTGCACCGCGATGGCGATCTTCGCCGGCGACATCCCCGGCGCGCTGCTGCGCATACCGGGCACACCCGCCTCGGCCGCCTACACCGACGAGGCGTACGCGATGACCCTGAAGGGGCAGGCCGAGACCGCGCTCGGCGCCGGCCTGGTGTTCTCGGCGATCGGCGGCCTGTTCGGTACGATCGTGATGATCCTGTTCTCGCCGGCGCTGGCGGAGGTGGCGCTGAACTTCAGCTCGTTCGAGTACTTCTGGCTCGTGGTCCTGGGGCTGGCGGGCGCGGTCTTCATCGGCAACTCGAGTGTGCTCAAGGCATCGATCTCGCTGCTGCTCGGGCTGCTGGTCGCGTGCATCGGGCTGGAGAATCCGGCCGCACATCCGCGCTTCACCTTCGGGCTGCCGCAACTGATGAGTGGCGTCGAGCTGATCCCGATGATGGTCGGCATGTTCGCGGTGTCCGAACTGCTGCGCTACATGAGCAGCATCGAACCGCCGCCGGCGATCGCGACCGAACGCATCGGCAACGTGTTCGCCGGCATGTGGGACCTGGTCCGGCGTTATCGCTGGCCCCTGCTGCGCGGCAGCGCCCTGGGCACGGTGATCGGCATCCAGCCCGGCTCGGGCGCCGACATGGCGTCGTGGATGTCGTACGCGATGAGCAAGCGTTTCTCGAAGGAACCCGAGAAGTTCGGCACCGGCCACGTCGAGGGCATCGTCGAGTCGGGCGCGGCGAACAACTCGTCGCTGGCCGGCGCATGGATCCCGGCGATCGTCTTCGGCATCCCCGGCGATTCGATCACCGCGATCGCGATCGGCGTGTTGTACCTGAAGAACATGAACCCGGGGCCGACGATCTTCGTCAACAACCCGCAGAACA
>CADEEH010000047.1 GCA_902826305.1 uncultured Burkholderiales bacterium
GCCGGTTCTTCACGTTGTCCGGGATGTCGGCCAGATCCTTGACGTTCTCCTCGGGGATCACGACGGTCTTGATGCCGCCGCGATGCGCCGCGAGCAGCTTTTCCTTCAAGCCCCCGATCGGCAGCACCTCGCCGCGCAACGTGATCTCGCCGGTCATCGCGACATCGGCCCGCACCGGGATGCCGGTGAGCACCGACACCAGCGCGGTCGTCATCGCGATGCCCGCACTCGGGCCGTCCTTTGGCGTCGCGCCTTCGGGCACGTGGACGTGGATGTCCTTCTTCTCGTGGAAGTCGGCCGCGATCCCCAGCCGATGCGCGCGCCGGCGCACCACCGTCATCGCCGCCTTGATCGACTCGAGCATCACGTCACCCAGCTTGCCGGTGAACGTCGGCTTGCCCTTGCCCGGCACCGCCACCGCCTCGATCGTCAGCAGTTCTCCGCCGACCTCGGTCCACGCCAGACCGGTGACCTGGCCGATCTGGTTCTCCTTCTCGGCGACGCCGAACGTGAAGCGCCGTACGCCGACGTACTTGTCGAGGTTGCGTGCATTGACGACGATCTTGTGGTCGGACTTCTTCAGCAGCAGCGTCTTGACCACCTTGCGGCAGATCTTGCTGATCTCGCGCTCGAGCGCACGCACGCCCGCCTCGCGTGTGTAGTAGCGCACGATGTCGCGCAGCGCGCCCTCGGCGACCGTCAGTTCGGTCAGCTTCAGGCCGTTGTTCTTCATCTGCTTGGGCAGCAGGTAGCGCTGGGCGATCGAGACCTTCTCGTCCTCGGTGTAGCCGGACAGGCGGATCACCTCCATCCGGTCGAGCAGCGCCGGCGGGATGTTCAGCGTGTTCGCGGTGGCCACGAACATCACGTCCGACAGGTCGTATTCGACCTCGACGTAGTGGTCGGTGAATGTCGAGTTCTGCTCCGGATCGAGCACCTCCAGCAGCGCCGAGGACGGATCGCCGCGGAAGTCCATGCCCATCTTGTCGACCTCGTCGAGCAGGAACAGCGGATTGCGCACGCCCACCTTGGTCAGGTTCTGCAGGATCTTGCCCGGCATCGACCCGATGTAGGTGCGGCGGTGGCCGCGGATCTCGGCTTCGTCCCTCACCCCACCGAGCGCCATCCGCGAGAACTTGCGGTTGGTCGCCCGGGCGATCGACTGGCCGAGCGAGGTCTTGCCCACGCCCGGGGGCCCGACCAGGCACAGGATCGGCGCCTTCACGCGCTCGACCCGCTGCTGGACCGCAAGGTACTCGAGGATCCGTTCCTTGACCTTCTCCAGGCCGAAGTGATCCTCGTCGAGCACCTTCTGCGCATTCGTCAGGTCGTTGTTGATCTTGTTCTTCTTCTTCCAGGGCAGGTTGACCAGGACGTCGATGTAGTTGCGCACGACGGTGGCCTCGGCCGACATCGGCGACATCAGCTTGAGCTTCTTGAGCTCGGCCTCCGCCTTCTTGCGCGCCTCGGCCGGCATGCGGGCAGCCCGGATCTTCTTCTCGAGCTCCTCCATGTCGGCGCCTTCCTCGCCCTCGCCGAGTTCCTTCTGGATCGCCTTGACCTGCTCGTTCAGGTAGTACTCGCGCTGGCTCTTCTCCATCTGCCGCTTGACGCGGCCGCGGATGCGCTTCTCGACCTGGAGGATGTCGAGCTCGGTCTCGATCTGCGTCAGCAGCTTCTCGAGCCGCTCGGCCGGCGAGATCGTCTCGAGGATCGCCTGCTTCTGGTCGATCTTGATCGGCAGGTGCGCGGCGATCGTGTCGGCGAGCCGTCCGGCATCGTCGATGCCGTTGAGCGAGGCCAGGATCTCCGGCGGCACCTTCTTGTTGAGCTTCACGTACTGGTCGAACTGCGCCAGCAGCGCACGGCGCAGCGCCTCGATCTCCGGCGAGTCCTTGGGCTCCTGTGCGATCTCGGCCAGGTCGCAGACGAAGTGTTGTCCGTTATCCTCGATCCGGCCGATCCGTGCGCGCTGCGCACCTTCGACCAGCACCTTCACGGTGCCGTCGGGCAGCTTGAGCATCTGCAGGATGTTGGAGACGCAGCCGATCTCGTAGATGTCGGCAGCCACCGGTTCGTCCTTGGCCGCGTTCTTCTGAGCGACCAGCATGATGCTCTTGCCGCCTTCCATCGCGGCCTCGAGCGCCTTGATCGACTTCGGCCGGCCGACGAACAACGGAATGACCATGTGCGGGAAGACCACGACGTCCCGCAAAGGCAGCAGCGGCAGCGTGGGCATCGACGACTCAATCGCTTCGGGCATGTTGACTCCGTCCTGATGGGCGTCCGGGGAGGTCCGGACTCGAGACGCGCCTCGTCAGGCGGCGCTGACGCGTCCTGTCTGGCCAGTTGAGGGCCTTCCGGCGAGTTTCAAGCAAAGAATACGCCATTTGCGGGTACGCGAAACCAACGCCCGGACGGGGTGCGAGCCGGTGAGGATCGGATGCAACGCGTGGGGCCGGACGGTCGATTCGCGCCGACGAACGGCGGCGATGGGGACGACGGGCCACCCATCGACTGGGGTAGTCGCCAGGGCGAGAAGACGGGTTCGGACGACGGAGAGGAACGGCGGGACGGAGAATCCGTCCCCGGCTTGTCTTACTTGGATCCGACCGCGCGCGGCGTGTCGGCATAGATCACCAGCGGCTTGCCGTCGCCGACGATCGCATTCTCGTCGACGACGACCTTCTGTACGTTCTGCATCGCCGGCAACTCGAACATGATGTCCAGCAGCGCGTGCTCGAGGATCGAACGCAGTCCGCGGGCGCCGGTCTTGCGACGCAGCGCCTTGCGAGCGATCGCCTGCAGCGCGACCGGGCGCACCTCGAGTTCGACACCTTCCATCGCGAACAGCTTGTGGTATTGCTTGATCAGCGCGTTCTTCGGCTCGATCAGGATCTGGACCAGTGCGTCCTCGTGCAGTTCGTCGAGCGTCGCCACCACCGGCAGCCGACCGACCAGTTCCGGGATCAGGCCGAACTTGATCAGGTCCTCGGGTTCGACCTCGCGCAGCACGTCACCGACCGGGCGGTCCCCGGCCGACTTGACCTCGGCGCCGAAGCCGATGCCCGAGCGTTCGGACCGGTTTCGGATGACCTTCTCCAGGCCGTCGAACGCACCACCGCAGATGAACAGGATGTTCGTGGTGTCGATCTGCACGAAGTCCTGGTTCGGATGTTTGCGACCGCCCTGCGGCGGCACCGACGCGATCGTGCCTTCGACCAGCTTGAGCAGCGCCTGCTGCACCCCTTCGCCGGAGACGTCGCGGGTGATCGACGGGTTGTCGGACTTGCGCGAGATCTTGTCGATCTCGTCGATGTACACGATGCCGCTCTGCGCCTTGTCGACTTCGTAGTTGCAGTTCTGCAGCAGCTTCTGGATGATGTTCTCGACATCCTCGCCGACGTATCCGGCCTCGGTCAGTGTCGTCGCGTCGGCGATCACGAACGGGACGTTGAGCAGCCGGGCCAGCGTCTGCGCGAGCAGCGTCTTGCCTGAGCCGGTCGGCCCGACCAGCAGGATGTTGCTCTTGGCGAGCTCGATCTCGTCCTTCTTGCCCTTGTGGCGCAGCCGCTTGTAGTGGTTGTAGACGGCGACCGACAGGATCTTCTTGGCGGTGTTCTGCCCGATCACGTACTGGTCGAGGATCGAGCAGATCTCCGACGGTGTCGGCAGTCCCTGGCGAACGCCGGTGGTCTGGCCGTCGCCCTGCGCCTCGTCACGGATGATGTCGTTGCAGAGCTCGATGCACTCGTCGCAGATGAACACCGACGGACCGGCGATCAGCTTGCGCACCTCGTGCTGGCTCTTGCCGCAGAACGAGCAGTAGAGGAGCTTCTCGCTCGAACCCTTCTTTTCCGACATTGACTCTGGCCCCGCGGGACGTCCTGCCGTGCTCAGACCGGTTCGCTGACGCGATTCTGCAGGACGCGATCGATCAGCCCGTAGCTTACCGCATCTTCGGCGGACATGAAGTTGTCCCGGTCTGTATCTTTGGCGATACGCTCGATCGGCTGCCCCGTCTTGTCCGACAGGATCTTGTTCAGCCTCTCCCTCAAGTAGAGGATCTCACGCGCCTGGATCTCGATGTCGGCCGCCTGCCCCTGGGCGCCGCCCGAGGGCTGGTGGATCATGATCCGCGAGTTCGGCAGCGCGAAGCGCTTGCCCTTGGCGCCGGCGGCGAGCAGGAACGCCCCCATGCTGGCGGCCAGTCCCAGGCACAGCGTGCTGACGTCGGGCTTGATGAACTGCATCGTGTCGAACATCGCCAGCCCCGCCGAGACCGACCCGCCGGGCGAGTTGATGTAGAAGGACACGTCCTTGTCCGGGTTCTCAGATTCCAGGAACAGCAGCTGGGCGACGATCAGGTTGGCGCTCTGGTCCATCACCGGACCGACCAGGAAGATCACCCGCTCGCGCAGCAGGCGCGAATAGATGTCGTACGCGCGTTCGCCGCGGCCGCTCTGTTCGATCACGATCGGCACCATGCCGAGGCCCTGCGGTTCGCTGCGCTGGGCGAGATGGGCGTTGACGAGGTCTTCGATCAGGGCATTGCGGGTCATGATGTGTCCTGGAATGGCACCCGGACGTCCGGGTGCGCGACGGTTGGTGATCTGGACTCGGTCGACCGGCACGAGGCGCGGGCCGCGACCGGCCCACGCCGGCACGGCGCCTCGAGTCCGCTCAGCCGTTGGCCATCAGTTCATCGAAGGTGATCGGCGCGTCGGCGACCCGGGCCTGGCCGAGCACCCAGTCGACGACGTTGCTCTCGACGACCAGCGCCTCGACCTCGGCGAGACGGTTGCGGTCGCTGAAATAGTGCCGGATCACCTCGCCCGGGTTCTCGTAGGTGCGGGCGAACTCCTCGATCTGGGCGCGGATCTGGTCGGGCTTGGCGGCCAGGCCGTGGCGCTTGACGACCTCGGCGACGATCAGCCCGAGGCGTACGCGCTTGCGCGCCTGTTCGTCGAACGCGTCGGGCGGAATCGGGATGTTCTTCAGGTCCACGCCGCGCGCCTGCAGGTCCTGGCGCGCGCGTTCGACCAGCGCCTCGTTCTCGGAATCCAGCAGCGCCTTGGGCAGCTCGAGGGTCGCGCTCTCGCTGAGCCGATCCATCACGGCGACCTTGTGACGGGCCTTCAGGCGCTGGCCGACCTCGCGTTCGAGGTTGGCCTTGATCTCCTCGCGCATCTTCGCCAGGTCGCCATCGGCCACGCCGAGCTGGCGGGCAAACTCCGCATCGAGCGGCGGCAGCACCGGTCCCTCGATCCGTCGCGCGGTGATCTCGAACTGCGCGGTCTTGCCGGCCAGGTTCGCCGAGCCGTAGTCGGCCGGGAAGGCGACGTCGATCGTCCGTTTCTCGCCCGGGGTGATGCCGCGCAGACCGGCCTCGAAATCCGGCAGCATCCGGCCGGCGCCGATCACGACCGGGAACTCGTTGCCCGAGCCGCCTTCGAACTCGACGCCGTCCAGGCGGCCGACGAAGTCCACCGTGACCCGGTCCTGGTCGGCCGCACCACGCTCCACGCTGGCCCAGGTGACGCGCTGCTTGCGCAGGATCTCGATCGTCTTGTCGACCTCCGCATCACCGACCTGGCACTGCACACGCGTGATCTCGACGCCCGACAGGTCGCCGAGCTCGACGTCCGGATAGACCTCGAAGGTCGCGGTGAAGCCGAGTTCGTCCTCGGGGGCACCGTCGCGGCGCTCGATCTTCGGCTGGCCCGCGACGCGCAGCTTGTGCTCGTCGACCGCGGCGCTGAACGCCTTGGAGACCTCGTCGCCGATGACCTCGGCCTGGACCTGCGCCCCGTAGGAGCGCTCGACCATGCTCATCGGTACCTTGCCCGGGCGGAAGCCCGGCATCTTCACGCCGCGCGCGAGCTGGCGGAGGCGATCGCCGACCTCCTTGTTGATCGCAGCGACGGGCAGCGCCATCTGGAGCTTGCGCCCCAGCGTGCCGGTGGTTTCGATACTGGTTGCCATGTTCTCTTCGAAAAGTGTCGCCGTCGGGACCGTCGGCCGGCCGCCCGGCTGGTGCGGCCGAAAGGACTCGAACCTTCACGCCTGTGAAAGCGCCAGGACCTAAACCTGGTGCGTCTACCAATTCCGCCACGGCCGCGGAACCGGCCATTCTAAACGACCGCAAAGGACCCGCGGTCGGGCGTCGCGGGCAACGGACGGGTCAGGAAGGCGACGGGACGGTCGCCCCGGCCGGCCCGCGGGCGCTGGCCTGCGGGTCGGCCAGCGGGCGGACCCGGTACCACGCGACATAGAGCGCGGGCACGAACAGCACGGTCAGCGCCGTCGCGACGACCAGCCCGCCCATGATCGCGAAGGCCATCGGTCCCCACAACACGTCGCGCGACAGCGGCACCATCGCCAGCAGCGCCGCCGCGGCGGTCAGGCAGATCGGGCGGAAGCGGCGCACCGCCGACTCGCGAACCGCATCCCACGGCGCGTGCCCCGCGGCGATGTCCTGCTTGATCTGGTCGACCAGGATCACCGTGTTGCGCATGATCATGCCGCCGAGCGCGATCGTGCCCAGCATCGCCACGAACCCGAACGGACGGCCCGAGGCGAGCAGCGCCGCCGCGACACCGACGATGCCCAGCGGCGCGGTGACCAGCACCATGAACACCAGCGAGAAGCGCTGCAACTGGATCATCAGCAGGCCGAGCACCAGCGCCAGCATCAGCGGCACACCGTCGGCGATCGACTTCTGCGCCTTCAGGTTCTCCTCGTGTGGCCCGCCAACCTCGATCCGGTAGCCCGGGGGCAGCGACTGGCGGATCGCATCGAGCCTGGGGTCGATCTGCATGCTGACGTCCGGAGCCTGCACGCCGTCGACCAGGTCCGCGCGCACGGTCAGGGTCGGCACCCGCGAGCGGCGCCAGATGATCGGTTCCTCCATCGTCTCCCGGATGGTCCCGATCTGGGCCAGCGACACCGAGCGGCCGAGCGACGTCTGGATCTGCAGGTTGGCCAGGTTGGCCAGGCTCGCGCGCTCGGCCTGCGGCGCGCGCAGCACCACCTCGATCAGCTGGTCGCGCTCGCGGTAGGTGCCGATGCCCGCACCCGACACCGCGCCGCCGATGGCCCGCGCGATCTGCGCCGAGGTCAGCCCGATCGCCCGCGCCTTGTCCTGGTCGACGTCGATGCGGACCGCCGGCGAGCGCTCGCCCCAGTCGGCGTGGGCGTCGATCGTGTGCGGATGCTCGCGCACCAGCGCCGCGACGCGCTCGCCGATCAGCTTGAGCTGCGCCGCTTCCGGTCCCATCACCCGGAACTGGATCGGGTAGGCGACCGGCGGTCCGAGCGGCGTGCGGAACGCACGCGAGCGGATCCCGGGAAACGACCGGTCGAGCACCTCGCGCAGCCGCGCGACGACACGATCACGCCCGGCGACATCGTGGGTCAGGATGACAAACTGCGCGAAGTTGCTGCGGAACAGCTGCTGGTCCAGCGACAGGTAATAACGCGGCGAACCGTTGCCCACGTAACCGGCGAAGCTCGCGATGTCCTTGTCCTGCGCGATGATCGCCTCGAGGCGTTTCGCCTCCGCCTCGGTCGCGCGGTAACTGGCGCCTTCCGGCAGCCACATCTCGACCAGCACCTCGGCCCGGTCGGACGACGGGAAGAACTGCTTCTCGGTCAGCGACATCCCGTAGCCGCCGACGACGAACAGCACGATCGTGGCCGCGATCGTCAGCCAGCGATGCCGCATGCACCAGGTGATGGTCGCCCGCAGGCCGCGATAAAAACGGCTGTCGAACACTTCGCGGTGACCGCCGGCGTGTTCCTTCAGCAGGTAGCGGCCGATGAACGGCGTGACGATGATCGCGGCGACCCAGGAAATGAGCAGCGCGATCGTCACCACCGCGAAGATCGCGAACGTGTATTCGCCGGTGGTCGATCGCGCGGTGGCGATCGGCAGGAAACCGGCCGCGGTCACCAGGGTGCCGGTCAGCATCGGGAAGGCGGTGCTCGAGTAGGCATAGGTCGCCGCCGAGAAGCGATCGAGCCCCTCGTCGATCTTTCGCGCCATCATCTCGACCGCGATCATCGCGTCGTCGACCAGCAGGCCGAGCGCGATGATCAGCGCGCCGGTGGAGATCCGGTGCAGGTCGATGCCGGCGTAGCGCATCGCCAGGAACGTGCCGGCGAGCACCAGCGGGATCGTCAGCGCGACCACCGTGCCAGCACGCAGCCCGAGGCTGATGAAGCTGACGAGGAGCACGATCGCCACCGCCTCGACCAGCGAGGTCATGAACAGGCCCACGGCCTTGCTGACGATCCGTGGCTGGTCGGCGACCTTCGCGAACTCGATGCCGATCGGCATGTCGGCCTGCATCTTGTCCATCGCCTGCTCGAGGTCCCGGCCGAGCTGCAACACGTCGCCGTTGCGCGTCATCGACACCGACAGGCCGATCGCCTGCTCGCCGCCGTAACGCATCGTGAACACCGGCGGATCCACGTAGCCGCGTGTCACCCGGGCCGCGTCCCCGAGGCGGATCGTGCGCCCGCCGACGTTCAGGCGCAGTTCCTCGACCTCGCGGACCGTGTCGAACTGCCCGGTGACCCGCAGCGGCACCGCCCGCGTCTCGCCCTGGACCGTGCCCGTCGGTGCGACCAGGTTCTGCGCCTGCAGCTGTTCGGCGATGCGCTGGGCGTCGATCCCCAGGTTGGCCAGCACCTGCGGTGACAGTTCGATGAAGACCTTCTCGTCCTGCACGCCGACCAGTTCGACCTTCTGCACGTTGGGCAGCCGCAGCAGCTCCTGGCGCACCTTCTCGACCGCCACCCGCAGCTCGGCCAGCGAGAAGCCGTCGCCGGTGAACGCGTAGATGGTCCCGAAGACATCGCCGAACTCGTCGTTGAAGAACGGGCCGATCGCCTCGGCCGGCAGGCTCGAGCGGATGTCGCCGACCTTCTTGCGCACCTGGTACCAGATCTGCGGCACCTCCTTCGGCGGCGCGGTGTCGAGCAGCTCGAGCACGGTCAGCGACTCGCCCGGCTTCGAGTAACTGCGTGTCCACTTGAAGTAGGGCACCTCCTGCAGCTTCTTCTCGATGCGGTCGGTGACCTGTGAATCGACCTGTTCGGTCGTGGCCCCGGGCCAGATCGTGCGGACGACGACGGCGCGGAACGTGAAATCGGGGTCCTCGCGCTGGCCGAGCCTGAAGTAGGAGGAGATGCCGGCCAGAGCGATCACCAGCACGAAGAACAGCGTCAGTTGCGGATGCCGGATCGCGGCCGCCGACAGGTTGAAGCGATGTGTGAGCGGCTGCTCCGGGTTCGCCCGCTGCAGCGCCGAGGACAAGGCGCCGCGCGAGGCCGCGTCGCGTTCGTCGCGCGAAGTCATGGCCGGCTCACGGTCGCCGCACCGGGTGCCTGGCCGCCCCCGGAGACCTGCACCGAGTCATCGGGCAGGCGGACCTTCTGGCCGGCGACCAGCAGGTTGGCGCCAGCGGTCACGATCGTGTCGCCAGCCTGGATGCCTTCGGTGATGCGGACTGACTCGTCGAGCAGTCCCCCGGTCCGTACCGCCACCGGCTGCACGGTGCCGCTCGCCCGGTCCACCCGCCAGACATGGGTCGACTGGTCCTTCGAATACAGCGCCGACAACGGCAGCACGAACCCCGGTTCGTTGGCCTGCTCGGCCTGCGCGATCGCGGTCATGCCGAGCGAGACGCCGTCGATCGGACCGGACAGGGCGAGGCGCATCGGATAGGTCCGCGACTGCGGATCGGCCAGCGGCGAGATCTCGCGCAGCCGCGCCGGCAGGCGCTGCTCACCGAGCGCGGGCACCACGACCGACCAGTCCCGGATGGTCCGCACACGGCCGACCTCGGGCTCGGGCACGTTGACCAGGATCTCGGTCTCGGCGGTCTGTGCGATCCGCACCACCGACTGCCCCTGCGACACGACCTGGCCGACCTCGGCGTCGACCGCGGTGACGACACCCGCGACATCGGCTTCCAGGCGCTGGAAGTTCGACGAGTTGCGGGCCGAGGCCAGTTGTGCCCGTGCGGCCGCAAGCCGGGAAGCGGCCGATTCAGCCACCGCCTGCTGCCGGTCGAGTTGTCCCTGGCTGATGTAGTTCTGCGCCCGCAGTTCCCGCAGCCGCCTCAGTTCGAGTTCGGCCAGCGTCAGGTCGGTCTGGCTCGCCTGCACCTGAGCCTGTTGCGCGGCGATCGCCGGCGCGACGTCCTGCGGGTCGAGCCGGGCGAGCAGTTGCCCGGGCTTGACCTTGTCGCCGACCGATACCAGCCGCTGCGACAACTTGCCCCCGACCCTGAAGCCGTAGCGGCTCTCGATCCGTGGGCGGACCTCGCCCGGATAACTGAGCAGCCGGTGGCTCGCCTGTGCTTCGACCACGACCACGCGGACCGGACGGATCGCCTCCGGCCGCTGCGGCGGTTCACGATCGCAGGCCGCAAGCGCCAGCACGGCCAGGAGGATGGGAATGCGGGCATCGAGACTCATCGGCGACACTCGGGCTGTGATCGAGGGACGGCAGCATCGCCGCGCGCCGGATCTGGCCGGCGCGCATCGGGCTGTCTGCGCGATGGGTCGTGGCCGCCGCGCATTACTGACTGACGGGTTAGTTATTAATCTAGCCGCTGTGCCCCGCAGCGTCAACGTCGAAGCCGCAACGGAACGGACCGCCATGGGCACCAGCCCGGGGTTGGCCGCCAGTCGAATCGATTGACACCCTTAGAATCGGAGTATGGCCGTCGGTCACTACGAGAACTTCCCGGTCGCTTCGCTGCTGATCCCGGCCAGTGCCCGGCCGGCGGTGATCGCGATCTATCGCTTCGCCCGCTATGCGGACGACGTGGCCGACGAGGGGCAGGCCGGGCAGTCCGAGCGCCTTGCCGAGTTGCACCGTCTGCGCGTCGCGCTGCACGACCCGGGCGCTCCGCACCCGGTGGTCGAACCGCTGCGACCGTACCTGCCCCGGCATCACCTGCCGCTGGCGCCGTTCGAGGCGCTGCTGTCGGCGTTTGCACAGGACGTGACCGTGCGCCGCTACGCGACCGAGGCCGACCTGCTCGACTACTGCAGCCGTTCGGCCAATCCGGTCGGTGAACTGGTGCTGCGGCTGTTCGATGCCTGCGACGACACCCGCCGCCCGTTGTCGGATGCGATCTGCACCGCGCTGCAGCTGGTCAACTTCGTGCAGGACGTGCCGATCGACTGGGCCAAGGGCCGGCTCTACGTGCCGCTCGAGGACCTCGCCGAAGCGGGGGCACGCGAGGAGGACGTCGCGACCGCGATCCGCGAACGGCGCGCCTCACCCGCGTTGCGCCACGCACTGTCGTTGCAGTGTCGCCGAGCCTCGCTGCTGTTCGACCGTGGCCGCCCGCTGGTGCGCCAGGTGCCGATGCGGCTCGCCTGGGAACTGAGGGCGACGATCGCCGGCGGTCGTCGCATCCTGGAACGCCTGGCGGCGCTGCAATTCGATCCGTTCGGCGATCGACGACCGACGCTGTCGTTGCGCGACGGCGTCGGCCTGGTCCGGCTGGCGCTGCAGGCCCGATGACGTCACCCGACGAGTACTGCCAGGATCGTGCCGCACGCAGCGGCTCGAGTTTCTATTACAGCTTCCGCTTCCTGCCGCCGGCGCGGCGTGCGGCGATCACCGCGTTGTACGCGTTCTGCCGCGAGGTCGACGACGTGGTCGACGAAATCAGCGACACCGGTGTCGCACGGGTCAAGCTCGCCTGGTGGCGGGACGAGGTCGGGCGGATCTTCGACGGCTCGCCACAACATCCGGTCGGCCAGGCGCTCGCGGCACGGGCCGCCGACTTCGGCATCACGCGCGGCGCGCTGCTCGAAATCATCGACGGCATGCAGATGGACCTCGAACAGCAGCGCTACCTGGACTTCGAGGGCCTGCGCCTGTACTGCCATCGGGTCGCCGGTGTCGTCGGGCTGTTGTCGGCCCGGATCTTCGGCGAGCCCAGTCCGGCGATCGATGCCTATGCCGAATCGCTCGGCATCGCCTGCCAGCTGACCAACATCGTGCGCGACGTCGGCGAGGATGCCCGTCGCGGCCGCGTCTACCTGCCGCACGAGGACCTGCAACGCTTCGGCATCAGCGCACAGGACATCCTGAGCCTGCGCCCGGGCCCGCGTTTCGTCGAGCTGATGAAGTTCCAGGCCGATCGGGCCCGCGACTTCTACCGCGAGGCACTCGCGGCGTTGCCTGCGACCGAACGACGCGCCCAGCGACCGGGGCTGATCATGGCCGCGATCTACGCGGCGCTGCTCGAGGAAATCGAACGCGACGGCTTCCAGGTGATGCAGCATCGGGTTGCCTTGACGCCGGTGCGCAAGCTCTGGCTCGCCTGGCGGACCTGGAACTTCGGCAAGGTCGCCGTGTGACCCGCGCCGCGGTCGGTCACGCCGACCCGGCTCATCTGCCGGTGGTCGTCGTCGGCGGGGGCTGGGCCGGTCTCGCGAGTGCGATCGAACTCGTGTCCGCGGGCGTGACGGTGCAGCTGCACGAGATGGCGCCGCAACTCGGCGGTCGCGCGCGGGGCATCCAGCTGCAGGCGTGTGATCGTCCGGTGCACCTGGACAACGGCCAGCACCTGCTGGTGGGCGCGTATCACGAGACGCTGCGACTGGTCACCCGGGTCACCGGCGATCCGTGGCGTGTGTTGTCCGCGCGCCCGCTGCGGCTCGAATCGACCGACGGCCTGCGCCTGCGTTCGGCGCCGCTGCCCTCGCCGCTGCACTGGTCGCTGGCGCTGCTCGACGCGCGCGGGATGTCGCTGGCCGACCGCGGCGCACTGGTCCGGCTGATGTCGGTGCTGGCCCGCGATCGATGGCGGGTCGATCCGGGCAGTACCGTCGGCCAGTTGCTGGCGCGGTTGAAGCAGACCGCCTCGCTGAACCGGCGGCTGTGGGAGCCGTTGTGTGTCGCGGCGCTGAACACGACCGCCGAGGCGGCCTGTGCGCAGACTTTCGCCAACGTGTTGCGCGATACCCTCGGATCGGACCGTGCGGCGAGCCGCTTCCTGCTGCCCCGTGGAACACTGAGCGAGGTGTTGCCCGAGCCGGCCGCGGCCTGGCTGACCGGTCGCGGCGCCGGCATCCACCTGCGCAGCCGGGTGCTGCGGATCGAACGCCACCGCGGGCACTGGCGGGTGACGACAGCCTCGGACACCTTCGACGCGGCGCAGGTCGTGCTCGCAGTGCCGCCGCACTCGATCGCCGGGCTGCTCGGCGAGGCCAACGCAGCGGCGATCGCCCCGCTGGCGGCGCTGCACTACGACGCGATCGCAACCGTCTACCTCGGCTGGCGCACCCATCGCCATCCGTCGGCACCGCCGCTGCCGCCCGCGCTGATGCTGGTCGAATCGGCGCGCCGACACCAGTACGGCCAGTGGCTGTTCGACCGGGGGCGACAGCAGGACCTGCAGCTGGCCGCGGTGGTGATATCGGCCGCGGGCCGCGTCGGTGAACTGGACGCCCGGATGCTTGCCGACGGCGTCGCCGACCAGGTCGTCGATCAGTGCGGCGGCCTGCGGGCCGACTGGGCACAGACCGTGCGCGAGAAACGAGCGACCTTCCGCTGTCTGCCCGATCGGCCCCGGATCGAGTCCGATCATCTGCATCGTGAGGGACTCGAGCACCTGTGGCTCGCCGGCGACTACGCCTGGCCCGACTATCCGGCGACGATCGAGGCCGCGGTTCGAAGCGGTGTCCACGCGGCCGCGCTGGTGCTGGCCTCGGCGGCGCACCAGCCTGCCGTCGCGGGGGCCGCGGGCCGCGGGAGGTCCGCGAACCCGGCAGCGAAACCTACCAGCGCCACGCGGCCTCGAGGGCCTGGTCGATCCGCTCCAGACCGATGACCTCGAGGCCTTCGATCGGCTTCTTCGGCAGGTTCGCCTTCGGCACCAGCGCGTAGGCGAAACCGAGCTTGGCCGCCTCGCGCAGTCGTTCCTGCCCGCGCGGCGCCGGGCGGATCTCGCCCGCCAGCCCGACCTCGCCGAACACCGCCAGCCCGCGCGGCAGCGCCCGATTGCGCAGCGACGAGACCACCGCCAGCATCACCGCCAGATCGGCGGCCGGCTCGCTGATGCGCACACCGCCGACCGCATTGACGAACACGTCCTGGTCGAACAGCGCGAGCCCGGCGTGACGGTGCAACACCGCCAGCAGCATCGCCAGCCGATGGCTCTCGAGGCCGACCGAGAGGCGGCGCGGATTGGGCACGTGGGCGGTGTCGACCAGCGCCTGGATCTCGACCAGCAGCGGCCGTGTGCCCTCCTGCGTGACCAGCACACAAGAACCCGCGACCGGCGACGGATGCTGCGACAGGAACAGCGCCGACGGGTTGCCGACGCCGCGCAGGCCGCGGTCGGTCATCGCGAACACCCCGAGCTCGTTGACGGCGCCGAACCGGTTCTTGACCGCGCGCACCAGGCGATACGACGAATGGCTGTCGCCCTCGAAGTACAGCACCGCATCGACGATATGCTCGAGCACACGCGGGCCGGCCAGCGTGCCTTCCTTGGTCACGTGGCCGATCAGCACCAGTGCGATGCCGAACTGCTTGGCCAGTCGCGTCAGCTGCGCCGAACATTCGCGGACCTGCGCCACCGAGCCCGGTGCCGACTGCAATGCCGACGAATACAGGGTCTGGATCGAGTCGATCACCGCCACCGCGGGCCGACGCCCGGTGATCACCGCGCTGATCGCCTCCAGCGAAATCTCGGCCAACAGCGGCAGCGAGTCGGCCGCGAGTCCGAGCCGGCGTGCACGCATCGCGATCTGTGCGGCCGATTCCTCGCCGCTCACGTACAACACGTCGTGTGAAGCCGACAAGTGCGCCAGCGCCTGCAGCAGCAGGGTCGACTTGCCGATGCCCGGATCCCCGCCGATCAGCACGACCGAGCCGCCGACCAGGCCGCCGCCCAGGACCCGGTCGAACTCCTCGCTGCCGGTGTCCAGCCGTTCGATCCGCTCGGCCGGCACCGCCGAAAGCGCCACCACCCCCTGCCCGGGGGCGAGCCCTTCGTAGCGGTGCGGCGCCGACGCCGCCGTCGCGAGTGTCGTCTCGATCAGCGAGTTCCACGCGCCGCATTCGGTGCACCGCCCCTGCCACTTCGGGGAGGCCGCGCCGCATTCGTTGCAGACGTACTGCGTCCGGGCTCGGGCCATCGACCGTCAGTCGATCACCGTGATGGTCACCCGCGGGGCCAGCGCACACATCAGCTCGTAGCCGATCGTGCCGGCCGCGGTCGCGACCTCGTCTATCGGTATCGTCGTGCCCCACAGTTCGACGCTGCTGCCCGGGTGCGCCTGGGGCACCGGCTCCAGATCGACCATCAGCATGTCCATCGCGACGCGGCCCACGGTGCGGGTCCGCACCCCGTCGACCGCCACCGGCGTGCCGGTCGGTGCGTGGCGTGGATACCCGTCCGCATAACCGCAGGCGACCACGCCGATGCGCATCACCCGCTCGGCGACGAAGCTGCCGCCGTAGCCGACCGAGTCCCCGGGCACGAGCTGCTGCACGGCGATCAGCCGCGAGCTCAGAGTCATCGCCGGGACAAGCTCCAACGAAGCCGCCGACCGCTCGGCGAACGGCGTCCCCCCATACAACATGATGCCCGGCCGCACCCAGGTCCCGCGGGTTCGCGGATGGTCGATCAGCGCGGCGGAATTGGCCAACGAATGTTCGCCGCCGAGTCCCGCGACCGTGCGCTCGAAGGCCGGCAGCGCGTCGACGATGCCACCGGCCGCATCGGCCGCCGCAAAATGGGTCATCGCCGTGATCCTGCGCACCGCCGCGCAGCCGCTCAGCCGGCGATGCGCCGCGGCGAACGCCGCGGCCTCGAACCCGAGGCGGTTCATCCCGCTGTTGAACTTCAGGTAGACGTCCATCGCCACGCTGCCGTCGAGCCGCTCGAGCCACTCGACCTGGCGCGGCTCGTGCACGACCAGCGTCAAGCGGTGGCTGGCGGCGAAGCGCACGTCGTCGGCATCGAACGCCCCTTCGAGCATCAGCACCGGTCCCTGCCAACCCAGCTCGCGCAACCGCTCGGCGCCGTCGAATTCCACCAGCGCCAGGCCGTCGGCGGCGGCGAACGCGGCCGCCGCCCGCTGCAGCCCGTGGCCGTAGCCGTTCGCCTTGAGCACCGCCCAGAGCCGGGCCTGCCCGGCCAGACCACGGGCGCGGGCCAGGTTGGCGCGCAGGGCCGGCAACGAGATCTCGGCACGAGTCGGACGCATGGCGCGACTATACCGTTCCCGGCTCGCACCCCGGACGACCGCCGCGCGGGCGCCGGCGAACGCCTTTCGGCCACGCCTTGCCGCCCGGGCGTTTGTCACGTCGGACGCCGGGCCTTCATGGTATAAACCGTGGCCGTCCGGAGCCCGTCGGACACCGGCGATGTGCCGGCGCGCAGCGAAGATCCGGGCCGATACGGCACCGGCGCATCCGTGGGGACACCCGCAGCCGATTTTGGAGACACGGCCGATTGAAACGCGGGTTCTACACGATCATGGCGGCGCAGTTCTTCTCGTCGCTCGCCGACAATGCCTTGCTCATCGCCGCGATCGCCCTGCTGATCGAGATGCATGCACCGGAGTGGATGAAGCCGCTGCTCAAGCTGTTCTTCACCATCTCCTACGTGATGCTCGCGCCGTTCGTCGGCGCGTTCGCCGATTCGATGCCCAAGGGCAAGGTGATGTTCATCACCAACACCGTCAAGGTGTTCGGCTGTTTCCTCATGTTCGCGTCGGTGCATCCGCTGATGGCGTACGCGGTCGTCGGCTTCGGCGCCGCGGCCTATTCGCCGGCGAAGTACGGCATCCTGACCGAACTGCTGCCGCCTGAGAAACTGGTCGCGGCCAACGGGTGGATCGAAGGCACGACGGTCGGCTCGATCATCATGGGTACGCTGGTCGGCGGGGCGCTGATCAGCCCGGCCGTGTCGACCCGGCTGCTCGGATTCGACGTACCGGTGCTCGACACCGGCATCGACACACCGGCCGAGGCGGCGATCCTGGTGATCGCGGCCATCTACGGACTGGCCGCCCTGTTCAACCTGCGCATCCCGGACACCGGCGCGCGTTATCCGCACCAGGAACGCCATCCGGTCCGGCTGCTCGCGGATTTCGCCCGCTGCAATACCACGCTCTGGCACGATCGGCTCGGCCAGATCTCGCTGGCGGTGACCACGCTGTTCTGGGGCGCCGGCGCGACGCTTCAGTTCATCGTGCTCGAATGGGCGAAACAGGCGTTGCACCTGCCGTTGAGCAAGGCGGCGCTGCTGCAGGGCGTGACCGCGGTCGGCATCGCGATCGGCGCGATGCTCGCGGCGCGTTTCGTCCCGCTCGGTCGGGCACTGTCGGTGTTGCCGGTCGGGGTCGCGATGGGCCTGCTGGTGCCGTGCATGACCCTGGTCTCCACCGAGGCGGTGGCCTACCCGGTGCTGGTCCTGATCGGATCGCTGGCCGGGTTCTTCGTCGTGCCGATGAACGCGCTGCTCCAGCACCGCGGGTATGTGCTGATGAGCGCCGGCCATTCGATCGCCGTGCAGAACTTCAACGAGAACCTGAACATCCTGCTGATGCTCGGGCTGTACGCGCTGCTGCTGCGTTTCAACCTGCACATCTACGCGGTGATCGTGATATTCGGCCTGTTCGTCGCCGTGATGATGGCGCTGGTGATCCGCCGTCACCAGGCCAACCAGCGGCTCGCCGACACACCGGCGCTGGCCGGCGAGTCGTCGCGCCACTGACGCCTAACCGGGCCGCTCGGGGCGGCGCTGGAGCGCTCCGTGTCGCTACCCGTTGCGCCCGTGGTGCGCCGGCCTGATTGCGCGTCCGCGCTGCGCCTTCCCGCTGCGCCTTCAGTCGTCCCGGGACTGCGCGGCGATCCGTTGCGCGAGGCACAGGTCGACCCAGGCCTTCGCCTTGTCCTGCGGCGTCCGCAGCAGATAGGCGGGGTGATAGGTGACGACGACCGGCACCTCCCGTTCGCCGATCCGGTACTGATGCACCCGATTGCGCAGGCTGGCGATCGACGCGTCGGTGCGCAGCAACGACTGCGCCGCGAACCGGCCCATGACAACGATCAGCCTGGGCCGGATCAGTTCCACCTGCCGCGCCAGATACGGTTCACAGCGCGCGACCTCGCCGGGCTCGGGATTGCGGTTGCCGGGCGGGCGGCATTTCAGCACGTTGGCGATGAACACATGCTCGGCGCGGTTCAGGCCGATCGCCGCGAGCATCGCATCGAGCAGCCGGCCGGCCTGGCCGACGAACGGTTCGCCGCGTGCATCCTCCTCGGCCCCCGGCGCCTCGCCGACCAGCATCCAGGACGCCTGGACCGGGCCGATACCGAACACGGTCTGCGTCCGGCTCCGGCACAGGCCACAGTCGGTGCAGGAGGCAACTCGCGATCGCAGGGCGTCCCACGACAGCGTCGCGACATCGCCACCGGCCGTCCCGGCGGCCGGGACACCGACCGTGTCGAGCGCCCCCGTGGCGTCGGCCGCGACGGCCGCGACAGCAACCGACGGGACCCCGATCGCTGCGTCGGCGGCGGCCTCGACCACCACGCCGGCGGGCACCGGCGCCGAGCCCGTGCGCGGGGCCCAACGCGGACCGAGATCGAGCGCATCGTAGGCACGCCGCTGCGACGGAGTCATCGATCCGCCTCGCCGTAGGGGTCGCCGGGCTCGATCGGCACTCGCAGCACCAGCGCATCCTCGCGGGTGCGATTGAAGGACGGGTAGTAGCGCTTGCGAATCCCGATCTGCGCGAATCCTTCGCTGGCGTACAGCTGGCGCGCCGGGTCGTTCGACGGGCGCACCTCGAGTGTCAGCGCCTTCGCGCCTCCCCGTCCGGCCTCGCCGCACAACCAGCGCAACATCGCCCGGCCGAAACCTCGCTGCTGGTGGGTCGCGGCGACGGACAGGTTCAGCAGATGCACCTCATCGGGGATCCACATCATCACCGCGTAGCCGATCAGCCCGGCATCATCCTCGAACACCCACGCATCGTAGCCGGCCTTGAGCGAGTCGCTGAAGTTGCCGATGGTCCAGGGGAACGGGTAGATGCGGCTCTCCTCCAACGCGACCGCGACCAGGTCACCCACCTGCATCGGCCGCACGCGCCAGGCCGCCGCGCTCACCGCATGCGGGGCGTTCCAGCGCACCGGTGGATCGACCGACGGCCTGATGCTCATCGGAGTCCTCGCAGGCGTCGCTGCTCGTCGACATCGTGGGCGACCCGGTCGCGCACGTACGTCGGCGCGGCCGCCGCGGCGGCGACGTACCGGCCCTGACGCCAGCGCGACCATCCAATACGGGCGATCAGCGCCGCATCGGGGCGCACGACATCGCATGGTCGAGCGGCATGGATCGCCTGCCACGCCGCCAGCGCCGGATAGCGCTCGAACCCGTCGCCGGCGACACACGCGTCGACGGGTGTCGTCGAGGCATCGAAAAACACACAGGCCGATTCCGGCGCGGCGACGACGGGCTCCGCCGGCGTCGTGATGCCGCCCGATGCATCGACGTCGTAGACGGCGTGATACACCTCACCCATCCGCGCGTCGGCGGCAACGAACACGCGGCACGAACCGCCAGGGCCGGCGGCCTGCAACGCCATCGCCTCGAGCGCACCGACCGGCACCACCGGGCGGTCGACGCCCCACGCCAGCCCCTGCACGACCGCGCAGCCGATACGAACGCCGGTGAACGACCCGGGCCCGACGTCCAGCGCGAACGCGTCGATCTCGGTCAGGGTGATCCCACGGCCCTTGAGCAGGCCGTCGATCAAGCCGAGCACGATCTCGGAAGCGGTGATCGCCGGGGCATCGGCGGCCGAGTCGATCTCGATCGAGCCGCCGCTGGCAGTCAGCAACGCGACCGAGCAGGCACTTCCTGAGGTCGACACCGCGAGCAGATGACCACCGGCCACGCTGTCGCTGCCGGCGTCCGATCGCTGATTCGAATCACCGGACCCCATCGGAGCGCATTGTAGTCAATGCGCTGCGGCGACCGCCGATGCGATCGGGGTTCAGTCGCCGCGATGCCGCGCTTCGCGGACCTGCCGCCGGAGCAGCTGCCGTTCCTCGGGCGACAGGCGGTTGGGCGCGCCCGACCAGCCGTCGGCCTGGACCGGGCCCGGATCGCCCGCCGCCTCCCGGCCACCCGCGCGCGATCGCGCATCGCGCAACTGGTCGCGCAGTTCGTGACGCAACCGCTGCCGCTCCTCGGCATCGGGCCGGCCCGCAGCGGACTGGGCATGGGCACCGGCGGATGCACCGATCAGCGACAACCACACGGCCGCGAGGAGCAGCGATCGGGCATGATGGCGTGTCGACCCGCACCAGCGACGGGTGTCGCGGTCGGGCAGATGCGCCGGATCGGGTGTATTGGCCACCAACGGATTCTAGGACCCGGCCCGGTCGCATGCCGGACCGACACCGTAAGGCGTGTAACAATGGGTAACTCGCAACGGTGGGCGGAACGAGTGCCGGTCGCCCCGGGGCGGGCCATCGCTATCATTGCCGCCATGAGTGTGTCCGGACGTCACCTGCTGATCGTCGACGACGATCCCAAATTGCGCGACCTGTTGCGCAGGTACCTCACCGACAACCAGTTCGAGGTCAGCGTGGCGCAGGACGCGCCGTCGATGAACCGCCTGATGCAGCGCGAGCCGTTCGACCTGATCGTCCTCGACCTGATGCTGCCCGGGGAAGACGGCCTGGCGATCGTGCGCCGGTTGCGGGCCGCCAACGACGCCACGCCGGTGATCATGCTGACGGCCAAGGGGGACGACGTCGACCGGATCGTCGGCCTGGAGATGGGAGCCGACGACTACATCGCCAAGCCGTTCAATCCGCGCGAACTGCTCGCGCGGGTCAATGCGGTGCTGCGCCGCCGGCAGCCCGGGGACACCCCCGGTGCCCCGTCGAGCGAAGCGGCCGAAGTGTCGTTCGGCCCGTTCGTGCTGAACCTCGGGACACGTGCGCTGAGCCGCAGCGGCGCACCAGTGCCGCTGACCAGCGGCGAGTTCGCCGTGCTCAAGGTCTTCGCACGCCATCCGAAGGTGCCGCTGTCGCGCGAGAAGCTGATGGCGCTGGCCCGCGGTCGCGAGTACGGTGCGTTCGATCGCAGCCTCGATGTCCAGATCTCCCGGTTGCGCAAGCTGATCGAGGACGATCCGCAGCATCCGCGTTTCATACAGACCGTCTGGGGGGTCGGCTACGTCTTCATCCCCGACGGCAATTGACCGGGCCGGCGCACCGGTCCGTGCCGCCGGGCCCGACGTCCGGCCGGTGATGCGCGTCAGCCTGTTCTGGCGCACCTTCCTGCTGCTCGCGGCGCTGATCATCGCGAGCCTGGTGGCGACGCTGCTGGTGCAGAGGGTGCTCGAGAAGGCGCCGCCCGAGCAGCGGCTCGCCTGGGAGGTTGCCTCGGTGGTCAACCTGACCCGCTCGGCGCTGGTGAGCGCGATCGGCGAGCGGCGTCTGTTCCTGTTGTCGGAGTTGAACCGCGAGGAGGGAGTGCGGGTCTTCCTGCTCGAGGGCGGTGACCGGATCGAGGAACTGCCGGCATTCGGCCGGCTGCGCAGCCTGCAGAGCTCGCTGCAGACCCTGCTCGGGCCGCAGACGCGCGTGGCCGCCCGGGTCAACGGCGAGGAGGGATTGTGGGTCAGCTTCGACATCGACGGCGACGGCTACTGGCTGGTCCTTCCGCGCGAGCGGCTGGAGCGACAGGCCGGCACCAGCGTCTGGCTGATCGCGGCGATCGCCCTCGGACTGTCGCTGCTGGGCGCGGTGCTGATCAGCCGGCTGGTCAACCGGCCGCTGGCGATCCTGAGCCGGGCGATCGACCGCCTCAGCCGTGGGCTGCGTCCACCGCGGCTGCGCGAGGACCTCGCCTCCGAACTCGCGCAGGTCAACCGCCGCTTCAACCGGCTCGCGATCGACCTGGAGTCGCTCGAATCGGACCGCGCGGTCGCGCTGGCCGGCATCTCACACGACATCCGCACACCGCTGACCCGGCTGCGGATGGAGATCGAACTGAGCGGGCTCGACGACAGCGACAAGTCGTCGATGAGCGAGGAGATCGAGCGGATCGACCGGATCGTCGGCCAGTTCCTCGAGTTCGGTCGCAGCGGGCAGGCGGTGACGGCCACCGATGTCGACGTCGGCGGGATCATCGACAACGTCCAGTCGACCTATCGCGCCGCGATCGCCGCCGGTGAACTGGCGCTGTCGATCGACGTCGCGCCGGGCCTGCGCTGGCGAGGCGCGCCGCTGGACCTGACGCGGATCGTGTCCAATCTGGTCGAGAACGCCCTGCGCCACGCCCGACCGGCGGACGGCTCGGCGGCGCGGGTGCGGATCGCCGCGGTGCGTGTCCGTGAAGGCCTGTCCCTGGTGATCGAGGATCGCGGGCCCGGGGTGCCGGAGGAACAGTTCGAACGGCTGCTCAGGCCGTTCACCCGGCTCGACAGCGAGCGGGGTGTGCGCGCCGGCGGCTCGGGCCTGGGACTGGCGATCGTGGCCCGGCTCGCGCGCCGATACGGAGGAGAATGCCGGTTGCAGCAGGCCGAGCCGCACGGCCTGCGCGTCGAACTGGATCTTCCGGACGCGGCGGAGCCGCCACCGGAGGCCCCGGCACCCCACGGTCCGGCCGGCGCCATAGCCTGAGCCAATCAATCGGATTCAAATCCCCAATTGGGCGAGGTTATCGGCGACGACTAGAATCGAGACGCGACGCGGCGTGAATCCGCGGAGTTCGCGTCGGTCCAGATCGTTCTGCAACCCGTGAAGGAGGATAGGCATGCCGAGTCTGAAGGGCACCAAGACGCACGACAACTTGAAGGCTGCGTTCGCCGGCGAGAGCCAGGCCAATCGCCGCTACCTGTATTTCGCCAACAAGGCCGACGTCGAGGGTCATCCGGAAGTGGCGACGCTGTTCCGTTCGACCGCCGAAGGCGAGACCGGTCACGCCCATGGGCACCTGGACTACCTGGCCCAGGTCGGCGATCCGGCGACCGACCTGCCGATCGGACCGTCGTCGTTGAACCTGAAGGCCGCGGTTGCCGGTGAGACTCACGAGTACACCGACATGTACCCGGGCATGGCGAAGACCGCCCGCGGCGAGGGTTTCGACGAGATCGCCGACTGGTTCGAGACGCTCGCCAAAGCCGAGCGCTCACACGCCAACAAGTTCGCCAAGGCGCTCGAGACGTTGTCCTGAGCGAACGCGACCGGCTGCCGCCGCGGACGGCGGTTTGCCGCGTCGCCGGTGGCGGGGACCCGACGAGGGCCCCGCCCTGTTGATGCGGATCTCGGCATTCCGGCTTTTCGCGATCAGCCGATCCGCCTTCTTCTTTCGCATCCATCGAGGTCCGACCGATGACGGTTCGAGAGGGTTCGCTCGACGCGCCGACCAGGCATCCGATCGCCTGGCGCGACCCTGCGTTCTACGACGAGGCGGCCTGCAACGCCGAACTCGAGCGGGTGTTCGACATCTGTCACGGCTGTCGCCGCTGCGTCAGCCTGTGCAACGCGTTCCCGACCCTGTTCGACCTGGTCGACGAGAGCAGCACGATGGAGGTCGACGGCGTCGCCAAGAGCGACTACACGAAGGTCGTCGACCAGTGTTATCTGTGCGACGTCTGCTTCATGACGAAATGCCCGTACGTGCCGCCCCACGAGTGGGATCTCGATTTCCCGCACCTGATGCTGCGCGCGAAGGCGATCCAGTTCCGGCAGGGCACACCGACGAAGTTCCGCGATTCGACGCTGTCGTCGACCGATCGCAACGGCAAACTGGCGACGATTCCGGTCGTGGTGCACGCGGTCAACGCCGCCAGCCGCTCGCCGTCGCTGCGCAAACTCGGCGAACGTGCGATCGGGGTGCATCACGATGCGTGGTTGCCGACCTTCACCAGCCCGACATTCCGCAAGCAGGCGCCGGACTCGGCGCCGCACCCGGTCAGGGACGGGAAACACACGCCGGGCAAGGTGGTCGTGTTCTCGACCTGTTATGTGAACTACAACGAGCCCGGCATCGGCCTGGACCTGCTGAAGATCCTCGACCACAACCGGATTCCGTACACGCTGATGCGGCAGGAGTCGTGCTGCGGCATGCCCAAGCTGGAACTCGGCGACCTGGAAGCGGTGGCACAATTGAAGGCGAAGAACATCCCGCCGCTGGCCGAACTCGCGCGCGCCGGCCACGCGATCCTGACGCCGATCCCGTCGTGCACGCTGATGTACAAGCAGGAACTGCCGCTGATGTTCCCCGAGGACGAGGACGTCAAGGCGGTGCAGGACGCGATGTTCGACCCGTTCGAGTACCTGGCGCTGCGTGCCCGCGACGGTCTGCTGCAGACGACGTTCACCAAGCCGCTGGGCAACGTGTCGTATCACATCGCCTGTCACCTGCGGGTGCAGAACGTCGGCCAGAAGACCCGCGAGATGCTCGAGAAGGTCCCCGGCACGCAGGTGAACACGATCGAGCGCTGCTCGGGCCACGCCGGCACCTGGGGCGTCAAGAAGGAGTTCCACGAGATCGCGCTGAAGATCGGCCGCCCGGTCGCCCGCCAGATGGGCGAACATCCGGCAGGCAGCCTGGACTGGATCGCTTCGGATTGCCAGCTCGGCAACCATCACATCGAGCAGGGCATGGGTGCGGCCGCCGAGGGCAAGCTCGCACACCCGCTGACCCTGCTGCGGATCGCATACGGGTTGAGCTGACCCCGCTCACGCGCCCGCCCAAGCACAAGGAGACGACGACATGCCGCAGATCGCACGCGAGTCACTGATGACCCTCGAGGCCTACGCCAAGGCGAGAGCCGACTTCCGCCGCCAGGTGATCGAGCACAAGAAGCGCCGGTCGCTGCGGCTGGGTGACCACCTGACGCTGCTGTTCGAGGACGAGCTGACGGTCCGTTACCAGATCCAGGAGATGTTGCGCATCGAGAAGATCTTCGAGGAGGAAGGCATCCGCCACGAGATCGATGCCTACGGTCCGCTGGTGCCGGACGGGCGCAACTTCAAGGCGACGATGCTGATCGAATACGAGGACGAGGCCGAACGTCGCGCCGCACTCGCCCGGCTCAAGGGGATCGAGACCCGGGTCTGGGTGCAGGTCGACGGATCGCCGAAGGTCTATGCAATCGCCGACGAGGACATGGAGCGCGAGAACGAGGAGAAGACGTCCTCGGTGCACTTCCTGCGCTTCGAACTCGACGAAGCCGCCGCGGGTGCCCTGAAGCGTGGTGCGGCGATCGGCATCGGTGTCGACCACCCGCGCTACACCGTCGCGGCGGCGCCGGTCGACGCCGGCCTGCGCGCCGCGCTGCTCGCCGATCTCGCGTGAGGCCGGCGGGCGGCGGATTGCCGCCGCCCCGGCCGACTCAGTCCGATTCAGTCCGACTCAGTCCGACTCAGTCCGACTCAGTCCGACTCAAGCCGGCTCGGGCACACTCGGCAGGCCGGCCAGCGCCATCGCCAGCTCCTGCTCGTCGTACGGCTGGTCGACCAGCTTGCCGGCCGAATAGTCGATGTACGCCTGCATGTCGAAGTGGCCGTGGCCGCAGAGATTGAACAGGATCGTGTCCGCGCGCCCTTCCCGCTTGCAACGCAGCGCTTCCTCGATCGCGCCCTTGACCGCGTGATTGGCTTCCGGAGCGGGCAGGATCCCTTCGTTGCGGGCGAACTGCACGCCGGCGGCGAAACACTCGGTCTGGTGATAGGCGACCGCCTCGATCAGGCCCAGTTCCTTCAGGTGCGAGACCAGCGGCGCCATGCCGTGGTAACGCAAACCGCCGGCGTGGAATCCGGGTGGCGTGAAAGCGGACCCGAGGGTGTGCATCTTCGACAGCGGTGCCATGTGGGCGGTGTCGCCGAAGTCGTAGGCGTAGCGGCCGCGGGTCAGCGAGGGACAGGCCGCCGGTTCGACCGCGACGATGCGCGGCTTGTGGCCGCCGCGCAGGCCGGCGCCGATGAACGGGAAGGTGATGCCGGCGAAGTTCGATCCGCCGCCGGTGCAGCCGACGATGACGTCGGGGTACGCGTCGGCCATCTGCATCTGCTCGATTGCCTCCAGGCCGACGACGCTCTGGTGCAGCAGCACGTGGTTGAGGACCGACCCGAGCGCGTACTTGGTGTCCTCGCGCTGGGCGGCGACCTCGACCGCCTCGGAGATCGCGATGCCGAGGCTGCCCGGATGTTTCGCGTTCTTCGCGAGCACCGCGCGTCCGTAGGCGGTCTGGTCCGACGGCGACGGCAGGCAATGGGCACCATACGATTCGATCAGCGCGCGCCGGTACGGCTTCTGGTCGTACGACACCCGGACCTGGAACACGGTGACCTCGAGCCCGAACAGTGCACCGGCGAACGCCAGCGACGAGCCCCATTGACCGGCACCCGTCTCGGTGCTCAGCCGCTTGACCCCCTGCTCCTTGTTGTAGAAGGCCTGCGCGACCGCGGTGTTCGGCTTGTGGCTGCCGGCGGGGCTGACCCCTTCGTACTTGTAGAAGATCCGCGCCGGGGTGCCGAGCGCCTTCTCCAGGCGGCGCGCGCGGTACAGCGGCGTGGGCCGCCAGAGCCGATAGATGTCGCGCACCGGTTCCGGGATCTCGATCTCGCGCTCGGTGCTGACCTCCTGCATGATCAGCGACATCGGGAACAGCGGCGCGAGGTCGTCGGGCCCCACGGGCGCGAAGGTCGCCGGATGCAGCACCGGCGGCAGCGCCTTGGGCAGGTCGGCCTGGATGTTGTACCAGCGTTTCGGGATCCGGCCCTCGTTCAACTCGTATTTGACCTGTTCGCCCATCTTCTCCTCCTGGTCGCGGTTGCGCGGGTTGTTTCCCGGCATCTTACCGGCGCTTCGCGCCTCCGGTGCGGGACACGGACTACGGTGCCGTCGGCGCCGGCTTGGACTGGCCCCTCTCCGTCTTCTCCAGCAGCACCACCGTCAACGCGGCGATCGCTTCGCCGCGGCCGAGGTGGCCGAGCCGCTCGTTGGTCTTGGCCTTGATGTTGATCCGGTCGGGCGGGAGGGCGAGGTCGGTCGCGAGCAGCGCCTGCATCGCCGGGATGTGCGGACCGAGCCGCGGGGACTGCGCGACGATCGTGGCATCGATGTTCACGATGCCGAAGCCGGCCTGCCCGACCAGGTCCCAGGTCATCCGCAGCAGCACCCGGCTGTCGGCGCCGCGCCAGCGCGGGTCGTCATCGGGGAAATGGCGGCCGATGTCGCCGAGTCCGGCGGCGCCGAGCAGCGCATCGGTCAGTGCATGCAGCAGCACGTCGGCATCGGAATGCCCGAGCAGGCCGGTGGCATGTTCGATCGTCACACCGCCGATGACCAGCTCGCGACCCGGCACCAGCGCATGGATGTCGTAGCCCTGTCCGATCCGGATCGTGTTCATCGCCGATCCGCCGCGTCGGTTGCGTCCAGCAGGCTTTGCATCATCTCGAGGTCTTCCAGCGTGGTCACCTTGAAGTTGGATCGCGGGCCTTCGACCAGGCGCGGCACCCCGCCGTCGGCCTCGATCGCACCGGCCTCGTCGGTCACCGACGGATGCCGCTCGAGCGCCGCCAGCAGCGGACCGTAGCGGAACATCTGCGGCGTCTGTGCCAGCCACAGGCCGTCGCGCTCGAGTGTCTGCGCCACCCGCGGCGCGCCCACCTGTCCGCCGGCGCGCTTGACCGTGTCGGCCACGCGCTGCGCGAGCAGCCCGCCGACCGGATCGTCGGCGAGTGATCCGCGCAGGCGTTCCAGCGCCGCGGCCGTGAGCCCCGGACGCGCGGCATCGTGCACCAGCACCCAGTCGTGCGGCCGCGCGAGCGTCAGCATCCGCATCGCGTTGAGCACCGAGTCGCGCCGGGTCGCACCGCCGACGTCGATCACACGCACCCGCGGGCGCGCCGCGAGCAGCGCCGCCGCCCGGGTGTCGTCGGCCGCGACCACGACCAGCACCTGTTCGATCCATCGCGCCCGATCGAGCACGTCGACCGACCATTCGAGCACCGTCCGCCCGGCCAGCGGCAGGTATTGCTTCGGTACCGCGGCATCGAGCCGCGTGCCGCGGCCCGCCGCGGGAACGATCGCGAAACTGCGTGAATCACTCGACATGGTCCGGGTGGATGCGGGCGGCTTCGGGGCGAAGGTAGAATTGTAGGTCCTCCCCTGTCCTGCGATGCGGGCCGGCCCCTGCGAGCCGGTTGCAGACGTCGTACCCGAATTGCCGCCTCGCAACACACCGCCGCCGGCCGAAGCCGACTCCACGATCACCACCGACGGGCGACCGGCGCTGCGACGCACGCTGCAGTCGGCGGCCGAAACAATCGAGGCGCCGCCGGCAGGCCAGGTCCGTTCGCTGCCGGCCTGTGCCGGCTCCGGTGACTCGCTGCTGCTCGCTGCGCTGTTGTCGCGTCGCGACCTCGCGAACCGGACGCTGGTGATTTTGACGGCCGCCGCGCCGGATGCGGCCCGGCTCGCCGACGAGATCGCCTACTTCGCGCCCGCGGCGCGGATCCGGCTGTTGCCGGACTGGGAGACGCTGCCCTACGACAATCTGTCGCCGCACCAGGATCTGATCTCCGAACGGCTGGCGACGATGTACGCGCTGCAGCAGGGCCAATGCGATCTTCTGGTGCTGGCGGCAACGACCGCGTTGCAGCGCCTGGCGCCGACGTCGTTCCTGGCCTCGCACACCTTCCGCTTCCACAAGGGCCAGAAACTCGACGAGGCGCGCCTGCGGGCCCAGCTGGTGACCGCGGGCTACAGCGCGGTCAGCCAGGTCGTACATCCGGGCGAATACTGCGTCCGTGGCGGCCTGCTCGACCTGTTTCCGACCGGCAGCCGGCTGCCGCTGCGCCTGGATCTGTTCGGCACCGACATCGATTCGATCCGCACCTTCGATCCGGACACACAACGCAGCCTGTACCCGGTGGAATCGGTGCAACTGCTGCCGGGCCGCGAGTTCCCGCTCGACGAGGAAGCACGCACTGCGTTCCGCGGCCGCTGGCGTGAACGATTCGAGGGCGACCCGTCGCGCACCTCGATCTATCGCGACGTCGGCAACGGGATCGCCACGCCGGGCATCGAGTACTACCTGCCGCTGTTCTTCGGCGAGACGGCGACCCTGTTCGACTACCTGCCCGACGATGCCCTGGTGGTGACCCACGGCGACGTCGAGGCCGCGGCGCGTGAGTTCCACGCCGAGGCGCGCGAGCGCTACAAGTTCCTGTCGCATGATCCGGAGCGGCCGCTGCTGCGCACCGACGAGATCCTGATCGGCGGCGACGACCTGTTCAACCGCACGCGGGTGTTCGGCCGCTGGTCGTTGCGCTCGCCGCCCGCCGGCGATCCGGCCGGCGCGCTGTCGCCGGCCAGCGGGAAGACCCCCACACAGTGGACGGTCACGCCGCCGCCGGCGGCGATCAACCGGCGCGCGGACCGGCCGCTGGCCACGCTCGAATCGCTGCTCGACACCACGAGCGCCCGGGTGCTGCTGCTCGCCGAGTCCGCCGGTCGCCGCGAGACGCTGGCCGAACTGTTCACCGAACACGGCTTGCAGCTGCCTTCGTTCGACGACTGGGCCGCGTTCGACCAGGCCGGTGTCGATGCCGGGCTCGCGATCGGTCCGCTGCACGCCGGTTTCGTCGTGCCGTCGATCGACCTGGTCGTCCTCACCGAAAGTGAACTGTTCGTCGACGCGGTCCGACGCCGCGGCCGCACGTCGCGGCAATCGACGACCGATGTCGAGTCGATCATCCGCGATCTGTCCGAACTGCGGGTCGGGGATCCGGTCGTCCACGCGCAGCACGGGGTCGGTCGTTACCAGGGCCTGGTCACCCTCGACCTCGGCGACGGCGCGAACGAGTTCCTGCACCTGACCTATGCCAGCGACGCGACACTCTACGTGCCGGTCGCCCAGCTGCACCAGATCGGCCGCTACAGCGGCGCCAACCCGGACGAGGCGCCGCTGCACCTGCTCGGCTCCGGCCAGTGGGACAAGGCACGCCGCCGGGCCGCGACGCAGGCGCGTGATGCCGCCGCCGAGCTGCTGAACCTGTACGCGAGGCGCGCCGCTCGCGAGGGTCACGCGTTCCCGTTCGACCCCCACGCCTACGAGGTGTTCGCGAGCGGGTTCGCGTTCGAGGAGACACCGGACCAGCTGGCCGCGATCCACGCGGTCGTGCAGGACATGATCTCGGGCCGGCCGATGGATCGATTGGTCTGCGGCGACGTCGGTTTCGGCAAGACCGAGGTCGCGCTGCGCGCCGCCTGGGTCGCGATCAACGGCGGCAGGCAGGTCGCGGTGCTGACACCGACGACGCTGCTCGCCGAACAGCACGGCAACACCTTCGCCGACCGCTTCGCCGGCACCGCGGTGCGCATCGCCGAGCTGTCGCGGTTCCGCACGCCGCGCGAGGTCAAGGCGACGATCGCCGGACTGGCCTCGGGCGAGATCGACATGGTGATCGGCACCCACAAGCTGCTGTCGCCGGAGCTGCGCTTCGCGCGGCTCGGCCTGGTGATCGTCGACGAGGAACACCGCTTCGGGGTGCGGCACAAGGAGGCGCTGAAGAACCTGCGTGCCGAGGTCGACGTGCTGACGATGACCGCGACCCCGATCCCGCGCACACTGGCGATGAGCCTCGAAGGCATCCGCGACTTCTCGGTGATCGCCACCGCGCCGCAGAAGCGGCTGGCGATCAAGACGTTCGTACGCCGGGAGACCGATGGGGCGATCCGCGAGGCGCTGCTGCGCGAACTGAAGCGCGGCGGCCAGGCCTATTTCCTGCACAACGAGGTCGACACGATCGAGGCGCGTCGCACCCGGCTCGCCCAGCTGATCCCCGAGGCGCGGATCGCGATCGCCCATGGCCAGATGCCCGAGCGCGACCTCGAGCACGTGATGCGCGACTTCCACCAGCAGCGCTTCAACATCCTGCTGTGCACGACGATCATCGAGACCGGCATCGACGTGCCGACCGCGAACACGATCGTGATCCATCGTGCCGACCGCTTCGGGCTCGCGCAGCTGCACCAGCTGCGCGGCCGTGTCGGCCGTTCGCACCACCAGGCCTATGCCTACCTGCTGATTCCCGACGAATCGGCGCTGACCAAGGACGCGGTCAAGCGGCTGGAGGCGATCCAGCTGCTGAACGAACTCGGCTCGGGATTTTTCCTGTCGATGCACGACCTCGAGATCCGCGGTGCCGGCGAGGTGCTCGGCGAGTCCCAGTCGGGCAACATGCAGGAAGTCGGCTTCGCGCTCTACAACGACATGTTGTCCGAGGCGGTCGCTGCGTTGAAGGCCGGTCGCGAGCCCGACCTCGCCGCGCCGCTGGCGGCAACCACCGAGATCAACCTGCACACGCCGGCGCTGCTGCCCGCGGACTACTGCGGCGACATCCACGAACGGCTGACGTTGTACAAGCGACTGGCCGATTGCCGCACTCCCGAAGCGCTGGAGACGCTGCAGGAGGAACTGGTCGATCGGTTCGGACGCCTGCCGGACCCCGCCCGTGCGCTGATCGACACACACCGCCTGCGGATCCGCGGCCGTGCGCTCGGTGTCGCCAAGATCGACGCCACCGCCGAGGCGGTGATGATCCAGTTCGTGCCGGCGCCGCCGATCGCGCCCGAACGGATCATCGAGTTCATCCAGTCGCGCAAGGACACCCGGCTCGCCGGCCCGGACCGGCTGCGGATCGTCACCGCGACGCCGGATGCGGCGGCACGGGCGCGGCGGGTCCGCGATCTGCTCGACGAGATCGGCTCGAAACCCAAGGCACGCTGAGGCCAGGTGACCGGCGCCGTGGCCGGCGACGACCGTACGCCGGCCTGGCACCGAAGTCCGCTACGCGGCGGCCTGCGGCTTCTTCGCGCCCGCGGACCTGCGCCGGCTGACCGTGCGGATCGTGTCGTCGGGGACCGCCGCGAACAGGTCGTGTTCGCCGGATTCGTAGACGTCGACCTCGACGAATTCGCCGATCCTCAGCGACGGGGACGGATCCACGTAGACCTGGCCATCGATCTCCGGTGCATCGGCCGCCGAACGCGCGATGCCGATGCCGTCCTCGTCGATCCCGTCGACCAGGACCGACATCCGGCGCCCGACCTTGGCACGCAGGCGGCGCTCGCTGATCTCGGCCTGCACCTGCATCAGCCGAGCGCGTCGTTCCTCGCGGATCTCGTCCGGCAGCGCACCGTCGATCCCGTTGGCGGTCGCGCCGTCGACCGGTGAATACGCGAAGCAGCCGACCCGATCGAGCTCCGCCTCGCGCAGGAAATCGAGCAGGTGTTCGAACTCGGCTTCGGTCTCGCCGGGAAACCCGGCGATGAAGGTGCTGCGCAAGGTGATGTCGGGCACGATCGCCCGCCAGGCGCGGATCCTCTCGATGTTCTTCTCGCCGCTGGCCGGTCGTTTCATCGCCCGCAGCACCCGCGGGTGGGCGTGCTGCAGCGGCACGTCGAGATACGGCAGCAATCCGCCCTCGCTCATCAGTTCGACCAGCCGGTCGACCTGCGGATACGGATAGACGTAGTGCAACCGGACCCAGACGCCGAGCTTCGACAGCTCACGGGCCAGATCGACGATCCGGGTCCGCAGCGGGCGCCCGGCGACGAAGCCGGTGCGATAGTGCACGTCGACCCCGTAGGCACTGGTGTCCTGCGAGATCACCAGCAGTTCACGCACGCCGGCGCCGACCAGGTTCTCGGCCTCGCGCACGACATCACCGATCGGTCGGCTGACCAGGTCGCCGCGCAGCGCCGGGATCACGCAGAACGTGCAGCGGTGGTTGCAGCCCTCGGAGATCTTCAGGTAGGCGT
>CADEEH010000048.1 GCA_902826305.1 uncultured Burkholderiales bacterium
CCAGCAAGTTCTTCGAAGTGCAGAAGTACCTGAGTGCGACGAAGCACATCTACGGACCGGGTGTCGTGCTCGTCGGCCGCAAGCTGTGGGACCAGCTGAGCGCCGACGAGAAGAAGGTGCTGCAGGACTCGTGTGTCGAGGCGCGTGAATACGAGCGCCAGGCGAGCCGGGACCTGGACGCCAAGGTGCTCGCCGACATGAAGGCCAAGGGACTCGTGGTCAACGAGATCTCGGCCGAGGAACGGGCGCGGATGGTCGAGAAGGTCAAGCCGGTGATCGAGAAGTACACCGGGGTCATCGGCCCCGACCTGGTCAAGCAGGCGTACGCGGAGATCGAGAAGGTGAGGAGGCAGAAGTAGGAAGAAGAGACGGACGGGCCCGGGGTCGTTCCCGGGACCCGACCGCGATAGACTGTCCGGCTCGGAGGCCGTCGAACCGGATCACATGACTTCCCCGTCGCTTGCCGATTCGTTCGGCGCCGCCTGTGCGAGGCACGGCCCGGCGGTCGCGCTGGATGGTGACGGCCTGGTGCTGACCTACGAAGCGCTCTGGAGCCGAGCCGAGGCGACCGCCACGCGCTTGCGCAAGGCCGGCCTCGGCCGGGGCGATCCGGTGATGGTCCGGTGCTCCAACCATCCGACCGACTTCGTCGGCTTCTTCGCCGCCTGGCTGTGTGGGGCTGTCGTGGCCCCGGTCCATCGCACCGCGCCACCCGACGTGGTCGCGGCGATCCAGGCGAAGGCACGGTGTCGCGCGAGCCTGGATCTGCTCGCCGACCGCGTCGACGGCCCGATCGTGCAACGGCTCGACGACGAACCGGTCGACGAGGAACGACGCGTGCTGCTGGACACCGGCGCGCTGGTGATCTTCACCTCGGGTTCCACCGGATTGCCCAAGGGGGCGGTGCTGTCGCACGCCTCGGTGGATGGCAAGCTGCGCCAGAACCAGGCTCTGTTCCGACTCGACGCGCGGACGTCCACGTTGCTGGTCCTCAGCGACACCTTCAGCTTCGGCATCTGGGTTGCGCTGCTGACGCTGCGTGAAGGGGGCCGGGTGGTGATGATGCCGAAGTTCACGCCCGCGATGTTCCTGGAGCAACTGGTATCGGCGCGGATCACGTTCGCCGGCGTGGTGCCGACGATGATCCGGGCGACGTTCGGCACGTTGCCCGCGTCCGACCGCGCGCAGGCCGGGCGGCGGATCGCGCGCGCCGCTTGCCTGCGGACCGTGGTGATCGGCGGCGAACCGCTGGGTGCGCAGCTGTCGGCCGACCTGCGCTTGTTCCTCGATCCGGCGAAGCTGTACGACGTGTACGGCCTGACCGAGACCACGACCAGCGACTTCGTCCTCGATCCCGCCGACTATCCGGCCCGTGGCGCGAGCATCGGCCGTCCGTTCCCGGGCATCCGGTTCCGCGTCGTCGGTGATGACGGAGCCGAGCGTCCGCCCGGGATCGCGGGCGAGCTGCAGCTGCACACGCCCTACATCATGTCCGGATACCTGGGCGACGGAACGCTGTCGAGGGCCGCGTTCGACGACGGGTGGTTCCGCACCGGCGATCTGGCCACGTTCGACGACGACGGCTACGTGACGATCACCGGACGCTCGAAGGAGCTGATCATGCGCGGCGGCAACAAGATCACCCCACTCGAGGTCGAGCGCGCGCTGCTGCGCTGCGCGGGTGTGGGCGGTGCGCTGGTCACCGGGATGCCCGATCCGATCCTCGGCCAGCGGATCCACGCCCTGCTGGTTCCCCGGGCGGGCGAGACGTTGGCACTGGATGTGCTGCTCGACGAACTCGCATCCCGCCTGGAGCGGTACAAGTTCCCCGACGTGTTCCATCTCGACAGCCAGTTGCCGACCGGGCGCACCGGCAAGATCGACCGGCAGCAGCTGCAGCAGCGGATCGACTCCGGCGTGTTGCCGCCGATGGACGAGCCGCCGCGACGGGGATAACGCAGCGGCGGATGAACCGGACCCGGCCCGGGGCCTGTCGAACCCCGGGTCGATCGGCGTCCGATGTCAGGTCTTGCGGTTCAGCGTCGACGCCATGTAGTTGTCGAAGGCGCCGTCGGAGAAGCGGGACCAGACGATCGCGTCGTCACGGAACTTGGCGAAACTGCCGTAGACCTTGTTCCACTTCGCGTTCTTCGCCGACAGCTCGGCGAACAGTTCGGTGGCCGCCTTGAACGCCGCATCGGCCATGTCGCGCGGGAACGGCTTGAGCTGCACGCCGGCACCGACCAGCCGCTTGAGCGCCGCCGGGTTGCGCGAGTCGTATTTCGCCTGCATGTCGACATGGGCCTCGGCGCAGGCGGCCTCGAAGATCTGCTGGTATTCCTTCGGCAGCGCTTCCCACTGCTTCGCACCGACGTACATCGTGATCTGTCCGCAACCGTCCCAGTAGCTCGGGTAGTGGTAGAACTTGGCGATCTTGTGCAGGCCGAGCTTCTCGTCGTCGTAGGGGCCGACGAACTCGGCCGCATCGATCGTGCCCTTCTCGAGCGAGGTGTAGATCTCGCCGCCCGGGATGTTCTGCGGCACGACGCCGATCTTCTCGAGCACGACGCCGCCGAAGCCGCCGATACGGAACTTCAGTCCCTTGACGTCGGCCAGGCTCTTGACCTCCTTGCGGAAGAAGCCGCCCATCTGGGTGCCGGTGTTGCCGCAGGGGAAGTTGACGACGTTGTAGTCGCGATAGAACTCGCGCAGCAGCGACATGCCTTCGCCGTCCTTCATCCACGCGGTCATCTGGCGCGAGTTCATGCCGAACGGGATCTGTCCGTCGAGCGCGAAGGTCGGATCCTTGCCGAAGAAGAAGACCGATGCGGTGTGGGCGCAGTCGACCGAACCCTGCTGGACCGCGTCCAGCACGCCGAACGCGGGCACCAGCTCCCCGGGGCCGAAGACGCTGATCTCGAAGGCGCCGCCGGTGGCCGCGCTGACGCGTTTGGAGACCTGCTCGGCCGCCAGGTAGATCGTGTCCAGGTTCTTCGGCCAGCTCGAGGCCAGGCGCCAGCGGACCTTGGGCTGCGCGCGGACAACGGCGGGTGCGGCGAGTCCGGCCGAGGCGACGGCGCCGGCCAGTGCGGTGCGGGTGAACGAACGGCGTTTCATGGTGTCTCCGATTGTCGCGAACAGAGGCGAGCGACGGCCCTCATTTCGATGTTTCGCCGGCGGGCGGAACGACAGGTGGCGACGGTTCGTCGAACGGATCGGGTGCCGCCGGCATTTCGATCCGCACCTTGTCGATGTCGATCTTCTCCTCCGCATCCAGCCAGGAGGTGACCAGTCCCGGCCAGAAGATCAGGATCGCGACCATCGCGATCTGCAGCAGCACCCACGGGATCGCGCCCAGGTAGATGTCCGAGCTGCGGACTTCCTTCGGTGCGATGCCACGCAGGTAGAACAGCGCGAAGCCGAACGGCGGGTGCATGAACGAGGTCTGCATGTTCACGCACAGCAGCACACCGAACCAGACCAGGTCGATGCCCAGCTTGGCGGCGATCGGCGCCAGCAGCGGGACCAGGATGAAGGCGATCTCGAAGAAATCGAGGAAGAACGCCAGGAAGAACACGAACAGGTTGACGAAGATCAGGAAGCCGACCGCGCCCCCGGGCATGCCCGACAGCAGGTGCTCGAGCCACTTGCCACCGTCCACGCCCTGGAAGACGAGGGTGAAGATCGAGGCGCCGATCAGGATGAAGATCACCATCGCGGTGATCCGCATCGTCGATTCCATCCCCTGCCAGATTAGCGGCCAGGTCAGCCGCCGATGCACCGCGGCGATCGCCATCGCGCCGACCGCCCCCATCGCGCCGGCCTCCGTCGGTGTCGCGACTCCCATGAAGATCGTGCCCAGCACGAGGAAGATCAGGATCACCGACGGGATCATCCCCATCAGCACCTTGGACACCACCTTCCAGCCGAGCGGCAGCCGTGCGTCCTTCGGTATCGCGGGCATCAGCTTCGGGCGCACGATCGCGACACAGGCGATGAATGCCAGGAACAGCAGCGTCTGCATGATCGACGGCCCGATCGCGCCCTTGTACATGTCGCCGACCGAGCGGCCGAGCTGGTCGGCCAGCACCACCAGCACCAGCGACGGCGGGATCACCTGGGTGATCGTGCCGGAGGCGGCGATGACGCCGGTGGCCAGGCGCATGTCGTAGCCGTAGCGCATCATGATCGGCAGCGAGATCATGCCCATCGCGATCACCGACGCGGCGACCGTGCCGGTGATCGCACCGAGGATCGCGCCGACGATGATCACCGCGAACGCGAGGCCGCCCGGCACCGGTCCGAAGAGCTGTCCTGTCCCCTCGAGCAGATCCTCGGCCAGCCCGCAGCGCTCGAGGATCGCCCCCATGAAGGTGAAGAAGGGGATCGCCAGCAGCAGGTCGTTGGAGACGATGCCGAAGACACGCAGCGGCAGGCTGTTCATGAACTGCGGCGGGAAGAACCCGGACTCGACCGCGATGAAGGCGAAACCCAGGCCGAGCGCACCGAGCGAGAACGCGACCGGATAGCCAAGCAGCATCACCACCACCAGGCCGGCAAACATCAGCGGCGCCGCCAGCTCGAGCGGGATCATTGCAGCGGCTTCTCGTAGTGAGTGTCCATGTCGTAGCGACCGCGCAGGTAGGCCAGCCGCTTCAGGATCTCCGCGATCCCCTGCAGCACCAGCAGGCTGGCGCCCAGCGGGATCAGCATCTTCACCGGCCAGCGGACCAGGCCCTGCGCCTGGCTCGACATCTCACCGGTCTGGTAGGCATCCCAGGCCAGCGGCCAGGACAACCCGGCGATCAGTCCCGCCATCGGCAGCAGGAACAGAGCCGCCCCGGCGATGTCGACCCAGACACAGGCGCGCGCCGACAGCCGACCGTAGAACACGTCGACGCGGACATGTTCGTTCAACGCCAGCACCGCGGGTGCGCCGAGCATGACCATGCCGGCGAACAGGTACCACTGCATCTCGAGCCAGGCGTTGGAGCTGATGCCGAACAGGTAACGCAGCGTCGCGTTGACCGCGCTGACCAGGCACGCCAGCAGCACCATCCAGGTGGCGAGCAGGCCGGCGCGCCGGCTGAGCCACTCGACGCCGCGGACGAAGGCCAGCGCCGCGTTCATCGGGGCGCTCGTGGCTTGGACACGGGCGTGGACATCGGGTGACGGCGCAGGAACCGGCTGATCTCGCGCAACGTCGCCGGGGCCGCTTCCTCCGGCACGAAGTGCCCGCAATCGAGCGCGCGGCCGCTCACGTCCTCGGCCACCTCGCGCCAGTCGGCCAGGCAGTCGAACAGGCGCTCGACCACCGCACGCCGGCCCCAGAGCGCCAGCATCGGCATCTGCAGCTTGCGGTGGCGGTCGCGTCGATCGTGGACCAGGTCGATCGTGCCGGCGGCGCGATAGTCCTCACACGACGCGTGGATCGCACGGGGATCCTTGAAGCAGCGCACGTACTCGCGCACCGCCGCCTTGGAGAACGCGCGCAGGTCGGGTTTTTCGCGGCCGACCCGGCCCAGGATGTTGAACGGCACCTGACCGGCGAGCATCTTCTCGGGCAGCGGGGCCGGCTGCAGCATCAGGAACCAGTGGTAATACGCGGTGGCGAACGCAAGATCGGTGCTCTCGAACATCTTCAGCGTCGGCGAGATGTCGATCGCGGTGAAGGTCCGCACGCGCTGGCCATGGTCGCGCGCCAGGCGATGACCGACACGGCCGCCGCGATCGTGGCCGACCAGGTGGAAGCGCCGGTGGCCCAGCGACTCCATCACCTCGACCATGTCCTGCGCCATCACCCGCTTCGAATAGTTCGAGTGATCGGGCAAACCCTTCGGCTTGGACGAGTCGCCGTAGCCGCGCAGATCCGGGCAGACCACGGTGTAGCGGCGGGCGAGATCGGGTGCGATCCGGTGCCAGCAGGCGTGGGTCTGCGGATAGCCGTGCAGCAGCAGCACCGGTTCGCCGCTGCCCGCGGTCACGAGGTTGATCGTCGCGCCGCTGGTGCGGATGCGGCGCTGCTCGAATCCCGGGAACAGGCTCATCGCGATCCGCCCGTGCTGGATGTCCCGGCTGCGGCGAGCCGGCGGCGGACATCGGCGGCGCAGGCAAGCTGCCCGCCCGCGGCCGAGATGTGTCGTGCGGCCCGTCGCGCCAGCTCGCGATTGGAATGCCGGCTGCCGAGCGGCGCGTCCTCGAGGCCTGCCCGAACGTGCCCGCCGCGCGCCACCGCCGTCTCGACCAGCGGCTCGATGTCGACGCCCAGGCCGGCGACCATCCAGGGCGCGTCGGGCGCCTCGATCCCGAGCAGTGTCAGGTAGGCGTCCAGCGCCCACGACCGCGGCGGAAAGCCGAACGCGAACTGATCGGAGAACATCAGCCGATAGATCGGCACCGGAGCACCCGGAAAGGCCCGGTGCAACGCCGCGCCGAGCCGCATGAAGCCCGGCTCGTAGATCGCATAGGAGGGTGTGATGTGATGGCGCTGGGCCAGCTCGAGGCCGTAGCGGATCTGCGCCTCGGGATTGGCGTAGACGAAGCCGTCCTTGCCGGCGGCGAGATCGTCGTAGTGTGCGATGTTGGTCGACCCGGGATCGACCACCGACCACTCGACCAGGCCGGCCCGCACCAGCCGGTCGACGGCCGAGAACCGCTGCGCCGGGGTCAGCGGGTTCGGCGAATCGACACTGCCGGCGAACGGCAGCGTGCCGTAGCAGATCAGGTCGGCCCGGGAGCGGATGCGTTCGATGATCGGGGCGTAGATCTCGTAGTCGTCGCGCTGCCGTCCGGTCACCGGGTCGTAGGCATGGAAGTGGATGATCGACGCACCCTCGCCGGCGCAGGTGATCGCGTCCTCCACGATTTCGTCGGCGGACAGCGGGATGCCGGGCTGCTTCGAGCGCGACCACGGGCCGTTCAGAGCGACTTCGAGCCAGACGGGTGGCATCGCGGATCTCCCCAGGTGTTCACCGTGCGCGTGCGCCAACGGGCATCACCGGTCGGCGATGCCGTCGCATCGTAGGGTGGCGCCGTTGCACCCGGCAAACGATTTAATGTGGCCGGCTTGTCAAGAAAACTCACTGCCTCGCCGGTGCGGCGCGTCATCCGCGACCGACCTCCGGTGTCGGCGCAACGGCGCAACGGACGCGCGATGGCGTGGCTGGAGACCACGATCTCGAAAGGTCCGGAAATATCGTATACGATCGGTCATGCTCCCCTGGACCCCGGACTCGTCCGCGCCGCTGCTGGCGAGTGTGCGCGACACCTCGCTGGCCAAACTCGTCCGCGACGAGGTGCTGTCGATGATCCTGGGCGGCGAGATCGGACCCGGTCAGCGGATCAACGAACCCGATGTCGCATCGCGGTTGCGGGTGTCGCGGGTGCCGGTGCGCGAGGCGCTGCGCGAACTCGAAAGCACCGGCCTGGTCCGGTCGCGCAAACACGTCGGTGTGTTCGTCCGGACGCTGCAGCCGAAGGAGGTGGCCGACCTGTACGACCTTCGCAGCGCTCTCGATGGCCACGCGGCCTGGCGGGCCGCCGTGCTGCCGGACCCGGATCGCCGGTTGCTGGTCGATCGGCTGGCCGGGCTGCTGCGCGAGATGAGGGCGCAGGCACGCCGGCGCGAGGTGCAGCGGTACTACGCCGGCAACCTGTCGTTCCACTGGGCGATCGTCGAGGCCGTTGGCAACGAGCACCTGGTCCTCAGCTATCGCGGCATCGTCCAGCAGTTGCACCTGTACCGGCTGAAGAACCTGTCGCGCGACGTCGGCATGCGGGCGTCGATCGCCGAACACGACGGCATCGTCGCTGCACTGGCGGCGGGTGATGCCGAGCGGGCGCGGCGGTTGTCGTTCTCGCACGTCAGTGATGCCCACACACGGCTGGTCGCGCGTCTGGCAGGGCCTGCCGGTGCCGAATCGTCCTGAAAGGAGTTCCCCATGACGACCCGACGTGTGCTGCTGCAGGCCGTCCCGGCACTGTGGCTCCCGGCCGCTCGTTCGTCCGCCCAGTCGTACCCGGCCAAGCCGGTGCGCTACATCGTCCCGGTGGCCCCGGGCGGGGGCAGCGACTTCGTCGGCCGCCGCGTCTGCGAGCGCTGGAGCAAGGCGCTCGGGCAGAACCTCGTCGTCGAGAACATCGGCGGTGGCGGCGGGGTGATCGCCGCGCAGACCACCACCAAGGCGGCACCCGACGGATACACGCTGATGCAGGGCTACGTGGCCACCCACGGCACCAGTCCCGCGACCCGGCGGTTGCCCTACGATCCGGTGAAGGATTTCACGCCGATCGGCATGATCGGCGGCACGCCGAACGCGCTGGTCGTGCCGGCCACGTTCCCGGTGGACGACGTCAGGGGCTTCGTCGAATACCTCAGGAAGAACCCGGGCAAGGCGAGCTACGGTTCGGCGGGCGCAGGATCGCTGACGCAGCTCGTGATGGAACTGTTCAAGCAGCAGACCGGCACGTTCATGGTCCATGTGCCGTACCGCGGCATCGCACCGGCGTTCACCGACCTGATGGGTGGCCAGACCCAGGCGATGTTCCCCGGGCTGGCGGCCGCGTTGCCGCACATCCGTTCGGGCCGGGTCAAGGCGCTGGCGATCACCGGCAACGTCCGGCAGCCGACGGTCAAGGACGTGCCCACGCTGATCGAGTCCGGCTTCAAGGGATTCGATGCGGTCCAGTGGTACGGCGTCGTCGGCCCGGCCGCGATGGCCGCGCCGATCGTCGCGCAGCTCAACGAGACGCTGAACGCGACGCTCGCGGCACCGGACATGCGCGAGCTGCTCGCGACCGAGGCGGTGGTGCCGACGCCGATGAGCGCCGATCAGTTCGGCCGCTACATCACCAGCGAGGTCGGGCGATGGACCGCGCTGGCCCGTGAACGCAAGATCCAACTGGACGACTGAGATCCCGCCATGGCCCGCAACACCCAGGTCGCCGCCGACCACGACGCACCCCCGATCACCGCGATCCTCGCCCGCTTCGTCGCGACCCATCCGACGCGGGGCTGGGACGATGCGGTCGATCACGAGGCGCATCGCACGTTCCTGAACTGGGCCGGCTGTGCGGTCGGCGCGGCCTCCCACGAGGCGATGCGCGCCGCGCTGGCCGCGGTGCAGATGCTCGAACCCGCGCCGCAGGCCAGCGTGCTCGGTCGCCCCGAGAAGGTCGACATGGCCGGCGCCGCGCTGCTCAACGGCATCAGTTCACACACGTTCGATTTCGATGACACCCACCTGAAGACCATCATCCATCCCGCGGGTCCGGTCGCCTCGGCGGCGCTGGCGCTGGCCGAGCACCGCGGTGCCTCCGGTCGTGCGCTGATCGACGCGCTGGTGCTCGGCATCGATGTCTCGTGCCGGATGGGCAACCTGATGTATCCGGAGCACTACGACCGCGGCTGGCACATCACCGGCTCGACCGGCACCCTCGGCGCGGCGGCGGCGTGTGCGCGCCTGCTCGGCCTGGACGAGGCTCGGACCGCGATGGCACTGGGCATCGCCGCGTCGCAGCCGGTCGGCCTGCGCGAGCAGTTCGGCAGCATGACCAAGCCGTTGCATCCGGGTGCCGCCGCACGCGCCGGGCTGCTGTCGGCGCTGCTGGCGAGTCGCGGCTTCACCGCCAGTTCGCGGGCGCTGGAGGCGCCGCGCGGCTTCGCGCAGGTGGTGTCGACGAAGTGCGCGTGGCACGAGGCCACCGACGAGCTGGGGCGGCGCTTCGAGATCTCGTTCAACACCTACAAGCCGTTCGCCTGCGGCATCGTGATCCACCCGAGCATCGACGCGTGTGTGCAGTTGCGCGAGCAGGGCGTGACGGCAGACCAGGTCGAGCGGATCGAACTCAAGGTGCATTCGCTGGTGCTGGAGCTGACCGGCAGGAAGGAACCCGCCGACGGCCTGCAGGGCAAGTTCAGCGTCTATCACGGCTGCGCCGCGGGCCTGCTCTTCGGGCGCGCCGGTGAACCCGAATACGCCGACGGGATCGTGACCCGTGCCGATGTCGTCGCGCTTCGCCGCAAGGTGGTGGCGACCGTGGACGATTCGATCGACGAGGCATCGGCCGACGTCACCGCGGTGTTGCGTGACGGTCGCCGGGTCCACGTCTTCGTCGAACACGCGATCGGCTCGCTGCAGCGACCGATGACCGACGCGGCGCTGGATGCGAAGTTCGCCGCGCAGGCCGAACCGGTGCTCGGCACGGCGCCGACGGCGGCGCTGATCGCCGCCTGCCACCGCCTCGCCACGATCGCCGACGTGCGCGAACTGACCGCGCTGGCCCGGCCGTGACGACGATGCGGGCCTGGCGCCTGCGCGACCGTGACGGGGCACCGGAGCTCACGCTGCACGACGTGCCGCGCCCGCTGCCGGCGGCCGGGCAGGTGCTGCTGCGTGTGCGCGCGGCGGGGCTCAATCGGGGCGAACTGCTGGCAGCGCATGGCGCCGGCGCGGCGGGCACGAAACCGGCCGGCACCGAAGCCGCCGGCGAGGTCGCGGCGGTCGGTGACGGGGTCGCCGGGTGGCGGGTCGGTGCGCGCGCGATGGGGCGCTGCACCGGCGCGTTCGCCGACTACGTGCTGCTCGATGCCCGCGAGGTGATGCCGGTCGCCGACACCATCGACTGGCCGGACGCTGGGGCGATCCCGCTGGTGTTCCTGGTCGTGTACGACATGCTCGCCGTCCAGGGTCGGCTGCGCGCCGGTGAGTCGATGCTGGTCGCCGGCATAACCTCGGGCGTCGGGGTCGCCGCGCTGCAGGCGGCGCGGATGATCGGGGCCCGTGTGATCGGCACCTCGGGCAGCGCACACAAGCTCGCGCGGCTCGCGCAACTCGGCCTCGAGCGCGGGCTGTGCACGCGTGCCCCCGATTTCGTCGAGGCCGTGCTCGAGGCGACCGGGGGCCGCGGCGCGGACCTGGCGATCGACACCGTCGGCGGCACGATGTTCGCGGCTTGTGTGCAGTCGCTCGGCTACGAAGGCCGATTGGCGATGGTCGGCTACGTCGACGGCGTGTTGCAGGCCCCGCTCGACCTGGCGGCCCTGCACACGAAACGGCTGCAGCTGTTCGGCGTGTCCAATCGGTTGCGCACGCCGGAACAGCGCGGGCAGGCGGTCGCCGGTTTCCGGGCGGACTGGTTGCCGTGGTTCGACAGCGGTCGGTTGCGCCCGCTGGTCGACCGCCAGTTCGCGTTCGACCGGCTGCCCGAGGCCGTCGCGATGATGCAGGCGAGTGAACACCTGGGCAAGATCGTGCTGCTCGGCAGCCCGGACGAAAGATGATGATCCGCGAACGTCGACGCTGGCTAGCCGCCGCCGGTGCCCTGTGGCTCGGCGGCTGCGCGACGTCCGGTCCGGGCGCGCCGTCGGCTGTCGCGCTCGCCGACCTCGCGCCGACCGGCACGCTGCGCGCGGCGATCAACTACGGCAATCCGATCCTCGCGACCCGTGATGCCGACGGACGGCCGGCAGGGGTGTCGGTTGATCTCGCGCGGGAGGCCGCACGCGAGCTGGGCCTGCCGATCGAGCTGGTGCCCTTCGATGCCGCGGGCAAGGTGGTCGAAGCGGTGAAATCCCGACAGGTCGACCTCGCCTTCGTCGCGATCGACCCGGTCCGGGCGGCCGACATGGAGTACACCTCGCCGTACGTGATCATCGAGGGCGCGTACCTGGTGCGACTCGATTCACCGCTGCAACACAACGACGAGGTGGATCGCCCGGGCACCCGGGTCGCGGTCGGGCGCGGCAGCGCCTACGACCTGTACCTGACGCGCGAACTGAAGTCGGCCTCGCTGGTGCGGGCACCGACATCACCTGCGGTCACCGACCTGTTCCTGGCGCAGCGGCTCGAGGTGGCCGCCGGCGTCCGGCAGCAGTTGCAGGCCGATGCGCGGCGGGTCGGGGGTGTGCGCCTGTTGCCGGGTCGGTTCATGGTCATCGAACAGGCCATGGCCGTGCCGCGGGGGCGGTCCACCGCGCGCGACTGGCTGAACGGATTCATCGGCCGGATGAAGGCATCGGGCTTCGTCGCGACGGCGCTGAAGCGGCACGGCATCGACGGTGCCGAAGTGGCGCGGTGATCGGCAGCCGCCCGGCATGCAACCGACGACAACGACGAGGAGACGAAGATGACGATGCCATCGACGAGCCGGATCGCCGCCGCGGTCCTCGCCGCCGCAGCGGTCGCGACACCCGCGTGGGCACAGAACGTGAAAGTGACGCCGCTGGGTGGCATCGATGGCGAGTTCTGTCCGCAGGACCGGGCGCTGATCTTCGAGGATCCGAACGGCACACGGGTGCTGTACGACCCCGGCCGCACGGTGGCCGGCGCCGACGATCCGCGCCTGGGCCGGATCGACATCCTGCTGGTCAGTCACCTGCACGGCGACCACGTCGGCAACGCCCACACGAAGGCGCCGAACTCGGGCACGTGTGCGGCGCCCGATACGTCGGTGTCGGCGCTGCCGAACAGCAACGCGGTGAACATCGCACTGGCCAAGAAGGCGAAGATCGTCACCGGCAGCGAGATGCCGCCGTTCTTCGCCGCGAAGCTAAGGGCCAGCGGCGGGGATCCCGCCAACTCGATGCTCGCCCGCTTCGGCGGCAGCGTGACCGTCGGCGGCATCCGCATCGCCACGGTCGCGGCGCTGCACAGCAATGGCCTGGATCCCGACTACATCGGCGGCGAGCTGGGCAAGGCGATGAAGGATGTGGGCATCGCCGGTGACGTCGGCTTGGCGACCGGCTACGTGCTCCAGTTCAGCAACGGCCTGGTCACCTACCTATCGGGCGACACCGGCATCACCGCCGACCAGGACCTGGTCGTGCGCGGGCACTACAACGCGAAACTCGTGGTGATGAACATCGGCGACGGATTCACCACCGGTCCCGCCGAGGCCGCCTACGTGATCAACAGCCTGGTCAAGCCGGCGTCGGTGATCGCCTCACATGCCAACGAGGTCGGCACGATCGACGGCAAGGTGCGCCCGGGCAGCAAGACCGAGCGCTTCATCCAGGCGACCCAGGTGCCGGTGCATGTCCCGCTGTCCGGCCGGACGATGGCGTTCGACGCGACCGGCCGCTGCGTCGCCGGCTGCTGATCCGGGCGTTCAGGCCGCGCGCGCCGATCCCGCCGTCCGCAGCCGCGCGATCATGAAACTCGCGGCCTGGATCAGGTGGCTGCGCACCAGCGACTCGGCACGGTCGCCGTCGCCGGCCGCGATCGCCGCGAGGATCGCCTCGTGCTGGTTCCAGATGTCGCGCGGCTTTTCGTCGCGGATCAGCACCTCACCCATCACGCGCTGCGTGTAGGTCAGGTGGGTCTCCAGCGTCGGTGCGATCAGCGGATTGCCCGACAGGCCGTAGATGAACTCGTGGAACTTCATGTCGGCGGCGATCATCCTGGCCACCGAGCCGGCGGCGACGGCCTTGCGGCCGGCCTCGATCAGCGCCGGGCCGGCCTTGGCGGCACGTTCGGCGCCGAGGTCGGCCGCACGGTGTGCGGCCAGCCCCTCGATCGCGGCACGCATGTCGTACATGTGCTGCACGTGATCGGGGTCTAGCGGCGCGATCAGCAGTCCGCGTCCGGGCGCATCCTGCAGCACACCCTGGTTGCGAAGGAGTGCCAGCGCCTGCTGCACCGGCTGGCGCGAGACGCCGAGGGCGTGGGCGATCTGTTCCTGGATGATGCGTTCGCCGGGCGCGAGCTTGCCGGCGGCGATCTCCTCGAGGATCGCGTCGCGCACCTGCTCGACGAGATTGGGCTGGGCGGCGAGTGTCTTCATGAATGCTGAATTCGAGATTCGCTGTTGGACAGTGTAGTCCGTCGCCGAGCGCGCCGGCGCCCCGGTTCGTTGCTGGAAGGGCTCGTCACGACGTCGGGCAGCTGACGATCAGGTCGCGCAAGCGCCGGTGCTGGATCTTGCCGGTCGCGGTCCGCGGCATGTCGGAGTCGTCCATGAAATTGACCGACTGGGGCCGCTTGTAGCCGGCGATGCGACCCCGGCACCAGTCGAGCAGCTCGGCTTCGGTCGCCTCCACGCCCTGGTGCAGCACGACCACCGCGTGCACCGCCTCGCCCCACTTGTCGTGTGGCACGCCGATCACCGCGACGTCCTTCACCTTCGGATGCGCGGCCAGCGCGCTCTCGACCTCCGACGGATAGATGTTCTCGCCGCCGCTGATGATCATGTTGCTCTTGCGGTCGACCAGATGGATGTAGCCGTCGGCATCGCGCCGGGCCATGTCGCCGACCGAGCACCAGTCGCCGCGAAACGCCTCGGCGGTCTTCTCCGGGTTCTTCCAGTAGCCGTCGAACACGTAGGCCGTGCGCGAATAGAGCTCCCCGACCTCGCCGTCGGGCACTTCGTTGCCGTCGGGATCGAGCAGGCGGATCGCGCCCGAGCCGGCCCACTCGCGACCGACCGAGCCGATCTTGTCGATCTGCTCCTCGGGGCGCAGCAGCGTCACCCAGCCGTGTTCGGTCGATCCGTACAGTTCGTGCAGCCTGCCGTTGCGGAACAGCTCGAGGATCGCGAGTTTGGTCTCTCGTCGGGCCGGAGCCGACGAGATCATCAGCTTGTCGACCCGGCTCACGTCGTATTTCGCCTTCACCGCCTCGGGCAGCGCCAGCATCATGATGTAGTGCGTCGGCACCAGCGAGGTGAAGGTGATGCGCTGGCTCGACAACGTGGCCAGCAGCGCCTCGGGATCGAAGCTGCGTCGATCGTCGATCACACAGGTGGCGCCCAGGTGCACGAACGTCTGGCTGAAGTACAGCGAGTTCGCGTGGCACATCGGCATCACCAGCAATGCGGTGTCGTCGCGCGTGAACCGCATCTCGAGCGCGGTCGCCAGCGCGATCAGCGTGCTGCCCTCGTGGCTGCGGATCGCGCCCTTCGGCTTGCCGGTGGTGCCCGAGGTGTACATCAGCGCACTCATGTCACCGGGCAGGACCCGGACGGCCGGCGCGGTCGCGGCGGATGCCTCGATCAACGCCTCGTACGAGCGCCAGCCCGCGGGCAGGGTCTGCCCGAACGCGATCCAGGCGTCCGCCGGGACCGTCAATTCGGCGCGCACCGCGTCGAGCCGGTCGGTCAGCTCGTCCTGCGCGACGATGGCACGGGCCTCGCTGTGCTGGACGATGTAGGCGATCTCCAGCGGCGTGAGCCGGAAGTTGATCGGAACGGCCACCAGGCCCGCGGCCGCCAGCGCGGCATACAGCTCCATCCATTCGGCGGCGTTGTACGCGAGCAGCGCGACGCGGTCACCCTTGACCAGCCCCAGGCCGAGCAGGCCGTTGGCCAGCCGGTTGGATCGCTGCTGCCACTGGATGTAGGTCAGGCTGCGCCGCGAATCGCGCACGGCGAGTCTGGCCGGGCTCAGGCGGGCGTGGGTGGCCACGGCGTCGGCGAGGGTCAGCAGGTGGTTCATCGTGGTGCTCCGTCACACGAGGAAGGGTTCGATGCCGGCAGTGTAGCAGCGCACGGTGGAATTTGGAACTCTGAATTCCGAATGCTACAATCCGTTCCCAGTCGACCCTCGAAACCGGGCACACCGAAGGAGTCCCGCCATGACCGATCCCGCCGTCACCGACCGAAGCGCCGCCGCGCTGGTCGCCCGCTTCCTGAAGGCCCGTGGGGTGGACCGTGTGTTCGCCCTGTGCGGCGGCCACGTGATGCCGATCTGGATGCGCCTGGATGCCGAGGGCATCCGGATCGTCGATGTCCGCGACGAACGCGCGGCGGTCTACATGGCCCACGCCCACGCCGACCTGACCGGGGGCCTCGGTGTCGCTCTGGTGACCGCCGGACCCGGCGTCACCAACGCGATGACCGGGATCGCCAATGCCCATGTCGCCCGCGCGTCGGTGCTGGTGTTGTCCGGCACGCCGCCGCGGGCACAGGAGAACCGCGGCGCGCTGCAGGACATGGCACACACCACCTTCGTCGGGCCGCTCACCCGGTATGCACGGACCGTGCGTGAACCGGCGCTGGTGCTGCAGGAACTCGACGAGGCGGTGGCGCGTGCGATGGGGCAGGGGGGTGAGCCCGGGCCGGCCTTCCTCGACTTTCCGGTCGACACGTTGCGGGCCGAGGTGCCGGCGGCATTGCGTTCGGCGCAGCGGATGCCCGAGAGTTTCGCCCCGTTCGTGCGGGCGCGGCTGTTGCCCGATCCGCAGGCGGTGCAGGCGGCGGTGGACGTCCTCTGGTCCGCGCGGCGTCCGCTGGTGATCTCCGGACGTGGCGCGCGGGGTGCCGGCGGACCGCTGGTCAGGCTGCTCGATCGCCTGGGCGCGGTCTACCTGGACACCGGAGAGAGTCGCGGACTGGTGCCCGAGGACCACGCGGCGGTTGTCGCCGCGATGCGTGGCTCGGTGATGTCGCAGGCCGATGTCATCCTCACACTCGGCCGCAAGCTCGATTTCCAGCTCGCCTACGGCTCACCCGCGGTCTTCGGCGACGCGAAGTTCGTCCGCATCGCCGACACCGCGGGCGAGTTGCGCGACAACCGTCGCGGTGCCGCCGAGATCCTGGCCACACCCGCCGCCGCGCTCGATGCGCTGCTGGTCGCGGCCGGTGACCGCGTGCCGGGCACCGATCGCGCGTGGGCCGCCGACTTGCGCCGCCAGCATCTGGCACGGGCCGACAAGCTGATCACCTCGATGGCCAATGCGGCGCCCGGCAGCGACGGCCTGATGCATCCGAACCGCCTGGTCGCCGCATTGCGCGACGCCCTGCCCGCGGACGCAGTGGTGGTGGCCGACGGCGGCGACTTCCTCAGTTTCGCGCGTGTCGGCCTGCCGGCATCGACCTACCTGGATCCGGGGCCGCTGGGCTGCATCGGCGTCGGTACACCGTTCGGCATCGCCGCGGCGCTCGCCTGCCCGGGCCGCATGGTGCTGGTGGCCACCGGTGACGGTTCCTTCGGTTTCAACGGCATGGAGATCGATACCGCGGTCCGCCATCGGGCGCCGGTGCTGGTTGTCGTGGCCAACAACGGCGGCTGGGCGATCGAGGTGCGCGACCAGCAGGAGACCCACGGCAAGGTGGTCGGAACCCGCCTGCAATTCGCCGATCACGCGGCGATGGCGCGTGCCTACGGTGCCTATGGCGAACGTGTCGAACGCGTCGAGGACCTGCCCGCCGCGATCAAGCGCGCGAAGGCCGCGCTGGCCGAAGGCCGTCCGGCGTTGCTCGACGTGCTGGTCACGCCCGAGGCGGCCTCGTCGGACGCCAAGTCCGGGCTTGCCTGGGTGCCCGACCTGCAGGCACTTTCCGCATGGGACGATGCCGAAAGTGCCTGGCGGGCGGCGTGACTTCCGTTGCAAGGATGACTCGACCATGATCGATTTTTCGCTTCCGCACCCGCTCGCCGACCTGCAGGCGCGTGTGCGCCGCTTCGTCGCCGACGAGGTGATCCCGCTCGAGAACGATCCGCGCCAGGGTCCACACGGCCCCGAGGAGACGTTGCGAACCGAACTGGTCACGCGGGCAGGTCGCGCCGGCCTGCTGTCGCCTCACGTCGCGCCCGAATACGGAGGACTCGGCCTGTCACACGTCGGTCGCGCGGTGGTCTTCGAGGAGGCCGGCACCTCGTTGCTCGGACCGGTCGCCCTCAACATCTTCGCGCCCGACGAGGGCAACATGCATCTGCTCGAGGCCGTGGCCACGCCGGCGCAGAAGGAGCGCTGGCTCGCACCGCTGGCCGCCGCGCGGATCCGGTCCTGTTTCTGCATGACGGAGCCAGCGCCCGGCGCGGGCTCCGATCCGTCGATGCTGGCCACCGTCGCACAGCCCGACGGGGATCATTTCGTGATCCACGGTCGCAAGTGGTTCATCACCGGTGCCGATGGCGCCGGCCTGGCGATCGTGATGGCGCGTGTGCCACAGGACGGCGCGACGATGTTCCTGAGCCCGATGGACGCCCCGGGGATCGTGCTCGAGCGCAACATGGACACGCTGGACCGCTGCTTTCCCGGCGGCCACGGCGTCGTGCGCTTCGACGGCCTGCGTGTGCACCGCGATGACGTGCTCGGCGAAGTGGGGCAGGGTTTCCGCTACGCGCAGGTCCGGCTGGCGCCGGCCCGCCTGACCCATTGCATGCGCTGGCTGGGCGCCGCGCGCCGGGCCCACGAGGTGGCCACGGCGTATGCGCGTGAACGCCACGCCTTCGGCAAGCCGATCGGGCAGCACGAGGGGGTCGGCTTCATGCTCGCTGACAACGAGATGGATCTGCACATCGCACGCCTGGCCACCTGGCAGGCCGCCTGGGTGCTGGACCAGGGTGGGCTCGGCCTGCACGAATCGAGCCGGGCGAAGGTGATCGTCTCCGAGGCGGTCTGGCGCGTCGCCGACCGCTGCGTGCAGATCCTCGGTGGCCAGGGCACCACCTCCGAGACCGTGGTCGCGCGGATCTTCGCCGACATGCGCGCGTTCCGCATCTACGACGGTCCCTCGGAGGTGCACCGCTGGAGCCTGGCCAAGCGGATCCTCAAGGGCCACGTCGCCTGAACCGGCCGCGGCATGCGCTCGCAGACCGCACGACGGCGCGATCCGGCCGTCCGCTGCAGCCGCGATCAACCCTGGATTGCCGAGTCGCGAACAGGGTCCGGGTTGAACGAAACTCTGCAATCAAAGGACAGTATGCCGAACTACACGAGGAGACCCCATGAGCGCTGACCATTCCACCGCGCCTTGCGCCTGCGCCTCCCCAGGCCCGATCGACGCCCCGCGCCGCCGCGTGATCGGCATCGCCGCTGTCGGGCTGGCCGCGCCGCTGGCCGTCACCACCCGGCCCGCCGTGGCCGCCGTCGCCGGTGATCGCCTGGTCGAGGAGGACGCCGAGGGCACGCCGACGCCGCTTCGAGCCGGCGACATCAAGCCCGGCAAGCCGCTGCTGGCGTATCCGCTGGACGCGAAGCGCGGCAAGGCACGCGACGACACGCGGCTGAACAAGGTGCTGCTGATCCGCCTGCCCGAGGCCGACATGTCCCCCGAGACGCGGGCACGGTCCGCCGGCGGGGTGCTCGCCTACTCGGCGGTCTGCACGCACCAGGGCTGCAACGTCAAGACCTGGCTCGCGAACGAGAAGGCGCTGGTGTGTTTCTGCCACGAATCGAAGTTCGCGCTGCTCGATGCCGGCACCGTCATCAGCGGCCCCGCGCGGCGATCACTACCGGCCCTGCCGATCAGGCTCGAGGGTGAAGAACTCGTCATCGCCGACGCGTTCACCGCATCACCCGGTGTCGCCGCCTGATTCGGTCATCTGCGATCGGGGCGGTGCGCCGCACCCGGATCGCGCGGCGCCAACCAGCGCGGCCGCCGGCCCGATGGGTCAGCTGCCGATCCGTCGCGCTTCGACGTAGAAGCGCTTCTCGTCGGCCTCACCCATCGAGAACGCCTTGCGCGGCAGCGGGCCGTCGCGGGCCACGCGGCCGATCAGTTCACTCTTGCCCAGCGTGGCCAGGTGCAGTCCGGCGCACCCCGCGGCGCTCGCCAGCTGCGCGAGCGCCTGGTCGCCGTGCACATAGTCGATCTCGCGTGCATGCCCCGTCGCCACCACGGCATCGGCGAACGCCTGGAAGGTCGCCACGTCGAGCGACGCCTGCGGCGCATCGACGACCACCAGCGCGAAGCGCCCGCCGGGCTGCACCAGCCCGGCGGCGTGCCGGTCGCGGGGCATCGCCGCCAGCGCGTTGCGCATCGACGCCGCATCGGGCTGTTCGGTCACCTGCACCCGCCGACCGAAGTGTGTCGTCAACACGTGCCGCAGATCACCGGTCACCCCGAGCAGCAGGCGGTGGATCGGCGAGAACTCGAGCGCCGGATCGTGGATGTTCTCCACTTCGACCAGCGCCCAGCGCGCCGGATGATCGGGGCCGGCCGAGCTCCGGATCGCGTCCCAGCAGGCCTTGGCGGTCGCCAGCGAATGGTTGCCATCACCCATCGCGAAGTGCACCGGCGGAGTCGATGCCGGCAGTCCGTGCCGTTTCGCGAAGGCGGCGCCATCGGACAGCGCCTGCAGCGCGGAGACGGACCGGGCCTGCGCGGCCGCATCGAGCGCGTGGCCGGTCACGCGACCGCCGCCTTGCATCAGATCGGTGTCGTAGAGCTTGTCGAACCGGGCCCGCGCACCGACCAGCGGCTCGATCACCGTGCACTGCGGATCGTCGATCAGCACCAGGATGTGCGGCAGTTCCAGCGCGGCGCCTCGCCGGACCGCGACCCGCGGTGCCAGCCGCTCGACGATCGTGCCCTCGGTGGGACGGATCAGGCTCGTCGACGCCGGCGAATAGTCGTAGTGTTCGAGGTCCAGCTCCAGCATCAGACCGCGTCGCACACGGCCGTCGAGCAGCGTGCGTTCGACGAGGACGGCGCCGGCATGTTCGCGCAGCAGTCCGTCGTCGACATAGCGACGCATCGTCGACTGGATGCGGCCGATGCGACCGTCCCGGTCACCCGCGGCGAGGAACACCTCGGGGAAGATCAGGTGCAGCGTGGAGGGCGCATCACCGACCTCGTCGGCGACACGTGCCCAGTAGTCCGGGTCGCTGGTGTACTGGTCGCAGGCGATGACGCTCCAGCGTCGAAGATCGATGCCCGGGCGCGGAAGCATCAGGTGCGGCAGGCGGAAGGCTTGTTCGGTCGGGGGCATAGGGATCCATCATGCCGCAAATCCGCGCCGAGTATCGATCGCCGCCGGCGAACGCGACCGCGGGGTCACGACTCGCGCCGGCGGTCAGCGCACACGTCCGAGCGCACGCAGCACCTTCTCCGGCGTGATCGGCTGCGACCAGACCTCGGCACCCAGCGGCGCGAGTGCATCGTTGATCGCGTTCATCACCGCTCCCGGTGCTCCCGCCGTGCCCGCCTCGCCGGCACCCTTGGCGCCGAGCTGGCTGCTGCGGGTCGGTGTCTGCACGTGACCGACCTCGATGTCGGGCATCTCGGCGCTCATCGGCACCAGGTAGTCGGCCATGCTCGCGTTGATCATCAGCCCCTCGTCGTCGTACAGACATTCCTCGAGCAATGCACCGCCGATGCCCTGCACGATCGCGCCGCGGATCTGTTCGTCGACCAGCTTCGGATTGATGACGCGGCCGCAGTCCTCCACCGCCCAGTGCTTGAGCAGCCTGACGAAGCCGGTGTCGGGGTCGACCTCGACATACGAGGCCTGCACGCCGTTGGTGAAGATGAACGGGAAATCGCGCTGTGCGTAGTGCCTCGTCACCGTCAGTTCCGGCGTGAAGTCGGCCGGCAGCGTGTCCGAGCGGTAGTACGCGATGCGGCCGACCTCGTGCAGCGGCAGCAGCGGCGCCATCGTCTGCCGGTCGACGATCTCGCCGCGGCGCACGAGCAGGCCGGCGGCGTCGCGCCCGAGGATCACACCGGCCACCTTCAGCACGTTGGCGCGCAGCGCCTTGCCCGCGAGCAGCACCGCCTCGCCGCCGATGCCCGCGCCGCGTGAGGCCCAGGTGCCGCCGCCATACGGCGTGACGTCGGTGTCGCCGGTCACGACCCGCACCTTGTCCAGGTCGACACCGACGGCGTCGGCCGCGATCTGGCGGAAGATGCCGTCGTTGCCCTGGCCCTGTTCGCCGACGCCGATCATCACGGTGACCGCACCCGAGGGGTCCATGCGCAACGTCGCGCCGTCCTGGGAGGCGATGCGCGCCCCTCCGACGCCGTAGAACGCGGCGCTGGGATTGGTCAGTTCGATCAGCGTCGCGAAGCCGATGCCGCGGTGGATGCCGCGCTCGCGCAACACCTTCTGCTCGGCGCGCAACGCCGCGTAGTCCATCATCCGTTCGATCCTGCGCAGGCAGGCCTCGTGCGACAGCACTTCCAGTCTGATCCCGCTGGCCCCGGTCGCCGGATAGGCATCATCCGGGATCACGTTGCGCCGGCGCATCTCCAGCGGGTCCATGCCGATCCGGCGCGCAGCCAGGTCGACCAGGCCCTCGGTGACCGCGCAGGCGATCGGGTGGCCGACGCCCCGGTACTGGCAGGTCGGCGTCTTGTTCTGGAACACGACGTTCAGTCGCGCCCGGTATTGCTTGTGCCGATAAGGGCCGCCGACCAGGTTGACCACCTGGTTGCCTTCGATCGCGCTGGTGCGGGGGAACATCGAGTACGGACCGATGCCGGTCAGGTCGTCGATCTCGAAGGCAAGGATCTCGCCGTCGCGGTTGGCCGCCAGGCGTGCACGCACCCGATGATGACGGGCGTGGATGTCGCTGGTGAACGATTCGAGCCGGTCGGCGACGAACTTCACCGGCCGGCGGCACAGGATCGACAGCGCCACGGTCGCGAAGTCGTCCGGATACGCGTGCACCTTGATGCCGAACGAGCCGCCGACGTCCTTGCAGATCACGCGGATCGACGATTCGGGCAGGTCGAACTGGCGCGCGTACAGATCCTGCATCATGTGCGGCGCCTGAAACGAATGGTAAACGGTCAGGTGCTGCTCGGCCGCGTTCCAGTCGGCCAGCTGGCTGCGCGGCTCCAGCGTGACACCAGTGTGCCGGCCGAACTCGAACGTGGTCTGCACCACCGCATCGGCCCGTGTGAACGCATCGTCGACACCACCGGTGTCCAGGCTGCGCGCGAAGCACAGGTTGTCGCCGAGGTCCGGATGGATCACCGGCGTGGACGGATCCAGCGCGGTCTCGATGTCGACCACCGGTGCCAGGCGTTCCAGGTCGACCTGCACCAGCTGCAGCGCGTCCTCGGCCTGCTCGCGGGTCTCGGCGACCACGGCCACCACCGGTTCACCCTGCCAGCAGGCGCGTTCGAGTGCGAGCGGATACTGCGGCGCGGATTTCATGCCGGCGAGATGGGCGAGTGTCGCCACCCACGGCTTGCAGACCCGCGCGATGTCGTGGCCGTCGGCGACGCGGATCACACCGGGCATCCGCCGCGCGGCGTCGGCGTCGATGTGCAGGATGCGCGCGTGGGCGAGCGGACTGCGCCAGTAGACCACGTGGGCCATCCGCGGCAATTCGATGTCGTCCAGGTACGTGCCCTGGCCTTGCACCAGCCGGCGCGCGCTGGGGCGCTCGGCACGGGCGCCGATGTAGCGCGGATCCTCGGTCACCGGCGGCAGCGGGGTCTCGACGGCGGGCGGTCGCTCCTCGACTTCGGTGCCGGACCGCGGCTCGGACACGATCGAGGTCATCGGGTGTCCTCCCGGGGCCCGGTCGTGCCGGCTCGTCGTCGATCGAGGGTCTCGCAGATCGCATCGACGATCGCGTGATAGCCGGTGCAGCGACAGAAGTTGCCGCTGATCCACTCGCGCACCTCGCCGCGCGTGGCATCCGGACGATGCTCGAGCAGCTCCTTGGCCGCCATCACCATGCCCGGCGTGCAGAACCCGCACTGCAAGGCGCTGTGGCGGATGAAGGCTTCCTGCAGGTCCTTCACGTCCCCGTCGTCCGACAGCCCCTCGATCGTGCGCACCACACGGCCGTCGGCCTGCACCGCGAGCGTCAGGCAGCCGCGCACGATCGAGCCGTCGAGCTCGACGGTGCAGGCACCACACACGCCATGTTCACAGCCCAGGTGGGATCCCTTGAGTCCGAGGGTGTTGCGCAGGAAATCGACCAGGTGGGTGCGTGGCGACACGCCGCGCTGCTGGGGTTGACCGTTGACGGTCAGTTCGATGAAGGACAGGTCGGCCATGGATTTCCCCCTCATGCCGCCAGTGCCGCACGGCTGGCGTGGGCGGCGGCGAGCAGGCGGCGCGCCAGCACCGTGGCGAGGTGCCGCTTCGTGTCACCCTGGTGGTTCAGGTCGGGCAGCGGGTCGAGTTCAGCGGCCAGCGAGGCCACGGCCTGGTCGATGACGGACGGTTCCAGTGTCCTGCCGGCGAGCAGCGCTTCCGTGCGCGGCGCGCGCAGCGGCGCGGTGCCCAGGCCGAGGAAGCCGAGATTGACCCGCTTCGCGACCGTGCCGTCGAAACGTGCCGCGACCGCCAGGCCCGCGATCGCATAGTCGCCGCGGCGGCGGGCGAGTTCGTCGAATGCGAACCAGTCGGCGCCGGTGATCACCGGCACGTCGGCGCCGATGACGATCTCGTCGGGCGCCAGTGCGGTGGTGTACAGCCCGGCGAAGAACTCGGTGGCCGCGATCGTGCGCACCCCGCGCGGCCCCTGCACGTGCACGACGCCATCCATCGCGACCAGGCAGCATGGCCACTCGGCCGCCGGGTCCCCGTACGCGATCGAGCCGCCCCAGGTCCCCGAGTTGCGGATCGCGCGGTGGGCGATGTGTGGTGCGGCCATCGCCAGCAGCGGCGCACATTCGGCGACCAGCGCCGACGATTCGATCTGTGTGTGGGTGCACAGGGCGCCGATGTGCAGGCGCTCGCCGCGCCGCTCGATGCCGCGCAGCGTGTCGAGCCGGCCGATGTCGATCAGCAGCGTCGGCTCCGACAGCCGCATGTTCAGTGTCGCGAGCAGCGTCTGCCCGCCGGCGAGGATGCGTGCATCGTCGCCGTGTTCACCGAGCAGCGCGAGGGCGTGGTCGATCGAGGTGGCTTTCACGTAGTTGAAACGGGGTGCTTTCATCGTTCGTTCCGTGTCGATCCGGTCAGAACAGGCGCGCGCCGATCCAGACCCCGAGGGCGGTCGAGGCCGCACCGAGCACGAACCACAACATTCGCGGGGCCTCGGACGCGGCAAGGCCGCCGGAAGGTGGCGCGGCGAGCTGCGGGTTCGCGACGACCGGCGCGACCGGTGCCGGTTCGGCGGTCGCGGCAGGAGCGATCGTTTCGGCGGCCACCCCGGGCGTGGGCCGCGCCGGTTCCAACTGGGTCTGCAGGGCGGCGAAGAACTGATCGGCCAGCTGCTTGGCGGACGCATCCATCAGCCGGCCGCCGATCTGGCCCAGCTTGCCGGCGACCGACGCCTTGACCGTGTACGCCACACGGGTGCCCTGACCATCCTCGTGCAGCGCGACCTGCGAACGGCCGGAGGCCATGCCCGCGGCACCGCCCGAGCCTTCGAAGGCCATCACGCAGCGCTGCGGCGGTTGTGCCTCGGACACCGACACCGTGCCGTTGAAGCGCGCCCGCACCGGGCCCATCCTGACCATGACCCGCGCGCGCCGGATCGTCGGCGACTCGTCGACGACTTCCTCGCAGCCCGGGATGCAGCGCTGCAACACCGCCGCATCGTTGAGCGCCTGCCAGACACGATCGCGCGGGGCGCCGATCAGCACTTCACCTTCGAGTTCCATACGTCGTGACGATTGAGTATATTGTGGGCGGACCGTTAGTTGACCGCCTGCTCAATGATGCTACCGATGATTGACCCCTTGGTAAACAGTAAGCCTGCAGGAACCGCGCCGCGCAGCCGATCGACCGCGGCGAAACGACGCTCGGGACAGGTCCGGGTGGTGCGTCGCCGCATGAACGGCGTGGAACGCGAGCGGCAGATCGTCGAGGGAGCGATCACGTTCTTCGCCGAGCACGGCCTGGCGGCCCAGATGCGCGAGCTGGCGGCCGCGATCGGTGTCACCCACACGCTGGTCTACCACTACTTCCCGACCAAACAGGCGCTCGTCGACCGCGTCTACCTGGAGGTGTTCGAGGGCCGCTGGAAACCCGAGTGGGAAGGGCTGCTCGATGATCGCAGGCTCGACGTCGAGACGAAACTGGTCCGTTTCTACGTCGATTACGCGCGCACCGTGCTCACCCGCGAGTTCGTTCGCATCCTGATCTTCTCCGGCCTGACCGACCGCAGCATCACCGACCGGTTCTTCGGCAAGCTCGGCGACCGGCTGTTTCCGCGCCTGGTTCGGGAGACCCGTCGTTATCGGGGCTGCCGAAGCCGGGCCCGCACCACGGCGCGTGAACACGAGTTGCTGATGGGCCTGCACGGTGGTGTCTTCTATGGCGGCCTGCGCGCCTTCGTCTACGGGCAGGCGATCCATCCGGACCATCCCGCGCTCGACGACGATCGGCTGATCGCCGATCGGGTGCGCAGCTATCTGAGTGCCAGCGTGGCCCTCGAACCCGCCGGCACCGTCGAGCCCGTCACTGCGAGGAGCGCATCATGAGCCTGACGCTGAACCATTTCTCGATCCGGACGACCGACCTGGAGGCCACGCGCGAGTTCTACGAGGGCGTGCTCGGACTCACCGTCGGTCCGCGCCCGGACTTCCCGTTTCCCGGCCTGTGGATGTACCGGGGCGATCACGCCGATACCGCCAATGCCGTGGTCCACGTGATCGGCATCGATCCGGACGATCCCGAGGGCCTGAAGAAGTACCTGGGCGATCGCGACCCGTCGTCGCTGACAGGCAGCGGTGCGGTGGATCACGTCGCCTTCTTCGCCACCGGCCTGTCGCCGATGCTGGCGAAGCTCGGCCGACTCGGCATCGCGCTGCGCGAGCGGACCGTGCCGGCGCTCGGCCTGCACCAGGTGTTCCTGGACGATCCGAACGGCGTGGTGATCGAGCTCAACTATCCGGCCAGCGAAAAGGCCGACCCCGGCGCCTGACCGATGGCACGCATCGTCATCGCGGGGGGTTCACTCGGCGGGCTGATGACCGCCAACCTGATGGCGCGTGCGGGGCACGACGTGGTCGTGCTCGAGCGGGTCGACGGGCCGATGCAGGGCCGGGGTGCCGGCATCGTCACCCACGCCGTGCTGGTCGACGGCCTGCGTCGCTGCGGCATGCCCGCGGACTTCGCGCTCGGTGTGCCGGTCCCCGGCCGCATCACATTCGACGTCGATGGCAACCTGCTCGGCGAGATGGCACTTCCCCAGGTGCTGACATCGTGGAGCCTGCTGTACTCGCTGCTGCTCGATCTCGCGCGGCAGACGTCCGCGATCCGGTATCTGCAGGGTGAGGCCGTGCAGTCGGTGAGCCAGGACGCCGGCGGGGTGCTCGTGACCGGCACCGGCGGCGTGTTCGAGGCGGACCTGCTGGTGGCCGCCGACGGCATCCGCTCCGCGGTGCGCCAGCAGCTGTGGCCCCAGGTACAGCCCGAGTATGTCGGCTACGTGGCCTGGCGCGGCCTATGCGACGAATCCGCGCTTTCCGCGCGGACCCACGAGGCGATATTCGAGAAGTTCAGTTTCTGCCTGCCACCCGGCGAGCAACTGGTCGGTTATCCGGTCGCGGGCCCAGGCGACAGCACGATGCCGGGCCGGCGGGCCTGGAACTTCGTCTGGTACCGGCCCGCCGATGCGACGCACCGCCTGGTCGAACTGCTGACCGATGACGACGGCGTGCACCATGCCCAAGGCATCCCGCCGGCCAAGGTGTCGCGGCGCGAGGTGGCCCGCATGCGCGAGGACGCGCGCCGGGTGCTGGCCGCGCCGTTCGTCGAGATCATCGGGAAATGCGGCCAGCCGTTCCTGCAGCCGATCTTCGACGTCTGGTCCGACTCGTTGGTGCAAGGGCGCATCGCGCTGCTGGGTGATGCCGCCTTCGTCGCCCGGCCGCACGTCGGCATGGGCGTGGCCAAGGCGATGCAGGACGCGATGGCGCTGGTCGAGGCGGTCGAACGGCACGGCGCCACACCCGAGGCGCTGCGGGCCTACGAGCGTGACCGCCTGCCCGCCGGCCAGGCCGCATTGCAGCGCGCGCGGCGACTGGGCACCTACATGCGGGCCTGCGGCCAGGGGGTGTCCGTGCTGCCGAAGGACGCCCGCTACGTGATGGCCGAGACCGCGATCGACCTGGAGCATCCGCCGCCGGAGGCGATCATCGACTGAGGACCAGCCGGCATTCCAGAGACCGGCACGCACCCCGCATGACCCGTCATGCAACGTTCGACCACAGGAGACACACCATGAGTTCCGATCACCCCGTCCGTCCGACGGACCCGGCCCGCCGTCGCCTCCTCGGGGCGGGCGCGGCCGGCGCCGTGCTGACCACCTCGCCGTTCGCCGTCAACATCGTCGGCGCGCAGTCCGCGCCGATCCGCATCGGTTTCCCGACACCGCTGACCGGCGCCTTTTCCGCCGAGGCGCAGGACCAGGTCCGCGCGGCGGAACTTGCGGTCAAGGAGTTCAACGATGCCGGCGGTTTCAACGGCCGACGCTGCGAACTGCTGGTGCGCGACGACAAGCTCAACCCCGGCGAAGCGGCCACCCGGACGCTGGAACTGATCGAGAAGGACAAGGTCGACTTCGTCGTCGGCTCGTTGTCGGCGGCCACGCAGTTGTCGATCAACGCGGTCACCCGCGAGCGCAAGGTGATCTTCAATTCGATCAGCCAGAGCGACGCGATCAACGAGGCCAAGGACTGGAGTCCGTTCACGTTCCACGAGGCGTTGAACCCGCACATGACCGCCGGCGCCGTCGCGCGCTACGCGTTTCCGAAGTACGGCAAACGCATCGTCTACCTGACCGCCGACTACGCCTACGGCCACGAGATGGTCCGCGGCTTCGAGCGCGCCGGCAAGGCGCTGGGCGCGACCACGCTGGCCGACATCCGCCACCCGCTGGGCGCGGCCGACTACTCGTCGTTCATGCCGCGCATCCAGTCCCTCAAGCCCGACGTGCTGGTGTTGTGCAATTTCGGGCGCGACCTGGTGAACTCGGTCAAGCAGGCCACCGATTTCGGCCTGAAGTCGGGCACACGGATCATCACGCCGGTGCTGCTGTTCACCTCGCGCCTGGCCGGCGGCGCCGACGCGTTCGACGGCGTGGTTGGCGGCACGTCGTACTACTGGGGCATGGAGGACTCCGTGCCGGCGGCCAGGACCTTCAACGACAAGTTCCGCCGCGCCCACGGCGGTGCCGTCCCCTCGGACTACGGCGCGCTCGGTTATGCGGGCGTGCGCAGCGTGCTGCAGGCGGTGGTCGACGCGGGCGGCACCGAGAGCACGAAGGTCGCCGAGGCGCTCGGCAGGATGAAGTACAACTGGTACAAGGGGGAGCAGTTCTACCGCAAGTGTGATCACCAGTCGGTGCAGTCGGTGATCATCGTCGAGTCCAAGTCGAGCAACATGCGCGACAAGAACGACGTGTTCAACGTCGTCTCGATCGAGCCGCCGGACGAGGGCAACCTGCGCAGCTGTGCCGAACTCGGTCACAAGGCCTGAGCACATCGACGGGCTTCGGGCGAGGAACGCATCGTGGAGGGCATCACCCCGCAGCTGCTGGCACTGCAGCTCGTGTCGGGCATCGGGCTGGGTGCGATCTACGCATTGCTGGCGATCGGCCTGTCGCTTATCTTCGGCATGCTGACGGTGGTCAACTTCGCCCACGGCGCGTTTTTCATGGTCGGCGCGTTCCTCGGTGTCTACTTCCAGACGCTGACCGGGAGCTTCCTGGTCAGCCTGGTCGTCACGCCGCTCGTGGTCGGCACGGTCGGCCTGGCGGCGGAACGTTTCCTGGTGCGGCCGCTGTACGGGCGCGGCATCGACTATCCGCTGCTGCTGACCTTCGGACTGAGCTACGTGATGATCGAGGCGATGCGGGTGCTGTTCGGCATCGAGGGGGTGCCGTCGTCGACGCCGGTGGCACTGCGTGGCGCGGTCAACCTCGGCTTCGGCCACTTCCCTCTGTACCGGCTGACGCTGATCGGCGCCACCGCGGTCGTGGTGCTGGGGTTGTGGCTGTTCATCGAGAAGACGCGCTACGGCCTGATCATCCGCGCCGGCGCGCGCGACCCCGAGATCGTCCGCGTGCTGGGCATCGATGTCTCGCGCGTCTGGCTGCTGGTGTTCGGCCTGGGCACCGCGATCGCCGGCCTGTCCGGTGTGCTGGCGGCACCGACCCGTGCGGTCAATCCCGAGATGGGCATCTCCGTGCTGGCCGAGTCGTTCGTGGTCACCGTCGTGGGCGGCATGGGGTCGTTGCCGGGTGCGGTGGTCGCCGGCCTGCTGGTGGGTGTGGTGTTCAGCCTCACGTCGCTGCTGGCCCCGCCGCTGGCCGAACTGTCGATCTTCGTGCTGATGGCACTCGTGCTGCTCGTCCGGCCGCAGGGACTGTTCGGCAAGGCGGGCCTGATGTCGTGAGCCGCATGAGTGCCGCCGGATGACTTCGCTGTACCTGACGATCAAGCGCCATCGCGTGGCGGCGACGCTGATCTTCCTGCTGGTGTTCCCGCTGCTGGTGCCCTACGAGGCGCTGGCGGTCAACATCCTGATCTTCGGCCTGTTCGCGATGGGCTTCAACATGCTGTTCGGCTACACCGGCATGTTGTCGTTCGGCCATGCGGCGTTCCTCGGCGTCGGCAGCTACCTGACCGGCATGAGCATCGTCCATGCACAGGTCCCGTGGGGGCTGGCGGTGCTGATCGGCGTCGCCGCGGCCACGGTCGTCGGCGCGCTCGTCGGCTGGCTCGCGATCCGCACCCGCGGCATCTACTTCGCGATGGTCACGCTGGCCCTGGGCCAGATCCTCTACTACGCGTTCTACAAGGCGGAAGCCTGGACCGGCGGCGAGAACGGTCTGCGCGGCATCCGCGTGCCGGCGATGGAACTGGGCGGCTGGCGGCTCGACTTCACCCACCCGACGACGAAGTACTACGTGATCCTGGTCTTCGTCGCCGCCGCGCTGTGGCTGGTCTCGCGGATCCTGGCCTCGCCGTTCGGCGCCGTGATCGAGGCGATCCGGGAGAACGAGAAACGGGCCGCCGCCTGCGGCTACGACGTGACGCGCTCCAAGCTGCTCGTGTTCGTGCTCTCCGCGGGGCTGTGCGGACTGGCCGGCGCGATGCGGGCGTTGCATCTGTCGGTGGTCCCGGTCGACTCGCTGCACTACCTGCAGTCGGGCCAGGCGGTGATGATGTCGCTGCTCGGCGGCATGGGCACGTTCTTCGGCCCGTTCGTCGGCGCCGCGGT